>JBEKPH010000009.1:0-210333 GCA_049520915.1 Terriglobales bacterium
AGCCAAGAAGAGCAGACCATATTGACCGTAGTGGCCAGCTCGCGGTATTGCAAAAACAACGTAAGCGGCTAATGTGATCCAGAGAATCGGCCCATAGAGCCACAAGTTCCTTGTTCCCGTTCTCACGGACCAGATTGCCACCGGCGTTATCGCAATTGCCACTATCGTGCTACCGATGAGAGTAGCCGGAACGACACCCGGTAGCAACAGGTCCCTCGGCGAGTGATTTTCGGAAAGGACGATAGCGAAGAGCAGTCCTAAAGTCACAGAGCAAGCCCAACTCATGACCGCCGCCACTAAAATTCTGTTCCACAAGCTCATGATTCCTCCTCCGCCCGAGTACGCGAGCGTTAGTGGCTAAACAAGCACTTGCGTTCGCAATTGGCTAGGGTCAACCACGGAGCGTTCGACCAACCCGCGGCGTCGTAACACTGTTTATGCCGAGCCGCCTTGTCCATTTTATTTTCGAACGCACAGGCCGGGTGCCCAAGACAATGCGGGTGCCCCACTCATTCGCGTTCTTTGCGAATGAGTGGGTTCTCGACTGCGCCAAGGCTCTCGACCGGACGGCGCTTGATTTCCTGCGCCCACTCCCCTGAAATTTCACCCTCACCGGTCCCGTCTCCCCAACAAAAGGAGCTTCCATTCCCGACTCGCGTCCCACTTGTTACTCCTAAGGTTCTCCCCGCGCTGAGAACCGTTTGACTGGCCACCGCCCACTGCCCACTGCAACCTAGTTCCCCTTCAACATCCCCACCACACGATCGAAATCTTCCAGTGTCCCGTACTCGATCGTGATCTTCCCCTGTCCGCGGCGGTCGCGAATATTCACTTTCATCCCCAGTATGGCCTCGAGGCTGCGCTGGGCGGCCTTCACGTTGGGATCGACCCACCGTCCCGCGCCCCGTTTCGGCTCACTCGCGTCTCCGTTGGGAGCGTGGCTGTCGACCACCATCTCTTCGAGCAGGGCCACCGACATCTTCTTCGCAATCACCACTCGCGCTACCTTCGAAATCTGCGCTTCGTCATTCAACGAGAGCAGCAGACGCGCGTGGCTGAACGTGAGTTCTTTCTGGCGCAGCATGGTTTGCACTTCCGGGGGCAAGCGCAGCAAACGCAGGTAGTTCGATACCTGCTCGCGCGACACGCCAACGCGCTTGCCGATGTCTTCCTGCGTCATCTTGAATTCGGTCGCGAGCTTGGCAAAGGCCGACGCCTGATCCAGACAGTCGAGATCTTGCCGCTGCAGATTCTCGACCAGCGTCATCTCCGCGGCTTGCTGCTCCGAAACGCGCTTCAGGATCGCGGGGATCGTCGTCTTCCCCACCAGCTTCGACGCGCGATAACGCCGTTCCCCCAGAATCAGAATGAACCGCTCCTTACCATCGGGACGGCGCCGCTCGATTCGCTGGGGCCGGACCACGATCGGCTGCAGCACGCCCTGCATCTGGATCGATCCCGCGAGATCGTTCATCGCGCGCGGCTCGAACTCCGTTCGCGTCTGATACGGATTGAGGTCGATCTGGTCGAGATCGAGCTGAAACACCGCGCCGTCGGCAATCGATTCCGCCGACGCCTGCACAGACTCCAATGTCGCCGGAGTTGTCGTGCCAACGACCTCTCCAACTGCTGCTCCGGATCCGTTCTCGGTTGAAGAGACATCCATCGGCGCAGCCGATACCGCTGGCGAAGACGAGGAAGGCAGCGCCCCGTCTCTCCGCGCATTTTGTGGAACGACGGGGGTAGGTGGCGCGACGGCACGCGGCCCCGGCAATAGAGATTCCAAGCCCCGCCCCAAAGCCCGGCGCTTCTCCGCCAGCTTTTCGTGGAGTTTCTCTGCCGGCTTCACCGGCCGATCCGCCGCGGCATTCGATGTACTCATTCAGCAATCTCCATCTGTAGAATTATAGCTATAAGAAATAGAACGACAAAGAGGAATTGTCATCCTGAAAGAAGCGAAGGACTGCTTGGAGTCCGCATGCGTTTTCGAAGATTCGAATACCCGCCACTACGCCGCTTCCCCGGATCCGCTCTCCAAGGCCGCGCGCCGGTCCAGAATCTCCTTGGCCAGACGGATGTAGCTCTCCGCCCCCCGCGAGCGCACGTCATACAGCAGCGCCGGCTGCCCGTGGCTGGGGGCCTCCGCCAGCCTTATATTCCGCGGAATCGTTGTGGTGCAGAGCTTGTCGCCAAAGTATTTCTTCAGCTCATCCGAGACCTGCTGCGCCAGATTGGTGCGCTCGTCGTACATGGTCAGGACGACGCCCTCTACCGCCAGCCCGGGATTCAGCTCAACCCGAATCCTCTCGATCGTGTCGAGGAGCTCGGAGACGCCTTCGAGCGCGAAGTACTCGGCCTGCATCGGGATCAAGACCCCCTCGGCTGCAACCAGCGCGTTCAGGGTTAGAAGGTCGAGCGCCGGAGGGCAATCGAGCACGATGAACTGAAACCGATCCAGCAGGGGGAGAAGCGCGTCGCGCAGACGGTATTCCCGCCGCTCTGCCGAAACCAGCTCGATGTTGGCGCCGATCAGGTTCTTGTGGGAGGGGATCAGCCACAACTGCTCGAGCTCAGTAAGCTGGAGAGCCTCCTCGGCGGAGGCCGCTCCCATGAGCACGTCGTAGACGCTGATGCGTTCTGGATTCTTGACCAGCCCGAGTCCGCTGGTTGAGTTCGACTGCGGATCGCAGTCTACGAGCAGAGTGTTGACTTCGGCGGCGGCGAGGGATGCAGCTAGGTTAATGGCGGTCGTGGTCTTGCCGACGCCGCCCTTCTGGTTTGCGACTGCGATTACGCGTCCCATGATTTTAGTTTTTCGGTATTGGGCGGAGAATATTCCAAAGTATTGCTGAAATCAATGCCAGTTTATGGTGCAACTTGTGGGAGTGTTCCACGTGGAACATGCGGTCTGGAGGGCCTTCGGGGAGCGTGGAACGGCGGGCTAGTGTTCCACGTGGAACATCGGGGTGGGGTCGACTTTGTAGGCAAGCTTGAAATTCGGGGATTGCTACTGTGTTCCACGTGGAACATCGCTCCAGCTTGTCGTCTCATAGTGAGACGTTTTACAACTATGTCCCACTTTTTATCATATTTATCAGGACGATTCGGTATTTATTTTCCACTTTACCCACTATAACTCCGTAACTTTCCCACTGTTACTGCCTTACCCCGATCGACAACACACGTGTTTCGGACTGGGGGACTGGGATTGGGGCGTTCCAGGTCAGTCGGGTAAGACGGTTTAGGGGCGGAAGCTGGGCTGACCCGATGAGGAGTGCCAAGGTGCCGTCCGGGGCTAAGAGTGCTTCCGCCTGCGGAAGGATCGCTTCGAAGTGTTCCACGGCTCGGAGGGTTACTAGTTGGGTTCGGGGGAAGGATGGGTCGTCGGCCAGGGTCTCGGCGCGTTCGGTCCTTACTTCTACGCCCTTCATCGCCAGCGCCCGGGCAAGCTCGCGAAGGAACGTGGCCTTCTTGTGGTTGGACTCGATCAGGGTTAGATCGATTGCGGGAGACCAGATTTTCAGGGGGATCGCGGGGAATCCGGCACCGGAGCCGATGTCGGCGACGCGAAGGGGCTCGCCCAAGTGGAACTGAGAGAGATCACCCGCGCGAGAGCGTGGAGACTCCGACTCGGCCGAATCGTTTCTTAGCACATGCCCGGCTAGGAACAACGATTCCCCAAAATGACGGGTTACGATCTCTTCTTCGTTCCGGATGGCTGTCAGGTTCATCCGCGCATTCCAGCGCAGCAGCAAATCGATGTAGGTCGATATCTGACCGAGTTGCGACGGAGAGAGGGGCTTCGCCAGGAATGGCGCGAGCAGGGTCGCGATGCGAGCGGTGTCCATGGCTTGATTGTTCCCTATAGGATCGTTTCTTATAGGATAGATGAGCGCACATTGCACTCGTCTGGATCTGCAACTTTCCTAGGAGAGAATCTCATGTCTCGAACCACAGTTACGGTTTTCTTGCTGATGGCAATATCCATTCTGCCGCGGATCGCCGCCGCCCAGGACCGTGATGCCGGCGACTATGTAATTCTGAGCGCGCAGTACGGCACCGAGCGCCACCATGTTGACGTCACCGACCGCTTGCGGGAAGCGGCTCGCCGGGATCGCCTGTTTCGCATGGGCAATGGGACGTTCGGAGTCGATCCGGATCGGGGTGTTGTCAAAACACTGCGAATTTTTGCCCGCGGACCGAACGGGCAGGAGCGCATGTTTGAATATCGCGAAGGCAGCGTGATCGATGGCGCGCAGTTTCGCGGCTGGGGACGCGGGGAGTGGGGAAGTGGCTGGAGCGGGAACTGGAACGGCGGCGGCGACGCGGGAGATTACGTGATTCTGAGCGCGCAATATGGAAGCGGTCCCCACCACGTGGATGTGACGCAACGGCTACGCGAGGCGGCGCGACAGGATCGCCTCTTCCGCATGGGCAACGGCACCTTTGGCGTCGATCCCGATCCGGGTGTCGTGAAGACGCTGCGAATTTATGCCCGCGGTCCGAATGGGCGCGAACAGATGTTTGAGTATCGTGAGGGCAGCGTCATCGACGGCGCGCAGTTTCGCGGATGGGGCCGTGGCGACTGGGGTAACGGCAACGACCACTGGAGCGGAAGGTGGGAAGGCGGCGACCGGTAAGCATCTCGGTCTACCCATCCATTGACACACTGAGCTATCCATCAAGAGCGGGGAGGGAATTTGCGGGCTGCGATCATGTCTATTATGTCAATCGAGATGATTGCAAATAGAATGCCAATGCGCGTTTTCTCGCCTATCGTTGGAACTTCGCAAACCCAAGTGGTCGCGCCGTTTCGCGGCTTTCTGCTGCTGGCCTGTCGCGAAAAGCGCAGTGGAAACTCGGTAGCGTCGAGTGTTCCCGTCCGAGTTTTGGAAGGTGTAGACTTTTCGTAGGAGACTGACATGGAAGCCGCCCGATTTATGGCCATATTTTTCGCCATATTTGTTGCCATTTTCTTTGTGGTTATCAGTATCTTTGATCCGAGCGGGGATCAAAGAAAAGCTGCGCGGGCTAAGCGCATCGCAGAGTATAAGATGGCAGCAAGACTCCTGAGACTGAACCTCTGAGAAAATTCACCAAAATTCAAGGTAGATCTTCGTATGTAAACCGCCAGAGTTTTATGCCGCTGCTTCAAAACTACTTCGCCTTCCGCAAAAGACATTCTTCAACACACTCATTGGACGCCGCCACTAAAGCCGTTTTCACACTCGGTTAACAATCCTTCCTTATAGTTTCCCAACCTCATCTTGGGAGCGAACGACATGGCTACCGCTACGCCTGTGCTGGAAGCGAAACTGAATCGGAGTCCGGGGAAGCTTGGGATGTTGGCATTTGGGGTGGTGCTGCTGATTGGCATCATTTATTCCGCTGCCCATCTGCTCTCCGACCTTTCGACGGTACATGCGGGATCAGTCATGCCCTACCTTTTGTTGGGGCTGGCGCTGGCGGTTGCCTTGGGATTTGAGTTCGTAAATGGGTTTCATGACACCGCGAATGCGGTCGCAACCGTCATCTACACGCATTCACTGGAGCCGCATATTGCGGTGGTGTGGTCGGGATTCTGGAATTTTCTCGGCGTCCTTACTTCGAGTGGCCTGGTAGCCTTCGGAATTATTTCTCTGCTGCCGGTGGAGTTGATTTTGCAGGTCGGAAGCCAGGCGGGATTCGCCATGGTCTTCGCCTTGCTGGTCGCGGCGATCATTTGGAATCTCGGCACATGGTATTTCGGGCTGCCCGCATCGAGTTCGCACACGCTGATTGGATCGATTATCGGGGTGGGCATCGCGAATCAACTGATGTCCCCGAAAACCGGCACCAGTGGCGTGGATTGGGGGCAGGCCACGAATATCGGCAAGTCGCTGCTCTTGTCTCCGCTGGTGGGATTTGTTTGTGCGTTCCTTCTTTTGTATCTGATGAAGGCGGTGATCAAGAACCGGGCGTTGTATGAGGCTCCGGTGGGAACGGAACCGCCTCCTTTTTGGATTCGTTCGCTTCTCTTGTTGACCTGCACCGGCGTGAGTTTTGCGCACGGATCGAACGACGGGCAAAAGGGAATGGGCTTGATCATGCTGATTCTCGTCGGGACCGTCCCGACCGCTTACGCTCTGAATCATGCGATTACTCGTAAGGATTCCGACGACTTCATTGCGGTGTCGCAACAGGCCGCGGGAATTTTGTCGAACTACGTGACGCCGGATGCCGTGATCGGAGACGATCGCGAGGAAGTTACCGACTACATCCGGACCAAGCAATTCACTCCGAACACGATGCTGGCGCTGCGGCAACTGGTGAGTGGCATCGGCAACGAGACGGCGTTGTTCGGAGAGATGTCGAAGGTTCCGAATGACCGGGTTCGGAATTTCCGCAACGACATGTATATCGCGAGCGAAGCGCTGCGGCTGATGAAGAAGAGCGGGCAGCCGGTGATTTCGGCGTCCGATTGGGAGGGGCTGAACAATTACAAGAAGCACGTCGATGCGGCCACGCGGTTCATTCCAGGATGGGTGAAGGTTGCGGTTGCCATGGCGCTCGGCCTGGGCACGATGGTGGGATGGAAACGGATCGTGGTGACGGTGGGCGAAAAGATTGGCAAGGAACATCTGACGTATGGGCAGGGAGCAGCCGCTGAAATCACCGCCATGTTTACCATCGGAGCGGCCGATTGGTTTGGGCTTCCGGTCAGTACGACGCATGTGCTGTCATCGGGCATAGCGGGCACGATGGCGGCGAATCACTCGGGGCTGCAGTGGTCGACTGTGCGCAACCTGGCGATGGCGTGGGTGCTGACGCTGCCTGCTTCGATGATGCTGGCGGGATTTTTGTTTTGGGGATTCCGTCATATGTTCTAGCCAGGTTTGCGCACTCTGTCCCGTGCGATACTGAAATTCATGGCGCTGCCGGATTTCACTCCTCGGGTGGGGAACGATCCTAAATCGGTTGTCATTCATTTGACGACCGGCACGGGGATGGAGATCGAGTGGAAGGATGGTCACCGGTCGGCCTACACGTTTCCGTTTTTGCGGGACGCTTGTCCCTGCGCACTCTGCGAAGATGAGCGCACGAAAGCGGGGCGCAAGGCGGGCGAGCCTGCCAAACTGGCTCCCGGCGCGCTGCCGATGTTCAAGCCGCTGGTGAAGGCGTTGGCGGCCGAGGCAGTGGGCAAGTATGCGCTGAAATTCTCCTGGAACGATAAGCACGATCTCGGGATTTATTCGTGGTTTTATCTGCGCGAGGTTTGCGGGTGCGCGGAGTGCCGCGCTAGCCATCAGCCATCAGCCGTCAGCCATCAGTAATTTCCTTCCGTCATGAATATTCAGATTCGTCTGGCGCGGGCGCGTGAGGTTGCTGCGCTGCTAGAGCTGATTGGGGCGTCGGTGCGCGGATTGCAGGCGGGGGACTATTCTCCGGCGCAATTGGAGCAGGCGCTGCGCACGGTGTATGGCGTGGACACGCAACTGATCGCGGATGGGACTTACTTCGCGGCGGAAGAGACGGGACCTGCTGGGGCAACGGTGCTGGTGGGCTGCGGCGGGTGGAGCAGACGCAAGACTTTGTACGGCGGGGATCAGTTTGCGGGGCGGGAGGATTCGTTGCTGGATCCGAAGACGGATGCGGCGAAGATTCGGGCGTTCTTTGTGCATCCGGAGTGGGCGCGGCGCGGGATTGGCGGAATGATTCTCGAAGCTTGCGAAAGAGCGGCCACAGCGGCTGGATTTACGCGGCTGGAAATGGGCGCAACGCTGACGGGAGTTCCGTTTTATCGCGCGAAGGGATACACGGAATTGGATAGATCTGAGGTTCCGCTCGGCGACGGGCTCACATTGCCGATTGTCCGCATGGGAAAGCCTGTTTAAACCTTGTCCGTTCAAACCTGGGATGCAACTTCCAAATAGCGTTTCAGGAGTTGGTCGGCCTCGCCTTCGAAATCCACAAACATGATGCCGTTGCCGTACTGAGGATGGCGAGTGACCACCAGGCCGTGAATCACAGCGGGATAGCCGTCGAGCCAGAGAGTAAGGCGAACTCGAAGGCCGACGGAGAGCGGAATGAGCAACTGGACGTAACACCCTCCGCGACTGAGGTCTGTTGTTTCCAGGCGCATGGGAACGTCGCTGCCTTCCTCGTGAATTTCGATTTGGACGTGAGTGGCGACGCGGGGATACTGGCGGCGATCGAGTTCGGGTGCGGCGGGCTGGCCAGAATCGGCGGCGGGCGAAGGCATGGATCACTCCGGAGAGATGGGATGAATTCCTCTCCTCCTAAGAAGATCATCGGCAATCTAAGGAGCGGAGTCCAGGTCATGCATCACAGTCGCGGGTTACTTCGGGATACGACCCCGGCCCGCGTCTCTAACGTCGCCGTCCGTTTCTCTTTTAATTATGAGGTCACGACTTAAGAGGTTGCGAAACAAATCTTGGGGCGTTCGGGCGAGCCTCCCTCAGGCGCAGAAGCGCCACGTGTTTGCACGGATTTGCGGCCCGAGTGGAACTCGGGCCCTTCCCAAGAGCACTTGAATTCAGAGTCTTTCCGCAACATCTTACGGCGTCACGCCGAGCTCGCTGTAGAGTTCAGCGGGCTTGTAGATCACACCGTCTTTTACGACGAGCGATGTCTTGCGAATGTCGCTGATGTTCTTCGTGGGATCGCCATCGACCAGAACTACATCCGCCAGTTTGCCGGGAGCGATTGATCCCAGCTCTTTGTCGAGACTCATGATGCGGGCAGCGTTCAGGGTAGCATTCTGCAAAACCTCGGCGGCGGGGATTCCCGCTTGAACGTCGAGTTCCAGTTCGTGATGAAGAGCGAAACCAGCCATCGAATCGGTGCCGGCCTCGATCGGGATTCCGGAGCGGTAAAGAAGGCCGGCGAAATCCATCATCTTGGCGAAAGACTTTCTGTAGGTGTCGTCCATACCCGGCGGAGGAGTCATGCCTTGTGTGAGCAATCCGCGGCGCACCTGGGCGGGCAGACGGTTCGCGATGGGTTGAAAGCCGCGGGGGATTTGGCCGGGACGGCTGAGATATTGATCTTCAAAGATGCTGAGCGTGAGGTCGAGCGTGGTGTGGTGATCCTGCAAGAGCTTGATGAACGACCGCACCTGTGACGAGCTCAGGTCGAGTCCGGCGGCGACTTCGCCGGGCTTGGTGAGGCGCGCGATCGTGTTCGTGTTCTTGATCTCGGGGAAAAAATTAAGGACGAGGAAGTTGATGTGCTGAATCTCGTCGAAACCAAGAGTGACGCATTGCGCGGCAATCATTCCAGCGGGAATGTGTCCGCTGACGCGCAGGCCGTTTTTGTGGGCCTCGTCGATAATCGCGGGCACGAGCGCAGGCGGCGTCGAACTGTAAATCTTGATCTGCACATAGCCGAGGCGCTTGTAATTATCGACGGCGGCGCGGGCTTCGGCTTCAGTCGAGACCAAAACTTTTGTGGGTCCATGGAAAGCGTCGTTGCCATCAATGATTCCGGCGAGAACGATGCGCGTGCCGATTTCTTTTCCGTCAATGATGCGCTGCCGGCGCGCCAGGAGTGAGTCGGTATCGTTGGCGAGGTCGCGGACTGTCGTCACTCCAGCGGCGAGATTAAGCAAGCCGTCGTTATCGCCGACGTGAGCGTGCATGTCCCAAAGGCCGGGGAGCAGGGTCTTGCCGCGGGCGTCGATGACTTCGACGTCGGGAAGCCGGCTGGTGTCAGGAGGGCCGATACTGACGATTCGCTTGCGGGCGATGACGACATCCTGATTGGGGATGATTTTGCCGGTAGCGGAGTCGAAGACGTCGGCGTGAGAGAAGAGGATCTGATGAGGGTGATGCGAGAGTTTCGCAGCCAGTTCGGCGGCGCGCGATTCTTTGACCTTATTTTGCGCGGCGAGTAGAGGGGCAACTGCAGATTCCCATCCTTCTGGGACCAGGGAACCCCACTCGTCGACCGAGGCGAAGAATTTGTCGCCGGCTTCGAGCCAGACGTAAGTGGGAGCGAAGTCGAGTCCGGTGACGGCGTAGAGAGTCACCTGCTTCTTGTGCGCGGCGGGTTCGGTCGCAGGAGAATCGACCCCGGGAGAATCGACCTCGAGTTCGGTGACGCGGGTGACGCGAGCCTCGCCTTCGGGGAGCAGAGCGATCTTGCCTCCGTTGCGCAGAGCGGCGCGGGTGAGTAGAGCGTATTCCGACGGCCCTGGATTCAGCGGCACGTAATAGGCGGCAGCCGAGATCTTCTTTTCGCCTTGCTCGTCATCGTTCTTCCAGCGCGCGGTGCCATTTTCCAGCGAATAATTTTCATTGACGACGGATTTGAGGTAATCGTTCCCCGTGATCGTCTCCGAAACGGGGATGCCATCCGGGGCGAGTTTCAGAATCGCGGTGGTCTTCGGCCCGCGTCCGCGATCGTTGAATTGAAAGAAGACGTGCAGCGCGCCGTCAGAGGCAGTCCAGACCGCCTCTTGCCCGGCGAGGGTTCCCATTATCAACAGGGAATGGCGCTCGGCCGTCGAAGGAATATCGGCCGGCAGAGCGGGAGCCGCTGAAGTCTGCGCTGGTTGAGGGGTCGATTGCTGCGGCCAGAGAGAGGAGGCGAGAAGAACTGGAATCAAAAATAAAATGGCGCTGCGTAACTGAGATTTCTTTCCAGGCATGGGGGTCCTTTTCTTGTACGCGATATGTCAGAGGTCGAAGGTTAGATTGCGGAAGCGAAACGTCGTAGAAGCTTGCGCGAAGTTCCTACCTCTTCATTCCTAATTCCTAACTTTCACCTCTGACGTGTTCTCTCTCATCTGCGACGTGCGCTACAGTATAATCTTCGCCGGAATCAAAATGGCATGACTGATATGAACCAGACTACTGACGCGGGCGCGGCTGAGGTTGAGCCAGTGAGAACCGGTATGGATATTGGCGACATTCTCAAGATCCTGCCCCATCGCTTTCCTTTTCTGTTGATCGACCGCGTGATCGATCTGGAGCGGATGAAGAGCATCGTGGCGCTCAAGAACGTGACGATTACCGAGCCATTTTTTCAGGGACACTTTCCGGAAAAACCGATCATGCCGGGCGTGTTGATCGTGGAAGCGATCGCGCAAGCGGGCGGGCTGCTGCTGCTAACCGAGATTCCGAACCGCGACGAGATGCTGATGGTGTTCACGGGAATTGAGAAGGCGCGCTTTCGGCGTCCGGTGGTTCCGGGCGATCAGTTGCGCATTGAAGTCACCGTGAAAGCCTGGCGAGTCACGGCGGCTCGATTGGAAGGCAAGGCGTACGTGGACGGCAAGTTGGCCTGCGAGGCGACTGTGACGTGCCGCTTAGTGCCGAGAAATTTAGGCGCGGGGGAAGCTTCGGGCGAGGAAGGGTGAGCCTTGCTGGATCGGGAGAACTCGCGGCGGCAGCTCAGGAGATTGGAAATTCGTAGGGGTGCTTCGACTGCGAAACCACTTCGCGTTCCGCGAAGTCGTTTCTCCGCTCAGGATGACACGGAATTGCTGTTTGACGAACGTCTATAAATGTCTATTCATCCTACGGCGATTGTCGATCCGAAGAGCAAGATTCATCCCTCCTGTGAGATCGGGCCTTATTGCGTGATCGGAGCCGAAGTCGAGATCGGCGAGAATTGCCATCTGGCTTCCCACGTCACGATTGCTGGCCCCACCAGAATTGGCGCCGATAATCACGTTTTTCCTTTCACTTCCATCGGCATGGCTCCGCAGGATATTACCTACGCGGGGGAACCGACGCGGCTGGAGATCGGCGACCATAACCAGATCCGCGAATTTGTGACCATCAATCGCGGCACGGTGAAGGGCGGCGGATGCACGCGCGTTGGCAATCACAACCTGGTCATGGCCTACACGCACATTGCGCATGATTGCCAGATTGGCAGCCACATCATCATGGCTAACGCCGCAACGCTTGGCGGACACGTCAGCGTTGGCGACTGGGCGACCGTGGGCGCGCTTTGCCCGGTGCATCACTTTGTGCGGATTGGGACGCATGCGTTTATCGGCGGAGGCACGACGGTTACGCGGGACGTGCTGCCTTTTTCCAAAACTTCTGCTGAACGCGGGACGCACGCTTACGGGCTGAATGCCGTCGGGCTCGAGCGGCGCGGATTTACCAAAGAGCGGATCAAGAAGATTCATCATGCGTATCGCTTGCTGCTGGCGTCGAAGCTGAATACTTCGCAGGCGTTGGAAAAGCTTCGAGCGGAGCCGGACATCGGAGAGGACGTCGAGATGCTGATTCGGTTTATCGAGGAGTCGGAGCGAGGAGTGATTAAGTAGTTTCGAGTTTCTAGTTTCCAGTTTCAAATTCTTAAGAGCGAAGCGATGGCCGAGGTTCAACGTGAGCTATTCCTACAAGGATTTGATCGCATGGCAGAAGGCTATGGACCTCGCGGAAGCGATTTACCAACTCACAAGAGATTTTCCGCGGGAGGAAATTTACGGGCTGACCAGCCAGCTGCGGCGCTGTGCAGTGTCTGTACCGAGCAACATCGCGGAAGGGCAAGGACGGACCACACCCGGGGAGTTTAAACAGTTTCTTGGGCACGCTCGAGGCTCCCTGCTGGAACTGGAGACGCAGCTGCAATTAGCTAAGAGGCTTGGTTATTGTTCGGCTGACCGCGAGAAGGCCCTTCTAATGCTCTCCACTGAAGTTGGGCCGCGTACTGAATGGTCTGATGGGATCGCTGGAAACTCGAAACTGACAACATGAAACTGGGCTTAATCGCGGGCAACGGGACGTTTCCTTTTCTGGTGCTGGAGGCTGCTCGGGCACAGGGATTCGACGTCGTTGTAGCCGCGATCAAAGAAGAAGCTTCTTCTGAGATTGCGTCGCGTGGTGCTGTGTCGGTGCACTGGCTCTCGCTCGGAGAACTTTCCAAGCTTATCGACACTTTCAAGGCGGAAGGCGTAACGCGCGCCGTGATGGCCGGGCAAGTCAAGCATAAGCAAATATTTTCGGCGATCCGGCCAGACTGGCGGCTCGCGAAGTTGCTACTCTCGCTCGGCACACGCAATACGGACTCGCTGCTCGGCGCGGTGGCGAAGGTGTTGGCGGATGAAGGCATTGTGCTGGAAAACTCGACCTCGCTTCTCGAACCGTTGCTGGCAAAGACGGGCACTCTGAGCAAGCGCGGTCCGAATGAAAACGAGCGTAAGAATATCGCGTATGGCCGCTTAGTCGCCCGGCAACTGGCGGAATACGATATTGGACAAACGGTTGTGATCGCGGAAGCGGCGTGCGTCGCGGTTGAAGCGATGGAAGGCACGGACGCGACGATCGAGCGCGCGGGGCTGTTGATGAAATCGTTAGAGGCAGACGACAGTCAGAACGACGACGAAAAGGGCGAGGCTTCCACGCTCAGCCGGGCGCTGACTGTAGTAAAAATTGCGAAGCCAAAACAGGATATGCGCTTCGACGTTCCGGTGATTGGCATCAAAACGATTGAAACGATGGTCCGCGCCGGAGCGAGTTGTCTGGCGCTCGACGCGGGACGATGTTTATTGCTTGATGGCGACGCGGTGCTGCAAGCTGCGGACGCGGCCGCAATCGCGGTTTGTGCAGAGTGATGATCAATTAAAAGGCGTCCACCACCAAGGGCACTAAGGTTCACCAAGGAAAAACCAAATATGCCAGAAGCAACTCGGATTGCGGACCAACTTCGCCGCGCTTTTGATGGGGAAGCGTGGCACGGTGATTCTCTTCTCGAAATTCTGGAGGGCGTGACGGCTGCACAGGCGGCGGCTCGCCCCATCGCGAGCGCGCATACGATTTGGGAGTTGGTGCTGCACATCGCCGCTTGGGATGGGGCTGCCTTGCGACGACTGGGAGGGGCGGCGGTTGAGCTGGGCGACGAGGAAAATTTTCCGCCGGTTCCGGATGTCAGCGATGCGGCATGGCACAGAGCGACTGCACAGTTGCGCAATACCCATCAGGATTTGGTTGCTGCCGTCGTCGATCTACCCGATGCACGGCTCTTCGAGATGGTTCCCGGAAAGCACGGCGCGCACTACACCTTCTATTACATGCTGCACGGCGTCGTCCAACACGAGCTTTACCATGCGGGACAGATTGCTCTGTTGAAGAAGGCTTCCCAGTAACTCGCGGTCCTAAGCCGCTCTTTTCCCTTATTTTCGATCCCCTGAAACTTTTCCCGCCTTCGGGGATATTCTCTGTGGACGCTGCATGACCGACTTTGAGGCCCTGTACGAAAAATACGCGCGCGACGTTTTTCGCTTCGCCTTGTTTCTGAGCGGCAATCGGGCGGATGCCGAAGACATCGCGTCGGAAACGTTCGTGCGCGCATGGAACGCTCCGGGCGAAATTCGGCAAGCGACGGTGAAGGCGTATTTGCTGGTAATCGCGCGCAATTGCTATCTGCAAAGTTTGCGTCGCAGCGGGCGCCAGGCACCTCTGGAGGGGGACTTTGCCGATCCACGTCAGGCGCCTCATGACTCGGCTGAACAACGCGCCGAGTTGCAGCAGGTGATGCACGATCTCCAGCAGTTGCCTGAGGTGGATCGTACGGCGCTGCTGCTGTCGGCGGCCGAAGATATGTCTTACGAACAGATCGCAGAAACGCTCGGCCTGTCGCTAGGCTCAGTCAAAACCAAGATCCATCGTGGCCGCCTCAGGTTGGAGCAGGCACGCAGTCAACGAATGTAAACAGGGAGGTGAACGTGGAACTGACTCGCAACATCATTCAAGATCTGCTTCCGCTGTATGTGGCGGGAGCGGTGAGCGCGGAAACGCTCGCGGCCGTTGAAGAATTCGTGTCGCGCGATGCAGCGCTGGCGGCCGAGATCGAAGGGCTGAAGTCGGATTCTTTAAAACAAATACTTACAGGAGGAACCACCATGTCATTACCGCAGGATCATGAGACACAAACTCTGGCTCGTACACGCAGCACAATCGCACAGCGCAGCTGGAATCTCGGCTTGGCCATCGCCTTCACCCTTTTTCCGCTCTCGTTCATCTTTGAGAAAGGCCACATCCAATGGATGATGATCCGGGATACTCCCAGCATGGCGATGGCGTCGTGGGCCGCGGCCCTGGGATTTTGGATCGGATATTTCATCCACAATCGCCGCCTGCGGACTTCCGGGCTCTAACGGGGACTGCTTTTTTCGTTCGGTGTCGAACAATGCGGCTCGATCAACACTACCCTGACTTGCGACTTTCCCTTCTGCCTCCGGAACTGCGACAATAGCCCTTTTGCACGCAGGTCCGGAGTCTTTTTTCTGAGCAACGAATTTCCGATCAATGTGGCAGTGATTGGCGTGGGCGCCTTCGGGCGCAATCACGCTCGTGTCTATAGGCAACTGCAGCAGGCCGGTGCCGTGCGGCTGGTGGGGGTGGTCGATCCCGACACTCCCCGCGCCGACGCAATCGCGCGCGAGTTCGACTGCAAGGCGTTCGGATCGGTCGAGCAGATGTTGACCACGCACAGCGAGGTGCAGGCGGCCTCCGTTGCTGTACCCACGGTCTTGCATCTCGAAGTAGCGCGCGACCTGACGTGCTGATCGAGAAGCCGCTGGCCGCGACCCTGGCCGAGGCCGACGAATTACTTCGCGTCGCCACCGAGCACAAGCGGATCGCGCAGGTCGGCCATCTGGAGCGCTTTAATCCTGCCGTACGGGCGACCTTGCCGCTGATCAATCACCCCATGTTTTTTGAAGTGCACCGACTCAGCGAGTTTTCTCCGCGCGCACTGGATGTGGACGTCGTGCTCGATCTGATGATCCACGATCTCGACGTGGTACTGACTTTTGTGCGTTCGGAAGTGAAGGAGATTCGCGCGGTCGGGCTGCCGATTTTGTCGGGCAAAGTGGACATTGCCAACGTTCGGGTTGAGTTCGAGTCGGGATGCGTAGCGAATTTTACGGCCAGCCGCGTTTCCACCGAGCGCGTGCGCAAGCTTCGCTTCTTTCAGCCGGGCCAATATATTTCGGTCGATTATGGGCGGCAGGACGTGCTGGTCTTCTCCGTAGGAAGCGCGGCTGCAAAATCCGCTGGCAGCCAGCCCAGCGTGAATCCGCAGATCCAGATGACGAAGCCGACGGTTACGGCCGAAGAACCGCTATTGGCGGAGATCAACGCCTTTTTGCGGGCGGTGCGCGACCGTTCGCGTCCCGTGGTCTCGCTGGAAGACGGACGCCGGGCGCTCGAACTGGGGCTTGCCATCCTTCAGGAAATTGCCACGCACGCAGGACGAATCGGCGTGGCCAAAGCTTAGAAGTCCTCGAGTAGAAAACGATTCGTCTTGGCTCCCGTCCAACGTAACGCAGGCTCCTTTGTGGTAGCCTGCGGAGTTTGGTCCAGTTCGGATCAATCCAATCGGATCAGTCGACTTGGAGGCCATGCTTTGAAGCCATTGCGTGTCGTAATCGTTTTTCTCATAACCACCCTCGCTTGCTCCGCGCCAGCATTCTGCCAAACAAATGATGCCAACAAAGTTGTCGTCGAGCGCGTCGGGGACACGGCTTTCATCCAACTCCACGCCCCCAGCTTTCAGGCGCTCACTCCCCGGCAGCAAGCGCTCGCCTATTGGCTCACCCAGGCATCCATCGCTATTGATCCCATCTTTTACGACCAGCTGTCGGCCTACGGGCTGCGGCAAAAAAGACTGCTCGAAGAAATCTCTGCCTATCCCAAAGGAATCGACCCCGCGGCGATGGCGAAGATTTCGGAATTCGCCAAACTCTTCTGGGCCAGCCGCGGAAATCACAACGACTTAACTTCGCAGAAGTTTTTGCCCTCTTTCACCTCCGAAGAATTGGAGAAAGCGGCTCTGATCGCTCAGCAAAACGGGGCCTTCCGCACCGCGTACGCCGATCTTCCCCCGCTCGCGAAGCCAGCGGACGTTGTCCGCGAAGTCGAGTCGTTGAAAGCTGCTCTGTTCGATCCCGCCTTCGAACCGATGATCACGGCCAAGAGTCCGACGGGAGGAAAAGACACCATCCAAGCCAGTTCAAACACTTTCTACCAGAACGTCAGTCTGGCCGACCTGAAAGGATTTCAAGACAAATTTGCATTGAACTCCCGTGTCGTGAAAGACGCGAATGGCCGACTCACGGAAGAGGTTTATCGCGCGGGCACTCCTGACGGGAAGGTTCCTGCGGGGCTGTACGCGACTTTTCTGAAGAAGGCGAACGAATATTTCGAGAAGGCGCGCGAGAATGCGGAACCGGCGCAGGCCGAGGCGATTGGGCATCTGATCCGCTACTACCAGACGGGCGAATACTCGGAGTGGGTTGCGTTTGGGACGGGCTGGGTGCAGAACGATGCGACGGTCGACTTCGACAACGGATTTATCGAGGTCTACCGGGATGCGCGCGGGGCGAAGGGCAGCTCGCAGAGTTTCGTCACGATCACGGATAAGCCAGTGACGACGGCGATGAAAAAGCTCGGCGAAAATGCGGGTTACTTCGAAGAAAAAGCGCCGTGGGATGCGAAGTACAAACGCCAGTCGTTCAAGCTTCCGGTGGTGAAGGCGGTGGAAACCCTGATTGAGACGGGCGATTTCAGTGTAGGCACGATTGGCGACAACCTGCCCAACGAAAACGAAATCCATGAAAAGTACGGCTCGAAGAATTTTCTTTTTATGGGAAGCAAGCGCGCTCTGGAAGAGGCCAGCGGCAAAGCGGCAATCGCAGAGTTCGCGTCCGATCCAGCCGAAGTCGAACGCGCTTCAAAATATGGAACGGAAGCGAGCGACATTCTCGTCGCGATGCACGAGGTGATTGGGCACGGCTCGGGCAAACTCAGCGACCGCGTCAGTGCCGGCGCGCAGCCTTACTTGAAAGAATATTTTTCTACTCTCGAAGAAGGCCGCGCTGATTTGATGGCACTCTGGAACGTGTGGGATCCAAAACTGAAAGAATTGGGGCTGATTTCCAATCAGGAAGAGGTCGCGAAGGCGATGTATGATTCCACGGCCCTCGTCGCGCTTCGGCAACTGCAGCGCATTCCCCACGGCAACACCATTGAAGAAGATCACGAACGCGACCGTCAGCTGATCGCTCACTACATCGCGGATAAAGTTCCAGGGTCGATCGAACAGTTCAAACGGGACGGAAAAACTTATGTCCGAGTAGTCGATTATCAGAAAATGCGGCAGGGCGTTGGGATGCTGCTCGCGGAACTGATGCGCATCAAAGCCGAAGGCGATTACGACGCTATCAAGTCTTTGGTCGATCAATACGGGGTGCATTTTGATCCCGCGCTGCGCGACGAGGTTGTGGCGCGCTATCAGAAGCTCAATCTGCCTTCTTATTTTGGAGGGATGAACGCGCACCTGACCGCGACGTTCGCCAAAGACGGCAAGATCGAGAAGGTTGAAATTCATTACCTGCAAGATCCCGTCGAACAGTACGTGGGATACGGGTCGATGTACGATGCGGGCCTGGCCAAGGCGGAAACGAGATAATTCAAAGGGGGAATAGATCAGGCGAAGGCGTGACGCAGGGCCTACTCAGAATCCGCTGGGCCGTGATACACCTAATCTTTGAGCCTTGAAACTGCAATCTTCCTGTTTTTTGCCGGAGCCCTGGGCGGGGCCCAGAATGCCGTTGCCGGCGGCGGGAGTTTCATCGCCTTTCCCGCTTTACTCTTCACGGGCGTAGCGCCCATCGCTGCGAACGCCACCAATACAGTCGCGCTTTGGGTCGGCGTGACTGCCAGCACCGGAGCCTATCGCAAGCACCTCAACATTTCGCGACGCGTCATGATTCCGCTCGCCGTCACCAGTGTGATTGGCGCGATCATCGGCGCGTATCTTTTATTGCACACGCCGGCGCAGACTTTCCTTCGCGTATTGCCCTGGCTCATGCTGGGAGCGACGCTGCTCTTTATGTTTGGGCGGCGTCTGGCTCGCACCTCTGGCGGTTCGGTGGCGCAAGACGCATCCACGACGTCTCTGGTCATCGCGTCGGTGTTTGAGTTGATCGTCGCGGTCTATGGAGGTTACTTTGGCGGCGGCATCGGCATCGTGAATCTCGCGATGCTGGCGGCCATGGGCATGACCGACATCCACGCCATGAACGCGTTGAAAACAGTTCTCGGCGGGATCATCAACGGCGTCGCCGTCGTCACCTTTATCATCGCGGGAGCGGTAGTGTGGAAACCCGCCGGAGTCATGACGGCGGGTGCACTGTTGGGCGGATATCTTGGCGCACACTACGCCCAGAAGCTCCCGGCCGCTTGGATCCGAGGCTTCGTCATCTTCGTTGGGACGGGCATGACCGTCTACTTTTTCTGGAAGGGGTATCACTGAGCACCCTTTTAGCCATAGTGTAGAGGCGGACGGGTTCCGAGAAGGTGGGGCGAGCGACGCCCGCAGCCACACCTACAAAGGCTGTGGCTCCGACACATGCTCGTGGACGATCACCCATTTTCCATCCTGCTTTTCGAAGACCGCCGTCCAACGGAACGTTGCCATCTCGCGCTTGCCCGATTTCTGCGTCATGTCTGACGCTACGGTGGCCGTCACCCAGTAAGCGTCGCCGCTCTTGTGAATTTGGGCGTCGTCGTTCAGGGTAAATTTTGCCGCTTTGTACTCCGCCAGCTCTTTGCTCACTGCGGATTGATATTCGTCCCAGCTGTCATATTTCAGCGGCTCGACATCGAAGAACACGTGCGGCCCCTGCGCGTAGAACTGCTTCTGTCCCGCAGCGTCCAGGGATGCCCAGCCGTTCCAGACTTTCTGCAATAGAGTCCTGTCGACTGCGCCCGTTCCACCCGAAACCTGCTTTGCCGTTGCCTTTTGTCCCCAGCCGGCTGGAGTAATGCCGGCAACCGAGATGCAAACCGCCATAGCCAGAACAGCCCATCGTTTCATTTCGTGGGTCTCCTCAAACGGTGAGCATTCTCGCATACCCGGCGCTACCCCCGCCAATCGAAGAGAGGACCGCTGACTTTGGTAATCTGCCAAGTTACCGCCGCCTGAGGCAAAATTGGATTGAGAATGCCCTCTACCTCGATTACGCATAAAGGACAGCGCGGCTCGCGCGTCAAGCTCGGCGGGTCGATCCTCGCTTTGCTGGTGCTCGAAAACGGGCGCCAGATTCGGAGCCGCGTGAGTCAACTGTCGATCAATGGAGGTTTACTCTCGCTCGAGCAGCCGCTCGACGAAGGCATTCGAATCACTGTCTTGTTTTATATCGGCGTCACAAGTATCCGCTGCCGGGCGCAAATGCTCTTTCCCATGTGGGCGACGAATGGATGCCTGCAACCCTTTCGCTATTTGGAGTTGTCCGAAGACAGCCGCGCGAACTTAAAGCGCGAACTCGGATGCCTCATCCAGGGCGGCGCGCCTCAAGCGTGAACAAAGCTCGTTGAGCCAACTCATCTTCCCTCACTGGCCCGACGCAGCGAATATCTCCTCTAGCGAGTGCTTCTGCAACTCGCCGATTCTCTCGATCGTGATATCCGGCTTGGGATACTTCGCCACCTCGGCCAAATCATGAGCATAATGGCCCTGGCGCGGAAAGATTGTGGTCACCCGCGTCCCCCAGTGCTTCTTGATCGCGGCCAGAACCCGCACCTTGTCGTCGACCATCACATAATGCGCGGCGGGATATTTTGCCTCGACATCTTCCAATTCCAGCTCCTTATGGATGTAGATCAGGACATGACCATCGAAAGCCTCATAGAGGCCCGAGCAGTCTACCTTGCGCGGCTGGAAGACCACATCGCCGTCGCTTAAGATCACAGGTTTTCCTAAGCTACCCGCGTATTGCACCGCATCCAGCGACTCGGGAAAGAGCCGGTTGGCAAACGGATAGTTGATCATGAAGTGCGATACAGCCAGCAGCTTGGGCTCCCGCGGCCGCTCGATCCGGTAGCGCTGCAGCGCGCCGAGATAGTCGGCGTAACCAAGCTCGGTGCGCAACTGCTCAAAAATTTCCCAGTAGCGCCCGGCGCTCGAGACGCCCACTTTCTCGATCAAATGCCGCTTCAGGTCCTGCGCAATGCGGTCGTTGTCGAGAAGCGTGTTATCCACGTCGAAAAAGAAAACGGTGCCCGCGTTGGCGTCGTTCGGATTCACAAGATCTCCAGACTTTTCTCAGCAGCTCGTGTACTTAGCTATGGGTGGACCTAATCATGCCAGAAATTCCAACCGGCTGCCGCGCAGTTCCACGCCAAAGCCAGCCTCCGAACGAAGATTGCGCGTCCGAAAAACACAGAAATTTGGCCCGTGCGGTTGGGGCTTGTCGAGTTCCCCTTGCTTGTAGTAAAAAGGCGTCGCTCATATAATCAACGTAGACCTAATAGACTAAGAGTGAGGCTGGATTGTTGACACAGTCTCGTAACCCGGCGAATCCGTTTTCGCCACCCAGGAGCCCTTCCCGTGGAACATGTTGACCCAGCCGTCATCTATCGTTTCGATACACCTCGCTCCAGCCGGCCTTGCGAGTTTTGTCAGGAACTCGACCCGCAATTCCAGCACCGCCGTCCCCTGGATCAGATGGTCAGCGGCAGCCGTAAAGCCATTGCTTCCGCGCACTTGACCGAAGACGGATACGTGCGCCACCGCATGCTCGAACTACGGCGTCTGGTTTCGCGCGCTCCGTTAACGGCAGCATAATGACCGCAAACATAGACGTAGCAGTCTAACGGCTTTTGCCTCCTTTGGAATATGGAGCCTTTCGTGGGGCCTCAAGCAAACGGACGCTAAATTTTTAACGCAACTTCCGTCATCCGCCATAGTTCTAATTGGTAGCTCCGACTTGGTGTACCCTTAACGCGGGGAGGCTTCCCATGCTGGCCGGTGTGCGATCCTGTTTCCTGCTCTTCTTCCTGATTCTGTTCGCTGCTTTTATAACCGCTCCGGCGCAGGTCAACGGAGTCCCCGCATCCGTCACCTCCTTGGGGTTCGGCGGAAAGACCACTCCCAACGGCGTTCGAGCCAGCGTTACCTCTCTCGGACCCAACGGCTACCCCAACAGTTGGCCGGTTTATGGCGCATGTTGCGTGGACTTTTTCATGCCTGGCAATGCGAACTCTGCGTCGAACCCGGAACACCGGCATCACCGGAAGGACAAAGACAAGGACAAGGGATCTGATTTCCCGGTTGGTGTTGTCGAGCCCGTCTACATCCCCTACGGCGTTCCTTACGCCGCGGACGATGCCGACGACGGCGACGGCGTGAACGACGTCTCCGCCGCTGGTATGCCGAGCGCGGGGCCGCCCCATAGTTCCCGGGGCCAGAATTCCGGCGTCGGAACCGATCTTACCGCTAAATCCGAATACGTCGGACCCCTCCGCCCAGAAGAGCCGGTGGTCGCCCAACCCTCAACCGTCCTGATTTTCAGGGACGGTCATCGCTCTGAAATTCTGAATTACGCAGTCGTCGGCGACACCCTCTTCGATTTGGGCGCCGACCGCACCCATAGGATTCTTCTCGCCGACCTCGATCTGCCCGCGACCCGCAAAGCGAACGACGACCGCGGCGTGGATTTTCAGGTCCCCGAGAGCGCAGCCCGGAAGTAAGCACGCAACACCGCTCGGAAACAAAAGGCTAGAAAAACAGCGTCATCTCGCCTGCGAACAAGTTGAATCGCCGGTAACTCCTCGCCGATTCCCGCTTGACATATCCACCGTGATAAATGGATACTTATGCATTACGGTGCATTTTTATTCATGTCCAAAACAGCCCGCCATAAAGCGATCCTCAACCTGCTGGACGAAGGCCCGGTCGAAAGCCAGGACTCTTTGCAGCAGCGGCTGGAACGCAAGGGCTTCGAAGTCGGGCAGGCGACACTTTCCCGCGACATTCACGAACTGAAACTCGTGAAGGGACCCGACGGTTACCGGCGTGCCGGCGAGAGCCTGAATGCGGACAGCGTTTTGCCCTCGGTGATGCACCTGGCTCGTCAATTCGTAATTGAAATTCGGCAGGCAGAAAACTTGCTGGTCGTAAAGACCACCGTGGGGAGCGCACAACCTGTCGCTGCGGCGCTTGACGCATCGCACTGGCCCGAAGTCGTTGGCACGATTGCTGGCGACGATACCGTGCTCGTCATTGCCACGGACAAGAAAAAAGCGCAGTCGCTGGCGCAACGGATTCGCGATTTGTCTTAGACAGATTTCCGGAAACGCATGGTCGATGGCTGGCATCAGAACTTTTTTGGAATGGAACGCAGGAGTCTTAAATGAGCACTGAACCAATGGCATCCATTAACTCGCAGGGATTGACGAAGAATCAGCTGATCCTGCCGAAGGACCCGTCCGCACCGCGCGATCTCGTCTCGATCCACGATCTCACGCCGGCGGAACTCCTCTCGCTCTTTGATCTCACGTCGATGCTCAAGCAGCGGCCCGCCTCTTTTCGCGGCATTCTCGCGGGCAAGCAGATGGTGATGTTCTTCGAGAAGCCTTCGCTGCGAACTCGCTTGACCTTCGAGGCCGGCATGGACAGCCTCGGTGGGAGCACCTTCTTCATCGACCAGACCGCCAGCCGTCTCAATGCCCGCGAATCGCTCTACGACATCGCGCACAACGTCGAGCGCTGGATCGACCTCATCGTCCTCCGCACCTTCAGCCACGCCGTCGTCGAAGAGATGGCAACCTACGCTGGCGTCCCCGTCATCAACGCGCTCAGCGAACTCGAACATCCCTGCCAGGCGCTGGCTGACTTCTTCACCTTGCAGGAACATTTCGGCGACCTGAAGAAACTTCATTTCGCTTACGTGGGCGATGGCAACAACATGGCGCACTCGCTACTGCTGGCGGGCGCTTCGGTGGGCGCAAAAGTCTCCATTGCGACGCCGGAGGGTTACACGCTCAATCCCGTGATCGTCACCATGGCAAAAGCGATTGCCGAAGAGACCAAAGCCACGCTGCGGATCATGACGGATCCGAAGAAAGCCGTTGCTGGAGCCGACGCCGTTTACACCGACGCATGGGCCAGCATGGGCCACGAAGACGAGGCGGAACAACGCGCTCCCATCTTCGCTCCCTATCAGGTCAACGCGGCGCTCATGCAACTCGCCAAGCCGACGGCCTTGTTCATGCACTGCCTGCCCGCGCATCGCGGATGCGAGGTCACCGATCAGGTCATCGACTCGGTAAACTCAGTCGTATTCGATCAGGCGGAAAATCGCCTTCACATTCAGAAAGCCATCCTCGTATGGCTGTTGGGCAGCGGCGTGGGCCGTTTCCCGGCCAGGAGCGCGCATGCCTAAGCAAGATCCGACCCAGAAAGAAAAGATTGTTCTCGCCTACTCGGGCGGACTCGATACCTCGATCATCATTCCGTGGCTCAAAGAAAATTATGCCTACGAAGTGATCGCGATGGTTGCCGATGTCGGTCAAGGCGACGACGTCGAAGCCGTCGTCGAAAAAGCCTACAAAACCGGCGCGAGCAAAGTCGTAGTCGAAGATCTGCGCGAAGAATTTTTGACCGGATACGTCTGGCCCGCGCTCAAAGCTGGCGCCGTCTACGAAAATAAATATCTTCTTGGAACGTCACTGGCGCGTCCGGT
This sequence comes from Terriglobales bacterium, assembly GCA_049520915.1. GTDB lineage: Bacteria > Acidobacteriota > Terriglobia > Terriglobales > Acidobacteriaceae > Acidiflorens. The sequence goes on from JBEKPH010000009.1 coordinate 24,494, forward strand.
GATTGCGAAGCATCAGGTGGAAGTTGCGCTGCGCGAAGGCGCGTCGGCCGTCAGCCACGGATGCACCGGCAAGGGAAACGATCAGGTTCGCTTTGAGATGGCGTACCAGGCGCTTGCTCCCGAGTTGAAAGTGATCGCGCCGTGGCGAGAGTGGGATCTGAAATCCCGCGAAGACTGTCTCGACTACGCCGAAAAGCGCGGCATTTCTGTTACTGCGAGTCGGGAAAAGATTCACAGCCGCGATCGCAACCTCTGGCACATCAGCCACGAGGGCGGAGAACTCGAAGATGCTGGCAACGCGCCCTTCGCCAGCACATGGCAGATCAGCAAGTCTCCGCAAGAGGCTCCGGATAAAGAAGAGATCGTGGAAATTGGATTCGAAAAGGGCGTTCCGGTTTCTGTCGGCGGGCAGACGCTTGATCCAGTCTCGCTGGTCGAATTGCTCAACGAAATCGGCGGACGCAACGCCGTTGGCCGCATCGATCTCGTCGAGAACCGGTTCGTTGGGATCAAGTCGCGCGGGTGCTATGAAACTCCCGGAGGCACGCTGCTTCTGGCCGCTCACAACGAACTCGAAGCCCTGTGCCTCGATCGCGACCTGGTGCACTTCAAACAGCACGTCGCGCTCAAATACGCGGAACTGGTTTACTTCGGCCTGTGGTTTACTCCGCTGCGCGAAGCGCTCGATGCCTTCGTCGAAACCACGCAGCAGAACCTGACGGGCTCGGTCACGCTCTCGCTCTACAAAGGCAATGTCAGCATCGTCAGCCGCAAATCCGAATACTCGCTCTACCGCACCGATCTGTCGTCCTTCACTATGGACGCGAGCTACGATCAGAAAGACGCGGAAGGCTTCATCCGTATTCTGGGGCTGCCCTCGCGTTGCCGTGCGCAAACGCAAAAAGGGAAATCGACCGCGGACGCGTTGCACGAAGTGTCGAAGTAAATGAGCTTGTGATCCGGGCGACTTGTCAGTCGAGATAGAATTGTCATCCTGAGCGGGGCGAAGGACCTGCTGTTCTTCGCCTCCTCCAATCGCGTGCACACGCGCAGAGGGTCGTACCGTGAAAATGTGGTCCGGCCGCTTCCGGCAGCCGCTTGATCCCGAATTCGAAAAGTGGCAGCGTTCGTTTCCCTACGATCAGCGCCTGCTACCCTTCGAACTGGCCGCCAGCCGGGCGCACGCGAATGCCCTTGAGCACGCAGACGTACTTTCCTCGGAAGAGCTCTCCGATATTGTCCAGGCATTAGCCGAAATCGGCCGACGTGCCGCGTCTTCGCCGGAATTTCTGAACGATCCGGAAGCCGAGGACGTTCACCACTTTGTGGAAAAGCAGCTTGCCACGCTGATCGGGGCCACCGGATACAAACTGCACACCGGACGCAGCCGTAACGAACAAATTGCCACCGACCTTCGCCTCTTTGTACGCGCGAGTATCGACACCCTGCAAACGCAACTCGCCGACTGGATCGAGGCGATCCTCACCCGCGCCGAATCCGCAGGCAGCGCCGCGATGCCCGCCTACACGCACCTGCAACCTGCCGAACCTGTACTCGTCTCGCACTGGCTACTGGCCTATGTCGAGATGTTCTTCCGGGACGCTTCGCGCCTGGCCGACTGCCGCAAGCGCGCGAACCTTTGTCCTCTGGGATCAGGCGCGGTGGCCGGCGCCACGCTCACGCTCAGCCGTCAAGCGATGGCCACCGAACTCGGTTTTGACGGGCCGACGGCAAATAGCGTCGACGCCACCAGCGATCGCGACTTCGCGATTGAATTTGCGGACGCACTCGCCATGCTCGTGCTTCATCTCAGCCGCTGGGCAGAAGAGATGATCCTGTTCTCGACCTCCGCCTACGGGTTCGTCGAGTTGCCCGAAGCTTACTCGACTGGCAGCAGCGCGATGCCGCAGAAGAAGAATCCGGATCTGCTCGAATTGGTTCGCGGCAAAGCCGCCCGCGTGATGGGCTGCGCCACCACCTTGCAAACTCTGGTCAAAGGTCTTCCACTCGCCTACAACAAAGACATGCAGGAAACGCAGGAGCCGCTCTTCAACGCGGCCGACACCGTCGTCAGCCTGCTGCCGCTGGTCACCGGATTCATGAACACCGTCGAGTTCAACGACCACGAGATGAACCAGGCAGCGCAGATCGGATTCATGAACGCATGGGCCGCCGCAGCCTATCTGGTCGAGCGCGGAGTTCCTTCGCGGCAGGCTCACGAGGCGGTTGGCAAAGCCGTGGCCCTTGCTATCGAACGCGGGTGCGATCTGCAAAAGCTGCCTCTCGCCGATTTGCAGGCCATCCATCAGAGCTTCGACGCAGCCTTCCACTCCAGCCTTGGACTCGCCGAGGTGCTGGCGCTCCACGACGTCCCCGGAGGCACGGCGCCTCGCCACGTGAAGCGCGCCTTGCAGAACGCTCGTGAGCGCGTTGCGGCTCTGCGGTCGGGGGGACAGACGACGAAGGGCGCGGGGAAAGCCACGGAACAGCCGGCGGCGCGGTAGCTCGCTCGCCATAGTGCCGCGAATGAAACTAAGTCCTTATCCCAGATTGTTTTAGCTGTAAGTCTTTTAGAGTCGAATGCGCTTTAAAGGGCAGAACGCGTTGGCTAGGGTCCGAATTCCGGAAGCCTAAAAGAAAAGCGGCCCTTGCGGGCCGCCTGTCTTCTCCGAATTGTAAGTGGTGTTAGACGCCTTTGACGTTCTCCGCCTGCCAGCCCTTGGGGCCTTTGACTACGTCGAACTGAACTTGTTGACCTTCCTGCAGGCTGCGAAAGCCGTTGGCCTGGATGGCGGAGAAGTGCACGAATACATCTTCACCGTTCTGGCGGCTGATAAAACCATAGCCCTTGGCATCGTTAAACCACTTTACTGTTCCTGTTTCCATGATGTTGCAGCGTTCCTTTTGTTGAGGTATGCGCTGGAAATCGCGCGTGTTGCAGATCCAGCTCGGGCAGGTCACGCTGGGGGGCAGGTCACGCTGGAGAGCAGGGTACTGCTGACAACCGCAAAGCCAAACGCACCTAAATTGTACATATTCCGGACAGGATGGCTAGAAATTTTTGGCTTACGCAAGTAACCCCCGGAAGCCGAGCCCCGGTACGCAACTCGCGAATCTACAGCCCAGTCCCTATGAATACTTTCCCAAGAATCGAGTCGAAAATTCTAAGGTTCGGGCCTTAGATGCGTCCGTATATAGTTGAAAAAACAGCGCATAACCATTGGCCGCCGTCGTGCCTCCTAATAACGTAAGAACGCGGGAGGTTGAGGTTATGTTGGCTACACACGTAGAAAAACTCGGCGACTTGGCTCTAATCGATTGCAAAGGCCGCCTGGTCAAGAGCGACTCCGTCTTCGAACTGCGGGACGTGGTCATGGCGCAAAAAGACGCCCGCATCATCGCGCTCGATCTCTACGACGTGGAGGCCATGGGCGGCGGCGGCTTGGGCATGCTTGCTTTCCTCCAGCAATGGGCCACCGACCACGACATTCAGCTGAAGCTCTTCACCCCCTCTCAACCCGTAATGGAGGAATTGCAGCGCACCCGCGAAACTCTGGGCCTAGAGATCGCAAACTTGAACGAAATGATGAGCATCCTATCCCGCAGCCGTCGTGCGACGGCAACTCCGCATCGCCAATCGTACGTTTTCTAGAAGCGGGCCGCCGCGAGAAGCTCGAATCGACTTGTAGCAATTTGGGATCGCTCTGCCAGTAGATTTGCAACTTCTACGAGCCTCCTTCATCATCAACTGATGCGCAATTCATTGTCGGCCCGGATGGTCGTCTGCGGCTTACTCCTCGGCCTCTCAATAAGTGTCCCACTCTCATCGCAGACCGACTTGATCGGCGATGTTCGCGCCCAACTGGCGCAGAGCTCCTTCTCCGCAGCCGAGTCGGAACTCAATAGCTACAAGACCGAGCATGGCGTCACGCCGGAATACCTCGAAGCTCTATCCTGGATGGCGCGCGCCGCAGCCGCGCAGAAAAAGTGGGAGCAGGCCGATCACTACGCCACCGAGACGCGCACGCTTTCCCAGCAGCAACTCGCCAAGCGCCAGTTAGACGCCGAGCCTCATTTGCCCATCGCTCTCGGCGCCGCTTACGAGGTTCTTGCGCAAGAGAAAGAAGCCAACGGACAGCATGCCGCCGCCCTCCAAGTGTTGCGTTCGGCTCTAGCGCGGTACGGGAAGACGTCCATCGGGCCGCGTCTGCAGAAGAACCTCAACTTGCTGACTCTCGTTGGCCAGCCCGCGCCGCCCTTGCAGGAGACTCAGTTTCTCGGTCCCAAACCCGCAACCTTACAGGCGCTCAAAGGATCGCCCGTTCTCCTATTTTTTTGGGCGCACTGGTGTGGGGACTGCAAAGCCGAGGTTCCGGTCATCGCCAGATTGCGTCAGGAGTTTGCCGGCGACGGGCTGGTCGTCATCGGACCCACTAAGCTCTACGGTTACGCCGCCCAGGGAGCCGATGCCTCGCCAGAACAAGAGCGCACTTACATCGAGTCCGTACGCACGCGCTATTACGCAAGTTTGCTCGACATGCCAGTTCCCGTGAGCAAGCAAAACTTCAACGCCTACGGAGCGAGTACCACACCCACATTAGTCGTCCTGAATCGTGCTGGGCAGGTGGAGATGTACCATCCCGGTGCGCTCTCCTATGACGACTTGCGGTCTGCCATCCAGAAAGCCGCAGCGCGCTAGCGGGTGTGGATGAAAGACTGAGCATTTGGTGAATATGAACCGAAGCACATTGCTCGGAATGACCATCGGCGCGGCAGTGATGTTCGGTTTCGGCATCGTCTGGCTGCTGATCGGATTGCTTCGCGGCCGCACGTCGCCGGCGTGGCTGCGGCTGGTGCTTCTTTTCGTGGGCGTCGTTCTGGGGACGGCCCTCCTGAACCTGGGCCTGCGCGTCTCTCATATGCCACAGGAGACCGCTTCCGTATCTACCCAACAAGCGGCGACGAACCGCGAAATCGGGCGCCATTTCTATGTCATTTTCGGCGCCGAGCTGGCGGCGATTTTCCTGGCGGTGGTCGTGCTGAAGGTTTTGCGTTATCCCGATTCCATTTTGTCTGGAATCGCGTTCATCGTGGGAGCTCACTTCATTCCACTGGCCGCGTTGTTCAAGGCTCCGGTCTATTACGCGACCGGAATTATTGGATGTTTGATCGGCTTGGCTGGATTTCTTGTGCCCGATGCCGCGCTTCGCCAAAAAATAGTTGGACTATCTTTCGGCCTACTGCTCTGGGCGACCTCCGCCTGGATTGTATGGCTTGGTCTTTCCGCGCTGCCAGTGTGAGGAGCGCGGCTACAGAGCCGCTGCCTGATCGCGCTGCCGCGACTGAATCTCGATGAAGACATTGATCAGCGAAACTGCTGCGGGCGTTACTCCGGGAATCCGCGAAGCTTGGCCGAGCGTCTGCGGAATTACCTTTCCCAGTTTCTCTTGCATCTCACGCGACAATCCGCTGACTGCGCCGTAGTTGAACCAATCCGGGATGCGGCGCTGCTCGGCCTTCTTCAGGCGATCGATGGAGCGCTGCTGTTGGTCCAGATATCCGGCATATTTGATTTCCGTTTCGACCGACTTGAGCTCGTTGCGGATTTCGGACGAAAGATGAGGCAAAGAATTCAACGCAGAGGGCGCCGAGTTCGCTGAGGAATCTCTGGCAAAGAAACTGGGGAAGGCATTCCGTAGAACGGGCGCCAACTGCTCGATGACAATTTCGGGGCGCTTGAGCAACTGCGCCAGGCTTTGGCCGACGGCGGAGGAAAGATCGAGTACAGCGGCTTCGGGGCCGGCGACGGCGGTTGAGTCTTGCTCGAGCTTTTCTTGGTCGAGCTTGTTGCGCTCGAGCTTTTCTTGCAAAATCTGGGCGGCCATTTCCCGGGTGAACTTCGTCTTCTCCAGCAACTGCATCACATCTTCCAGTCGCTGCTGCTTGGCTTCGAAATCGGCCCATGACTCGTCGGAGATAAGGCCCACGCGGCGGCCGTGCGGCGTCAGGCGGCGATCGGCGTTATCGATGCGCAGATGCAGACGGAACTCGGCGCGCGAAGTAAACATGCGATACGGTTCGTTGGTGCCCTTTGAAATCAGGTCGTCAATCAGAATCGCGGTGTAAGCCTCGGTGCGATCGAGGATGAGCGGCGCTTCTTTTTTTACTTTGAGGGCGGCATTGATTCCGGCCATCAATCCCTGGCAGGCTGCTTCTTCATAGCCGGAGGTTCCATTGATCTGGCCGGCGAGAAAAAGGCCTGCAATCTTCTTGAGTTCCAATGTGCGATTGAGCTCCGTGGGATCGATCGAGTCATACTCAATCGCGTAACCCGGCCTCATCATCTCGGCTTTTTCCAAGCCGGGTATCGACTTCAGAATCGCCAGCTGGACGTCGATCGGCAACGAGGTGCTCATCCCGTTGACGTAAATCTCGTGCGTATTCAGGCCTTCGGGTTCGAGGAAGAGCTGATGCGTCAGCTTGTCGGGAAACTTGACGATCTTGTCTTCAATGGATGGACAATACCGCGGTCCAGTCGACTGAATCTGGCCGCTGTACATGGGAGAGCGGTGGACATTCTCGCGAATAATGCGGTGCGTCTCTGCCGTGGTGAAGGCGATATAGCAAGGCACCTGCGAATCGTGGTGGGCGACACGCCGTGTGCGAAAGCTGAATGGCGTCGGATCGACATCGCCTGGCTGGCGCTCGAAGCGCGACCAGTCGATGCTGCGTCCGTCGAGACGAGGAGGAGTTCCCGTCTTGAGCCGGCATCCGCGCAGGCCAAGCTTCTTCAGCGACTCGCCCAGCAAGACCGCTGCGGGTTCTCCGGAACGTCCCGCAGGATACTGCTGCTCGCCGCAGTGAATCAGTCCGTTGAGAAACGTACCGGTCGTGATGATGACAACGTCGGCCGAGACGCGGCGCCCATCGCGGAGGAGGATGCCGGTAATTCGGTCGTTGGTCGTTAGTCGTTGGTCGTTGGGAGTTGATTCAGCGTCTTCGGCGGGATCCGCGAACGACGAATGAGCCTCGATGAACGAGCCCAAGATCACATCGGAAACTTCGGCTTGCTTGATGCTCAGATTCGGTTGCGACTCGAGGACTTCGCGCATCTTCAGGCGATAGGCTTGCTTGTCGCACTGCGCTCGAGGCGACCAAACGGCGGGTCCGCGAGAAGTATTGAGGAGGCGAAATTGAATTCCGACAGCGTCGGTGATTTCGCCCATGATGCCACCGAGAGCGTCGACCTCGCGCACGAGATGACCCTTGGCGATTCCGCCGATCGCGGGATTGCATGACATCTGCGCGATCAGATCGACGTTGAGCGTGAACAGGGCCGTCTTGAGGCCCATGCGAGCGGCAGCCATCGCGGCTTCGCATCCGGCATGGCCAGCGCCCACCACGACTACCTCGAAATGTTCGTCAAACGGCTGCATGTGCGTTTAGTCGAGACCCACCACGGCGGAGGAGAAGCGATTGCTTCATTGTAACAACGTTGATGGTTCGAGTTGTGCGCAGGAATGGTCTCACACGAAACCCGCCCAAGCAGAGCTTGGACGGGGCACCCTACGGAGCGGAGACGGCTTCATCGGTAGGACGGCGGCAGCGGATTGAGAAACTGGAACTGCCGCTGGTGCCAATACGGATAGGCCACCTGCGGGGCGCTCGCTTCATCGAGCTTGGCAACTTGTTCGGGCGTCAGCGTGAAGCTGGCCGCGGCGAGGTTGTCGCGCAACTGCTTTTCGTCGCGAGCGCCGATGATGAGGCTGGCGATGGTCGGTTTTCGCAGCAGCCAGTTCAAAGCTACTTGCGGTACGGTTTTACCGGTTTGGGCGGCGACCGCATCGAGCGCGTCCACAACCTTGTAAAGGTAGTCGTCGGCCACAATCGGGCCGCCATCGGCTGCTTTGTGCAAACGGCTCACCTCCGGCAGTTTCTGACCGCGGCGGATTTTGCCCGTCAGACGCCCCCATCCCAGTGGACTCCACACCAGAGCGCCGAGACCCTCCTCATGCGCCTGCGGCATGAGTTCCCATTCATAGTCGCGGCCAACGAGCGAGTAATAAACCTGGTGAGCAACGTAGCGCGCCCATCCGTACTGCTCGCTGATGCCGAGGGACTTCTGCATGTGCCAGCCGGAGAAATTCGAAGCGGCGATGTAGCGAACTTTGCCCTCCCGCACGAACTGATCAAGCGTATTCAACGTCTCTTCCATCGGCGTCAGCGCGTCGAAGCCGTGCATATGGTAGACATCAATGTAGTCGGTCTTGAGCCGCTTCAGGCTGCCTTCGATCTGCTGCGTCAGGTGAAAACGGGACGATCCGGCGTTGTTGGGACCTTCGCCGAAAGGGAAAGTGGCTTTGGTCGAGATCAGAACTTTCTCGCGCGGCAGGTGCTGGATCGCTTGCCCCAATATCTGTTCAGAAAGCCCGTCCGAATAGACGTCGGCCGTATCGAAAAAATTGACTTCCGCTTCCATACACTGATCGATCAGACGGGTGGCTTCCGCTACGTCCGTCGCACCCCACGCGCGGAAAAACTCGTTCCCGCCACCAAAGGTCGCTGTGCCGAAGCACAGTACCGGAACTTTCAATCCACTTTTACCAAGTTGTCGGAATTCCATAGGCTAATTGGACGAGCCGCCTTTCCCTGAGGTCGCAACGTTTTTTATGAGGATAGCGCATTTGAAACCGACAATAACGGAGGTCTGAGGACCTTAGCGGCTTGTGCGGGCGAACTCCGTAGCGCGGAGGCTGACCAAAGTAATCCGTTGCACTAGTTTTTTCTAAGGTCACGACGAATCTTCAATTAAATTTTCAATCAGGCGTGGGGTTGAATTACCGGCCCGTCCCCTCGGGCTGCGATCACCTGAAGAAGTTCTACGGGTGGCAAAGGCATTACGAAAATCTAGTTCAGACCGGAATTTGTCGGTGTGGACGTGTGGGTTGGGGTGTCTGCCCCGCCGTGCGCCGAGAAGCTGATTTGCGCAGTTCATCACGAGTTTCATCCAGGAGAAAGACGATCATGAAGAAGCTACTCACACTGGCCGCCGCGTTCGCCATCGCAACGCTGGTAGTCGCAACGACAGGCTGCGGAAGCGATTCTACCCCGAACCCGTTGATCACGTATGTTGCTCGCTCGAACAGCGACGGTTATGCGCCTCATCTTTTCACATTGAGTACGACGACGGCGACGCCAAACGCAGTGGCGATTTCCATCCCATCCAGTAGCTTTTTTGTCGTTCCAAACAGCACCGCTACGGCTGTTACCTACAGTCGCTCCGACAATGGGGGCGCCGGCATAGATGTGTTTCTCATGGGTACGGACAGCGAGGAGAAGCCGCTGACTACGGACGGCGAAAGTCTGGATTCAGTTTTTTCCCCAGACGCGAAAACGATAGCCTACGTGGATGAGTCCAACGACGGCGATCAGATATTCACAATGAATGCAGACGGCAGCAACCAGAAAGCGTTATATGCGCCCGCGCCTGATGTGGCGTACGCGTATTATCCGGAGTTTTCGCCGGACGGCAAGTCGATTGCTTTTTATGTCGAGGTAGCTGGTTCCGGAACCCCAGCGCAGACGCGCGGGCCCGGCCTCTCTGGAATGTCTCCCCAACGGTACTTCCATAGCCGGCACGTTGGCGCTCATGTGAGCCGGTCGGGCAATCCCCAGGTCACTGACCCAACCGTCAGCGGCTGGTACACGATGGCGCTTACCGACCAGACGCCGACACTGGTTTACGCAACCACCGACGCTTGGGGACCGGCGATCTTCGCTGCGAATGGAAAGGCGCTGTTGTTTACCGTTTGCGGCGACACTGCTTGTAACATTACTAGCACCGACTTCAATGGAACGCTGACGCAGCTTACGACGAGCACCGACACGTATGACTATGCCGCCGTGCCGTATATGAATCTAATTCTGTTTAGCCGCTACGACAGCACCAGCTCGTCCTATGACATATATGTGATGGGCCAGACTGGAGCAAACCAGACCTTAGTAAACAGCACTCCGAATACCGAAGAATTTCTCGTTGATGCTTACGCTGACTAGGCGTTCAGAACGACGGCGGGCGGCACACCAAGTGCCGCCCCTTTTTTGTTGTTCGCGAGAACTGCCTATAACCAGTTAGAACGGCAAGACCGTCCTGCGTGTCATCGCTACCAATACAAACCTATGAGCACCCAAGATTGGACTTAGACCAAAGTAATCTCTTTCAAGAGTTTTCTCCTTAGATGTAGTCCATCTTCGAGTAAGGTTTGCATCAGTGTGAACTGGATGTCCCACCCTGACTGATGATCTGCTGATTTCCTGAAGTTCCCCGATGCAACCACATCGTGCGATTTCTGTACAGATTGAGAGTTTGGCGTCAGCCCTGAAGGGCTCGACTGTCCATTTTTTATACGCAACAGGCTTATGCAGTTCACTCGATATCGATCTTACAGAAGGAATAAAAACATGAAGAAGCTGATCTTTACGTTGGCCGCCGCGATAATGGCAGTTGCCTTAACCGGTTGCGGAGACGACTCCACGCCGTCCCCCATCGTCACCTACGTTTCTCGCGCATCAAACAACAACAGCGCGCCCCAGCTGTTCACCCTGAACGTATCAACCAAGAAGTCCACCGCGGTAAGCATTCCGATTCCCGCAACTGCCTATTACGTGGCCTCTAACAGCACGGCGACTGCGGTGACCTATTACCGCGAGGACGCCACTAGCTATGACATTTTCATGATGGGTACAAACGGTACGGAGACACAGCTGACTACGGGCGCTGATGCCTGGTCGTCAACTTTCTCGCCAGACGGCAAAACCATTGCCTATGTCGCCAGCAACGAAGAAATATTCACGGTGAACATCGCCACTGATACTCAGACCGCGCTGTACGCGGCAGGGCTAGGGGTTGTTTACCAGTACGCTCCAAGCTTTTCGCCGGACGGTAAGTCGCTGGTGTTTTACATCGAGACGGGTGACTGTTGCTTGTCGCAGTCGGGGCGGAAAATCAGCCACCGCGCCGTCACGCCGCCAGTAATGAAGGGCTTTACGCCGGCTGGGATCCACAAATCGAGCCACCCGCAGGTTGGAACTCCGACTCAAAGCGGCTGGTACACGATGGCTCTCACGGACTCGACCCCAACCTTGGTGTATGCAACCGATAACTGGTGGGGCCCCGCGGTGTACTCGGGTGACGGTACTAAACTGTTGATCTCGAATTCAAATGGCGAAAGCACCTACAACATTTTGAGCGTTAACCTGGACGGCACGAACGTAGTTCAACTTACGGCCAGCACCAGCGATGCAACTATATCGCCAGTTCCCTATAAGAACCTGATTCTCTACAACGTTGTCAACAATCCCAACTCGTCCTGGGATATTTATGTTATGAGCCTGACTGGGACGAATCAGACGTTGGTCAGCAGCACGACGGATACGTACGCGAATTTGATGGACTCCTACTGGGGGGACTAATCAGGCAAGCGGTTGTCGCACGTCTTGGGCGGTGCTTACGCACCGCCCTTTTTTATTGGCGCGGGGAGACTGCGATTCGTAAACGACTGGCAACCGGCCGACCGTCTTTGAATGCCGGGACGAACTTCCACGTGAATGCGACTTTCATGCGATCCGGATCGTCGCTCGGACTTTCCCTGGGGCGGCAGAAAATCTTCGTCCGCTTTTTCTCCCCTTAGGCCGGGCACGCGTCCTTGTGATCCTCCGGCGGCGACCGTATAGTTGAGACTCCGAGGTAATCCTCTCTGAGGTAAATATGACGACCCGTCAGCAAGAAGCAAATCCATTCTTATCGCAGCTGGAAGAACGCATTCATCCGTACGATCTGCTCTGTCATCCTTTTTATCAAGCCTGGTCGGCGGGAAAACTGACCGGCGACGATCTGCGAACCTACGCGGAGGATTATTTTCCGCATGTCGAAGCGTTTCCCGGCTATCTGGCGCAATTTGGCGTCCGGCTGGAAGAAGGCGAATTGCGGCGCGCCGTACTGGCGAACATGACGGATGAAAAGGGCGGTGAAGATTCTTTTGGCGAGCCGGAGCGGTCGCACTCCGAGCTGTGGCTCGATTTTGTGGAAGGAGTGGGCGGAAGCCGGATTCCGAAGCGGCGGCCGATTGCCGAAGTACGGAAGATGATTTCCTGGTTCCAGCGCATGGCTAGCGAAGGAACGCCGGAAGAAGCGCTGGCAGCTTTTTATGCCTACGAATCGCAAGTGCCGCGCATCGCGCACGAGAAAGATCGCATCCTGCGCGAGCTTTACCACGCGGATGCAAAGACACGCGGCTATTTCACTTTGCATTCCGAAGCGGACGTGCATCACGCGAATGTGTGGCGCGCTCAGTTAGAGAAGCGAGTTCAGGCGAATCCTGCGAGCGCGAAGAAAGCCTTGGCCGCCGCCGAGACTGCGGCCAAAGCTCTGTGGCAAGTGTTGGACGGTTTCGAGACTCGCCGGTTGGAACGTGCGGGGGCTCTCGCCGTCAGCGAGAATTAAGCGATCAGAGATCAGAGATCAGACTGTGTCGTCGATTTGAGACTGGGTGCCCGCGTCTTGAAAGGCAGCCTCATCTACTATTTTTTTCGAGAGAGAGTTTTCTAGAGAAGCTTTTACAGAGAACATGGCTCGACCGATTCCGATCCGCGCCCAAGGTGAGGCGTCTGAAACCGTTGAACTGAAGCACACGCTTTCCGCGCATCATCCCGAGTTGCCGCCCGTGTATTCCACTCCGGATATGATCCGGCTGATGGAGACGGCGTGCTTCCACGCGCTGCAACCATTCTGTGAAGAGGGTGAAATCACGGTGGGGGTGTCGATCCATGTCGAACATCGCGCCGCGACGGGAATTGGGATGAAGGTGCGGGCCGAGGCAGAACTGGAATCGTTTGACGGCCGCTTCTACATCATGCGCGTTCGCGCAGACGACGGGGCGCAGGAGATTGGCCGGGGCACGGTCGGCCGCGCGGTCGTGCACGTGCCGAGCTTCATGCAGCGTATGCGGGAAAAGGCGCGCGGCGGGTAAAACCCCGGCAAGAAATTATGAATTCGCAGATTGATCAAGCGACGCAGTTTCGGCAGCTCCATCGCGGGCCAAGCATACTGATCCTACCGAATGCCTGGGATGTGGCCAGCGCTCGGGTCTTTGAGGAAGCAGGCTTTCCCGCGCTGGCGACCACTTCTGCGGGGATCGCGTTTTCGCTCGGGTATCCGGACGGCCAAAAGATTCCGCGGGAAGAAATGCTGGCTCGCATCGGCCGCATCGCTCGCGCGGTGCACGTGCCGCTTACTGCCGATGTCGAGTCGGGATATGGGTCGACTCCTGAAGATGCGGCCCGGACGTCGCGCGAACTGGTGCAGGCTGGCGTGGTGGGGATGAATATCGAGGATGCCAGCGCCCGCCGCGATCAACCTTTGATCGACTTGCAACTGGCCGTCGAAAAAATCAGGGCCGTCCGCGAAGCGGCGATGCAACTGGGATCGCAAATCGTGGTGAATGCGCGCACCGATGTGTATTTGCTGCCGGGAGGGAATCCGGATGCGGATTACTCGGAGGCGTTGCGGCGGCTGATTGCGTTTCGCGATGCGGGCGCCGATTGCGTCTTTGCCCCCGGACTTAAAGACCCAGAGACGATCGAGAGGCTGGTCAAGGCGGTGGGGTGTCCGGTGAATATTCTCGCAGTGCCGGGAGCGCCGTCGGTTCCGGAGCTAGCGAAATTGGGAGTGGCACGGGTGAGTGTTGGGTCGGGCCCGATGCGTGCGACGCTTGGACTGCTGCGGCGCGTGGCAGAAGAACTGAAGACTACGGGCACTTACGATTCGATGAATGACGCGATGCCGTATGCCGACGCCAACAAGCTGTTGGGCGGATGAGCTGTGAAGAGCCCAGGTTCGCGCCCAAAGAACGGGCGCGAGCTTAAGGCGCGAAGCTGGGGCACCCGGCGAAGTTTCAGCCGTTGACCAGACTCATCATGTGTTCGGGATAGCGCAGGCCTGCTGCCGCGCCCGAGGGGAATATTCCGTTCAGGCGGCGCAGGTCGTCGGCTGTGAGTTGCAGATCGACGGACGCGACATTTTCTTCCAGATATTTGCGCCGCTTGGTGCCAGGGATGGGAACAATGTCGTCGCCCTGAGCCAGCACCCAGGCGAGAGCCAGTTGCGATGGCTCACATTTCTTTTCCCTAGCGATCGATTCCACTTCGTTCACGAGGTCGAGATTCTTCTGAAAATTTTCGCCCTGGAAGCGTGGCGAGAAGCGGCGATAGTCGTCAGCGGCGAGATCTTCGAACGTCTTGATCTGGCCGGTAAGAAATCCTCGTCCCAGAGGACTGTAGGCGACGAAGCCGATGCCGAGCTCGCGGCAGGTGGCGAGAAGCTCGTGCTCGGGATCGCGGGTCCACAGCGAATACTCGGTTTGCAGCGCCGTGACGGGATGCACTTTCACGGCGCGACGCAGGGTGCTCGTACTGGCCTCCGACAATCCGATGTGCCGAATTTTGCCTTCGGTGACGAGGTCGGCCAAAGCGCCCATCGTGTCTTCAATCGGCGTGTTCGGATCGACACGGTGCTGATAGTAGAGATCGATATATTCCACACCGAGGCGCTTCAAGCTTGCTTCACATGATTTCTTCACGTACTCGGGACGGCCGCTCACTCCCCGGAGGTTGGGATTGGAAGGGTCGCGGACGATGCCGAACTTTGTGGCGAGGATGACCTGATCGCGTTTGCCTTGAATCGCGCGGCCGACTAGCTCTTCGTTCTTGTAGGGTCCGTAAACGTCTGCGGTGTCCAGAAAATTGATGCCGAGGTCGAGCGCCCGATCGATAGTCACAATCGATTCCTCATCGTTGCGTCCGGAGTAGAACTCCGACATGCCCATGCAGCCCAGGCCGAGAGCGGAAACTTTGAGACCGGATTGTCCGAGGGTACGCGTTTTCATGCAAAGATCCTTTCGCACAAACAACTAAGATGACTGGAGATTTCGTTTATAGATGCGCTGGTTGCGGAGAAGGGTGCGGCGCTAAGTGCACAGGAAGTGCATCACATCTGGTGGTTTTGGCATCTGTTGAGAGATCGAGTTTGATCCGACTTCAGCTTTTAATCGAATATGAACCGACCACCGCTTTGGTTTGAACGGAAGTTCGACTTCACCTTTCCCGCGGAGCAGCATCCCAACCTGCGCGCGCGTCTGCGAGGAACGCCGGCACGATTGGAAGAGAGCGTGCGTGATGTTCGTCGCGACGTTCTGGTTCGACAGCAGCGGGAAAATGAAAAGTGGTCAGCGCAGGAACATGCCGGGCATTTGCTGGACCTCGAAACTCTCTGGAGGGCGCGGGTCGAGGACTACCTCGGCGGTGCGTCCCAGCTCACCGTGGCCGATCTTAGCAACCGCCAGACGTTCGAGGCGAACCACAACCATCGGTCGATCGACGAAATTCTCGTTGAGTTCCGAAGGGCGCGATCAGTTCTGATGGAAACCGTGGAGAAACTCGACTCGGCAGTTTTTTCACGCACTCTTCTTCATCCCCGCCTCAAAACGCCGATGCGTCTGGTGGACCACTTGTACTTCGTGGCCGAGCACGATGACCATCACCTGGCTACGATCTGGGAGCTGATTCATAGCGCGTAGCCGCGACAGAAACTGGCGGCGAGAGCGGGTAGCGTCGAAGCAGGGAATCAAGCGACTCGAATTAATGGTTTTGTACGCGGTACGACCTCGCCGATCTCGAGGGCGGGAACGCCAGCAGCTTGCAGGGCCGACCTGAGCGCGTCGGCCTCGTCGGCTGCGATCGAGATCAATAATCCGCCGGCAGTCTGCGGGTCGAAGAGCAACGTGCGAAGATCGTCAACCACCGACGCATCGTAATCGACCGTACATTCGGCAAAATCACGATTCGCTTTCAGTCCGCCAGGAATGTAGCCGGCGCGTATGCACTCGAGCGCGCCCTCTATCACGGGGATGGCGGCGGATTGGAAGATGAGGCTGACGTCGGAGGCGAGCGCCATTTCACGGGCGTGGCCGATGAGGCCGAAACCGGTCACGTCGGTCAGCGCATGGACGGAGAAGGCGTGGTTGGGCGTTGGTCGCTGGCTGTTCGCGACTGCGGGTGCTGCGGAGCTGCGCTCCGCTTGGACGGGCGCGACGCCCGTCCCCACATGAACACCGCCAGCGGTGATGACTTCGGCGGCGGTCTTGTTCAGCGTGGTCATCGACTTTACGGCGGCGGCGACCCACTCGAGCTTGGCGACTCCTTTTTTTATGGCGGTCGAAATTACGCCGGTGCCTAGCGACTTGGTGAATAGCAGCTTGTCTCCGGGCTGCGCGCCTTGATTCGCCAGGACACGTTTGGGATGAACGACGCCGGTGACGGAATAGCCAAATTTTGTTTCTTCGTCGCGGATGCTGTGGCCGCCGACGACGGTGCATCCGGCTTCGATCATTTTGGACAAGCCGCCGGCGAGAATGCGCTCGAGAATTTCGATGTCCGCTTTTTCAGGGAAACAGACGAGCGCGAGGGCGGTGAGCGGTTTTCCGCCCATGGCGTAGACGTCGCTGAGCGAGTTGGTCGCGGCAATCTGACCGAAGGTATAGGGGTCATCCACGATCGGAGTGAAAAAATCAACCGTCTGGACGAGCGCCGTCTCGGGCGTGAGGAGATACACGCCTGCGTCGTCGGCGTGGTCGAAGCCGACTAGAACATTGGGGTCGTGTTGCCGGGCTAATTTCCCAAGCACCGTGTCCAGCACCGCCGGACTCAGCTTAGAAGCTCAACCCGCGGCTTTTACAGACTCCGTGAGACGGAATGGTTTCGGATGGTCCACGGGGAGATTGTAACGGAGGGAAAGCTACAGCTGCGAAGTGCGATGGACATTGACGGCGATGCGCCTTTAGATTTGAGGATGTGAATCGTAGACAATTCATCAAGCAGACGAGTGCAGTCGCTTCCCTGGCAATCGTTCCGGCACTTTTTGCCAAAGATGCGGGACCGGAAATTGCATTTACGTTTGACGACCCGAAAATCGAAAGTGGAGCTGGATTGTCGGGGCAGCAAATCAACGAGCGAATTCTGAGCACGCTCGCGAAGCGGAAACTCAACGCCGTACTTTTTGTTTGCGGGAAGCGTGTCGACAGCGAGGCGGGCCAGAACCTGATCGCGGCTTGGGATCGTGCTGGGCATGGCATCGGCAACCATTCTTACTCTCACCTCTATTTCAACAAGAGTACAGATACTGACCCGGATGGGTTCAGGAAAGTGACCCTGTCTGAGTTTGAATCCGACGCACTGAAGAGCGAACCTCTGATTCGCAGCTACGCTCACTTCACGCATCTCTATCGCTATCCCTTTTTCAAGGAAGGTGACACTGTCGAGAAACGTGACGGCATGCGTTTGTTCTTACGACAACATGGGTATCGCATCGGTCGAGCGACGATAGACGCGTCGGACTGGGCGATCAGCAGCAGGCTCGAAACTCGCGTAAAAGAGAACCCTAAAGCGGACTTCACCGCTTATGGCGACTTCTTCCTGCAGCACATCTGGGAACGTGCACAATTCTATGAATCGCTGGCGCAGCGAGTCGTTGATCGTCCGGTGCGACACACAGTTGTGCTGCATCACAATGCGCTCAATGCTCTGTTTCTCGACCGGTTGATTGGCATGTTTGCCGCGAAGGGATGGAAGCCGATCAACGCGGATCGCGCCTATGCGGATCCCGTGTATGACCGTCAGCCGAACACCTTGCCGGCAGGGGAAAGTCTGATATGGGCGTTGGCGAAAGAGAGTGGCAAATTCGAAAAAGAGCTTCGCTATCCCGGCGAAGATGACGTATACGAAAACCCTAAGATGGATGCCCTCAAACTCTAGGGGCGCTTATCTCGTCATCACTTCTGACCTCTCACCTTTCGCTGGGGCAAAATGTCTGTGCACAGTAGCGTTTCTCTCTGGTAGGCTTTCGAAATCTATGCGCCCAAACCACATTTTGTTTTTTATCGTTGCTGCCGCGGGATTCGTCCTTGCCCAAAACGTGAAGCCAGTTGCCGACCGAGTCGCGGCGCAGAATGCGCTGTTTGAAGAGCAGTACGAGTCGGATCTGCGGAATTTTCCGGAGCGCGCGACCGCGTTTGGCGATTACCGTTATAACGACAAGCTCGGGGAGTACTCGCTGGAGGCGATTGCCGAGCGGGAGAAGATCAATCAGGATTTTCTGACGCGGGTACAAGCGATTCCGAGCAGTGGGTTTTCGGACCAGGATCAGCTATCGCACGATCTCATGGTGCGAGTGTTGCAGCAGCGGATCGCTGATTTCAATTTGAAAGAGTATGAGATGCCGATCAACCAGCAGAATGGCATCCATACGTCGCTGGCGGATCTGCCTTTGTCGGTTCCCCTGGATTCGGTGAAGCACTACGAGGACTACATTGCGCAGCTGCGGCAGATTCCTCGAGTGCTGAGTCAGACGACCGAGGTGTTGCGGGCGGGCATGAAGGAAAAGCTGATGCCGGTTCGATTCCTGGCGGAGAAGTTGCCGGTACAGTGCCAGGGGATCATTGATGCCGATCCGTTTCTGATTCCGACGAAAAAATATCCCGCGAGTATTTCGGCGGAAGAGCAGAAACGTTTGACGCAGCAGATTACGGATGCGATCAACAACGATGTGATTCCGGCGTACAAAACTTTCGCAAATTTTCTGAGCACGGAATACGCTCCGGCCGGGCGGACGACGCTCTCGATTACTTCGCTGGCGGACGGCAAGAAACGCTACGAAAACGACATCTACGGGCGCACAACCACTCACATGACGCCCGACGAGATTCACCAACTTGGCCTGCGGGAGATCGCGCGCATCGAGGCGGAGATGACGGTTATCGCCAAGAAGGAAGGCTTCGCCGACCTTGCCTCGTACCGGGCGTCGGTTAAGACGAATCCTAAGTACATTCCGACTTCCTCGGAGCAGATTCTCGATGATTTCCGGCACTACATCGCGGAGATGGAGCCGAAACTTCCAGAGCTGTTTACGCTACTTCCGAAGTCGCCGGTGACGGTGGAGGCGATACCGGCGTTCCAGTCTGCGGCGGCAACGCACTACATGATTGGCACACCGGATGGGAAGCGGCCAGGGCGGGTGGTCGTCGCGACGTCCGACTTCGCGCACCGTTCGCTGATCGACGACGAGGCGATTGCGTATCACGAAGGCATACCGGGGCACCACATGCAGTTATCAGTGCAGCAGCAGCTCACGGGATTGCCGAAGTTCCGGCTACATGGACTCGGCTTTAATGCGTACACCGAAGGCTGGGCCCTGTATGCGGAGCAACTGGGCAAAGAGGTCGGCTTCTACCAGGATCCGGCGTCGGATTTCGGGCGATTGTCTTCGGAACTTTTTCGGGCGGTGCGTCTTGTGGTGGATACGGGAATTCATTCCAAGGGATGGAGTCGCGAGCAGGTGGTGGAGTTTTTCCGCAAGTCGGGTGCGGTGGATGAGCCGACGATACAGTCTGAAACAGACCGATATATTGCCTGGCCGGCGCAGGCGCTGAGTTACAAGCTGGGGCAGTTAAAGATCCGGGAACTTCGGGAGCGTGCGCAGAAAGAGTTGGGACCGAAGTTTGATATACGGAAGTTTCACGACGAGATATTGGATGGGGGAACATTGCCGCTTGATCTTCTGGAAGCGCGGACCGACAAATGGATTGCAGAACAGAAGGGGAAGTGAGGGACTCGCGAGCTGCCCGTGGGCGGTTGCCGTCGACAATTTTTATCTTGTAGCGGCCTGCGTGATCTGAAGTTCGGGGTAGGCGTGATTCCATTGCGCGGAGATGTTTTCAAAAGTCAGACGGAAAGGTTTGCTCTCACCGGGCGCGAGCGGCGACACAGTCAAGTCGACGGCCTCATCGTATGGCCCACCGGTGCGCAAGACGTGGATGGGAAGTTCCTCGCGTTGTGCAGTCTGTCCTAACTCATCTTTGAAGGTGACCTGGACCACCGCGTGGATGACGGTCTGATTCCCGGTGTTGCTGATAGAGCCATCAAGGTAGCTTACCGTGGCGCCTACAAAATTCTGTGCGGCGCTTGCCTTCAAATCCGAAAATTTCAGGTTGGCCGCGTAGGGCGGAGGAACTGCTGGCTTTTTCTGCTCGGTGCGCAATAGTAAGGCGAGGATGCCGACCACAATTCCTACCACAACGATGCCGATCACGATGGGGCGCAGGCTCGATTCTTGCCGCTCGGTCGTGGGATTTGAGTTCGGTTGGATCAGGCTGTCCATCGTGGTCCGTTCGTGGTGAATCGATCTACGGGATTGTACTACCGGGGGAATTTTGCCCGGGGCGCTTCTGATGTTTTGAGTTTCGAAGAGGCCGAGCTACGCTCGGCTGGGGCGGACGAATGCGTCCGCCCCTACGTGGGCAGGATGGCGTGGCGTTCTAGGGCTTTCGAGTGTCGATCACTTTGTAATCGCTGTATTCGATGGTCAAGGTTGCGCGGCCTCCCAGACGTATGTAGCTGATGGATTCGTTGCGGCGTGGAAGCCAGAAATCCTGCACTTTCATGTAGTCGTGATGGATTTCGCTTTTCTTCGTCCAGAATGAGGGATTCTGCGCGGGCTCGGCCTCGATTCGGGTGACGGCGAAATCGGTTCCATCGACCCAGACTTTTCCGCGATATAAATATTTGTTTTTGGTCTTTGGGTATACAAGAAGCATGTATTGGCTGTTTTTGTGCGAACTAGCGTCCGCTGGTTCGAAGGCAACCAGCGCCATGTCGTAGTTCTCACGATTCAGCAGAGTCCGGGCGTGCACGTCGGGCTCAGCGGCTTCCTTTTCGCTCTCCAGCAATCGCTTGAACACGCGGTCGATGACCAGCTTCGAGCCGGATTGGGAAACGATTTTGAAATTCTTGGTCGCGGGGCTGTCGTACGTGGCTTGGACTGTCATTTCGGCATCGCGATCGCCGGGAAATCCGCGGTAAGCGAGACGGTAGACGCGCTTGCATTCGTAGTGGCGGAGGGTGTTGGCCCGTTCGCGATCCCGGGCGATGAGATTGTTAACCACCTGGTCGACGGTGAGCGGCGCGGTCGTGATGGAAGATGGAATGGGGTCAGAATCCGCCTCGATGGGGAGAGTGCCGAGAAAGACGAGCGCCAATATCAGGAAAAATCGCATCGTGTTCTGCATGAAAGCCCGTATTCCTCTTTGATCAGAATCCATCCATTATCGTTCTCGGCAGCCCAGCTTGGCTATCCCAAGGGGTGAAGGGGATCGCGGAAACGACGGCCGGGTGGCAGCGACGACGGGTTTCCGGCAACGCTATTCGGAATCGGCTGAGCAAAATCTCTGTAGCACCGGTATTTTCACCCAGCGGAGTTTTGCCGTAAAGATTTCAAATGAATATTTTCTATCACTTGCAAGAAGCGAGAAACGGGCCGATAATTGCAACCCGACAAGTGAACGAGGAGCCCTCCCCCATGTGGACTCAGGACAGTGATCGGTCTGTTCAGTGGAACTGGATTGCGATTTTCTCTTACACGGCATCGCTGGTCGTCAGCCTGGCGATTTGGCGAGAGCTGTTTCTGGCCGTGCACTTCTTAGTTAGGTAATTGATGCAGTTGAAGTCGCCATTCGGCGCCAGCCGGATTTAGGTGGCGACTTCCAAGAAGTGTGTCGTCTATCTAACGGGATACTTCCCCCTACCTCCCTGATGCTTACGTGGCCATGGTAGGAGCGCGTTCCAAGAGGCTGATCGTTGGTGGTAGTGGATTCAGTGGTCGTAGTGGAGCAGCGAGAAGACGTCATAGCCTCCAAGCTTCTCGCGGCCGTTGAGGAAGTCGAGTTCAACGACAAATGCCATTCCGGCGATCTTCGCGCCAAGGCGGGTGGCGAGGTCGGCCGTCGCTTTCGCGGTGCCGCCAGTGGCGAGCAGATCGTCGACGATCAGAATTCTTTGTCCCGGGTTGATGGCGTCGCGATGCACTTCGAGGGCGTTGCTGCCATATTCGAGTTCGTAGCTGATCTTGAGGGTTTCGGCGGGAAGTTTTCCGGGCTTGCGGACGGGAACGAAGCCGGCATTCAGGCGGTAGGCCAGAGCGGGACCGAAGATGAATCCGCGAGCTTCCATGCCGAGCACGAGGTCGATTTCTTTGCCGATATAGTGTTCCGAGAGAGCGTCAATCAGGCGGGCGAAGCCGACCCTGTCTTTGAGCAGCGTGGTGATGTCGTAGAACAAGATGCCGGGCTTGGGAAAGTCGGGCACCTCACGGATGAGGAGCTTCAGGGCTTCGCAGCTGACGGGCTTGACCGGGATTTGACTTTGCGTGTTGCCAGCGGGGGTAGGATTGTCCGACATGCTTGGGTATTAGGCTCCTCTAACTTGAAATGAGATTAGGCCGGCGATGAGTTCAGCGTCGAATTCCTCGACCGCATCGACGCGGGCGGCGCGGGGACCTTCCCGAAGACGCGATCGCAATCCACTGAGCTGATCGCGCGTTCCCACGGCCAACACTTCAACGCTGGCATCGGGATTGTTGCGGACCCATCCCGTAATTTCCAGGATATGGGCTTCGCGCTCGACGAACCAGCGGAAGCCGACGCCTTGCACGCGGCCGCGCACGACGAATCGACGAGCGAGAGAGAGGGATTTATTTTCGGAAGAAGCCATCGTTTGATTGCAGAGGTTTGAGGTCAGATTGCAGAGGTGAAAACCATAGGCTCTTTACTTCTGCAATCTGACCTCTGACTTCTGACCTTCTCTACGCTCGCGATAGATAGGTGCCTTCGGCGGTGTCGACTTTGATTTTCTCGCCTTCGTTGATGAAGGGGGGAACCTGCACGATGAGTCCGGTTTCGGTCTTGGCCGGCTTGGTCACGCTGGAGGCGGTTGCGCTCTTCAGGCCGGGCTCGACTTCCAGCACGGTGAGGATGACGGTCTGCGGCAACTCGATGCCAACGGCCTTGCCGTCGAAAAAATCGACTTTGATTTGCAAGTTCGGCGTGAGGTATTCCACGGCGTCGCCGAGCGTCTCGCGGGTGAGGTGGGTTTGCTCGTAGTTCTCGGTGTTCATGAAGTAGTAGTCGTCGCCGTCGCTGTAGAGGAACTCCATGCTTTCTTGGTCGACGATGACCTTCTCGATCGGGTCGGGAGAGCGAAAGCGTTCCACGAACATCGCGCCCGTGCGCAGGTTGCGCAGCTTGGCCTGGATGAAGGCGCGGAGATTGCCGGGAGTGCGGTGCTCGACACTGAACACGGAGTGCAGATCATCTTTGTGCTTGATGATCATGCCGGGACGGAGTTGGGTCGCTGGAATCGACATTGCTGGTTTACATCTCCTTACGCTGTGCTAGGAATGCTGGGCAGCTCGGCACATCCGGGTCCCCGGATGCCCACTAGGGACAACCGAGGTGGAGGTCGCCGGAGCTTCCGCCACATTTCGGATTAACAGTCCATTTTACACAGGGGATCAGAGTTCTGGGAACCGCCGAGGGCAGTGCGCCAGCTCCACCCTATCGCGACGGACTATTCCCGGTGGATTCTGAGGGCTAGAATGTAGAGACGGGGATGGCCCCGCATGACAGGATTAAGGCTGAGGGTTTTGATTCGATACTGGAGGTTTTATGCGCATTGGAAAATATGAGAGTTCGGAAGGCAAAACCGGGACGGCCGTTACATATCTGCTGATTGGCTTGGGGGTCGGCGCGGCGGTGGGTCTGTTGCTGGCGACGAAGCCGGGGCGACAGCTGCGAAAGGATTTGCGGCGAACATACAACGATGCCTTGGAGACGGCTTCCGACTGGACGGAAGAGGCGAAAGATCGGCTAGAGGACGTGGTCGAAAAGGGCAGCGATCTTGCTGAGGAACTGCGAAGCAAGGCGAAGCCGTTCAGCGATCTGCTGCGGCGGTCGTAAGCGAATCGAGTGTGGGAAGATGCTTCTCTGGAGTGGGACGGGCGAGGTCGCCCGTCCCACACTCGGGTATCTCTACACTTGCTGTGCCCTGATGGTTAGGGTTCGGGTTGAGTTTCTTCTTCCAGCTTGCGCTTCTTCTTGTGGATGCTGCGGATCACAACGCCGACTGAGACTCGGAAGTTGTCCTGCTTCTTTTTTGCGAAGGTCGGAAACTGAGACTCGGTTTGGAAGTAGTCGGCCTTGATCCGCAAAGCGAAGCGGGGATTGATTTTGTAGTCGAGGCCGCCGCCAGCGACCAGAACGCGACCAGTTCCGACCTCGACATTGGTGCTGCCACCGCCGGTGGCTAGTCCTCGCGTACCCCCGTGTCCGTAGAGAATTTCGCCGATTGGCGTCCAACGTTCATATTTGCGGCGGGCAAACTGTCCGCCAAAGAGGACGTTGTACTCGCGAGTCTGCACGTCGAATGTGGGAAAGCCGCTGGGGCAGAAGATGTTCGGGCAAGGCGGAAAGGGAGCGGGCGAGCTGGTTGGGATCTTGGAGGTTCCGAAAAATTGGCCGCCCTCGATGACGAAGCCCAGCCAGTGGGTGGCGTTCAGGGCGAGAGAAGCGTCCCAGCCGGGCAATCCTGCCCAGTGACCGGCATTGAAGAGTCCGGCCTCGGCATAGGAGCCACCGGCAAAGAACTCGAAGCGTGGATATTGGATCCCGGGAGCGGTGGCGGTTTTTTCGGCGGTAACGGGAATTGGCGTGGCTTCGGGAACGGGCGTCTGCGACGGAGGTTGAGCCGGTGGTGGAGCTGGCGTAGGGGCTTGCGCCCACGAGATCACGCACAGCGCGGCCACAGTGGCCAAAACTCCGAGGTATTTCCTCACGATTCCTCCTTCAAGTGCAGCACCCGGTGCCATCGCAGCCCCTAAAGGGGCGACTGAATTTAGGCGGGTTGCGGTATCGCTAAAGCGATACCCTGATACAAAGCAAAGTTACACGGCAGATACAGTTCCAAAGCATTTCACTGTTTCAACTCTGTCCAGGTTTCGCTTTGGAACGCCGCGGCGATCTGTGAAAATTAGCTACTGGGTACTGGGTTACCGAATACCGTGTTGTAGTGAAGCTCGATATCCCCGCAGATCCCCTGCTCGGGCGAATAGACCACGCAGGTATCGAAGGGACGTGAATAAACGTGCAAAGTCACTGCTCGCCGATTCGCTTCGCGCGGATTCACGACGCGATGTACAGGCTCCCGGGGATCGACCGCGCAGGGATTCTCTGCCGACAACTCCACGGTGTTAGATGCGTGCAAGCGGCACTTCCCTGCCTCAAGATCCTGAAAACTCAGGTGAAAATTCTCGACCAGCAGCTTTCCGACTGGGGCGGCCATCCAGCAGTTCTGGTCGCGATGATTGTGCACCGAACTACACTGGCCCACATCCCAGCAGATGGCGAGGAGTTCGTAGAGTTCGGTCTTGTCGATGAGGTTGCGCGTGTAATGCTGGCGGTCCCAAGTCAGATAGCGTGCGAGGCTGGCTTCATCGACAGGCATTTGTTCGAGCAGCGACCGGACCTGCTCGGTTTCATCAAAAGCCGATCGGGGAAGCGCACGAAGTTTCTCGACCAGGCTTTCGATGGCTACGCGCGGTGGTGCAGCTACTGGATTCATAGACGTATCCGATTCGATGAGTTCGACAAACCATTGAGTATACCGTGTGCGGAGTCGGAAGCCCTGGGGACGGGGTGGATAGCCAGGCAAATGGGGTCAGATGGACGGGGGAAGGGAAGGTCGGAGAGAAGGCAAGCGGCTGGGGCAGCGGGCTCAGGGGCGCAAAAGCAAAGGCGGCGGGCAAGAATGCCCGCGCCACACGATTTGGGCGACTGTACAATCGAATGCGGCTCACGAAATCGTGGAATGCAAAGCGTGGAATACAGACTGACCGAAAATGAGGTGCGCGTGTTGGGCTCACTGGTGGAGAAGGACATCACCACGCCCGAATATTATCCCCTGTCGTTGAATGCACTGATGAACGCGTGCAACCAAAAGTCGAATCGCGATCCCGTGATGCAATTGGACGAAGACGCGGTACGGGACGCACTGGAGGGATTGCAACAGCAACGCATGGCGGGACCGGCTCGGGGCGCCGACAGCCGCGTGACCAAGTACGAGCAGCGGCTGCAGGAAGTATTCAACTTTACGCGGGCCGAGACGGCGGTGCTGTGCGTGTTGCTGTTGCGAGGTCCGCAGACTCCTGGGGAGCTGCGGGGACGGACCGAGCGGTTACACCACTTCGAGACGCTGGATGATGTGCAGTCGGCGCTGCAGAAATTGATGCAGCGTGAGCCAGCGCTAGCGATGGTGCTTCCGCGACAGCCGGGGACGAAAGAATCGAGATACACGCATTTGCTGGGCGGAGACGTGGTGGTTCCGGATACGCCGGCTCACGCGAGCGCGCCGGTAGAGCGCAATTCGGGAGATGCAGAACGCATCGCGCGGTTGGAAGAGGAAGTGGCAGAACTGCGGCGGGACGTCTCGGAAGTGAAGGATCAGTTGGAGAGATTTCGGAAGCAGTTTGAATGAGGTCTAGTGCCGAAAGCCCGCCCTCAGCGCCTGAAGGCGCAGTCAAAGCAAGTGTTATCGCAGCGCTGAAGCGCTGCGCCGCCCAAAAGCGAATGCAAAGTGGCTTTTCCCGCAAACTCTGAAACCGTGGCCTGCCCTCTCGTTTCTCGCACATAGCTCGTGGGGCGGCGCAAGACGGAGCAAGCCCCGTCTCTACGCGAGATTTCTCCGCAACTCTACAGCACGCGTTCCTGCGCGTAGCCTGCGGCACCTAGGGCCGAGATGATTTCGGCGATGTGGTCGGGTCCGCGGGTTTCCATGGTGATTTCGATGGCGGTCTCTCCGAGGCCGACGCCGTGGTAGGCGCGGTCGTAGTCTGTCTCAACGATGTTGGCGCGATGCTCGGCGAGTATTGAGGTGAGGCGATTGAGAGCGCCGGGATAGTCGGGGAGATGGACGCGCAGGCGGACGAGGCGTCCGTCTTTGACGAGGCCGCGCTCGATGATGCGGGAGAGCAAGGTGACATCGATATTGCCTCCGCATACCAGAACGGCAACTTTCTTGGCTACCAGCGGCAGTTTGCGGTTGACGAGCGCGGCGACGGCGGCGGCACCGGCACCTTCGGCCAGAGTTTTTTCGCGCTCGAGCAACAAGAGGATGGCGTTGGCGATTTCTTCTTCCTCGACGGTAACGATGTCATCCACGTACTTTTGCACGAGCGGCAGAGTGCGTTCGCCCGCGCGGCGTACGGCAATACCGTCGGCAATGGTGGAGGCTGCCGCGAGAGTTACCGGCCTGCCTTCGGCCACGGCCACTTTCATCGAAGGGAGGCGCGAGGGCTGCACTCCGAAAACCTGAATTTTGGGGTTCGATTCTTTCAGGGCGCACGCGATGCCTCCGATCAAACCGCCTCCGCCGATGGGGACGACGACTGCTTCGAGATCGGGATGCTGCTCGAGAAGTTCTAATCCGATGGTGCCCTGCCCGGCGATGACTGCGTCGTCATCGAAGGCGTGAACGAGGGTGAGATGGTCGGCTTCGCTGCGGCGCAGAGATTCGTCGAAAGCTTCGTCGTAATTTGCACCGTGGAGGATCACGTCGGCGCCGTATCCGCGGGTCGCCGAGACTTTAATGAGGGGCGTGGTCAGGGGCATACAAATCTGGGCGCGGATGCCGAGTTTGCCGGCGTGGTAGGCCAAGCCTTGGGCGTGATTTCCGGCCGAGGCCGCGATGACTCCCTGAGCGCGTTCTTCTGCGTTCAACGAAAGTAGTTTGTTCAGCGCGCCGCGCTCTTTAAACGCGCCTGTGCGTTGCAGGTTGTCCAATTTCAAGTAAACGGTGTTGGAGGTGGACTCAGAAAATGTCTCCGAACGCGCGCAGGGGGAAAGATAGATGGAGGGGCGAATGCGGCCCAGGGCCGACTGGATGTCGTTTCGAGTGATCATTGGCTGACTGCCGCTACAGAATTCAAGGTTCGGAACATCTTACCTGAGCAAACCAAAGGAACCACTAAGTAACCTGTCCAAGTACAGTTCCCGTAATGGACCTTTAGAACACTGACTAGGTCCTTTCGAAACCTATACACCCGCGAAATGGGGCGTCAGAATAGGGTTTTAGAGGAGTACATCCCCTGGGACTCATGTCTACTATGACCGCTACTGTGCCCACTGCCCTCTCTGTTCCAAGAAAGACCGCGGCGCGCGTTGCGCTCTTCGACTTGCCGGACACCTCGGCCCAACTGGTGACCGAGTGTTTTCGTCAATTTGGGATCGAAACAACATTAATTGCGCGCGCGCAATCCGATCGGTTGCGGCGTGAAAAGTTTGAAGCGTGCGTTCTATCGCTCAAAGAAGATTCCGGCAGCATTATCGAAATGGCGCGCGCGTCGGCCTCGAACAGCCGGATGATTATTTACGGCCTGGGTGGAACCGCGCAAGATGCGATGCGTTATTCGAAGTTGTGCATCAACGCGATATTTCATGAGCCTCTGGAACGGTCGGCAGCGATCAAGCTGGTGCGTTCGACGCAAAATCTGGTGTTGCACGAATTCCGGCGCTATGTCCGGATTCCCGTTATGACTGAGGTTGGTCTGGTGATGAGCGATGGGAGCCGCTTTACGGCCACCAGCCAGGAAATCAGTTCGGGAGGAATGTCTCTGAAGGGGAACCATGTGCCGGAACAGGGCTGCCAGGTGGAAGTCTCGTTTTCGCTGCTGACCCTGCCGCGCGTCTGGGTGCGAGGCGAAGTGAGTTGGAAGAAACCCAACAAGACCTTCGGGGTTCGTTTCGATTCGACCGATGATCGCCGGCAGCGTGTGAAGGAATGGATCGTGTCGCATCTCGACGGATAGGCGGCCTGTTCTTAACCATTCGCATTCGGCCGTCAGTTAAAGTTCTGCGGCGGCTACAATATCGGCGTGAGTTCTTCTTCCGCAGCTATTGAACCGCAGCCGCCTGCTGTTTTAGGAACCCGCGGATTTTCGCTGCGCGAGCGAATTGTCTTGTGGCTCATCAGTTGGGCCGCCTATATCGCGATTACGCTGATCGGCCCCACGTTGCGGTATTCCATCTCCTGGGAAGAATTGCCTTCGCCCCCCGATGCGACCTATGAAACTCCCGTGATCTACGCTTTTTGGCACCGCGCGGTTTTCGCCGCCGCTTGGCTCTGGAGGAGGACCGGGATCGCGGTAATCGTGAGCCGCAGTTTTGATGGCGAATACATCGCCCAGACCATTGAAAAGTTGGGTTTCGGGGTGGTGCGAGGATCGAGCAGCCGCGGCGGCGCTACCGCGCTGCTCGGATTGAAGAGCCAGTTGGAGAGCGGCGCTTCGGTGGCTCTCACGATCGATGGGCCGCGTGGTCCGAAGTATGTGGCCAAGCCAGGGCCGGTACTTTTATCGCGGGCAAGCGCGAGGCCGATGGCGGCTTTTTATGTTGCGCTCAGCGATGCGTGGGTTTTGAAAACGTGGGACGCGCTGATGATTCCGAAGCCGTTTTCGAAGGCTTTAGTGCGATTCAGCGCGAAGATGCGCGTTCCGCGCGAGGCCGACGATCGGCAGATGGAAGAATTTCAGCGGCAGTTGCAATCGGCGCTGCAACGGGTCACTCAATTCGCGGAGGAACACGTTGATGAAGTTGGATCGAAGGAGTTCCCCCTCCTAAACAGAAAAAAGACCCGCGTTTGACTTAGGGTCGCTGCCGCGGGTAAATTTGCGGGACTGCTTTTTTGTTCTTTCTCAATCTTTGGTTCGCGCATGATCGTAGGCCGGCGAAACGCTGGGCTATGGGAAGCGGGTGAGAGTCCCGCGCTGCCGCGCAACTGTAAGCGAGGAAATCGCAACCGGTCACTGGGGGGTACTAACTCTTGGGAAGGCCGGTTGTAGTAACCGAATGCCAAGTCAACGCTCGTAAGAGCGGGGCCGCATTCTTACTCGCGAAGCCAGGAGACCGGCGTGAACCGCCCACACAACCCTTTCGCGTGATAAAGGAGACGTGCATGCGCTTCGCCCGGGTTTTTGGCAGTATTGTTTTTCTTCTTTTTGCTTTTTCCTCAATCGGTTTCTCTGAAGTCAAGATTAAAGTTGTTGATCCGCAGGATGCGGCGGTTGCCGGCGCGCAGGTGCAACTGCTGGAGGCGGGTAAGTCCGCGCCCGCGGCGCTGCAGAACACGTCCGGCGAGGGCGTAGTTACGTTTCGGGAAAAGCCATCGAGTTCCTATCGCGTCGTCGTGCTGGCGCCGGGCTTCGCCGAAGAGACCAGAGATCTTTCGCAAAAGGACGACGCGGTCACTGTGAAACTGCGGTTGGCCACGGCGGCAGAAACCGTGGTGGTGACGGCGACACGCAATCCGGTTGCGAGTGAAGTAGCGGGCGCGGACGTTTCCACTTTGAGTGGTGCCCAGTTAGAGAGCATGAATTCGAGCGCGGGCAATGACACTCTGCGATTCTTGCCGGGAGCCGTCGTTAACACCTCGGGTCAACTGGGAGGACTCTCTTCGCTCTTCGTGCGCGGCGGAGATTCCACTTACAACAAAGTGATTGTCGATGGCGTGACCATCAACGAACCCGGTGGCACCTTTGATTTTGGGACGCTGCCTATGACGCAAGTGGATCGTGTGGAGTTTGTGCGGGGTGCGCAGAGCACGCTCTACGGATCAGACGCGATGACGAGTGTCGTCCAGATGTGGACGCGGACGGGAAGCACGCCGATTCCCGAGCTACGTTTTGGCGCGGATGGCGGAAATTTCGGCACCGCGAACGGCTACGCGTCGCTCGCGGGAACGCATGAACGCTTTGACTACAACTTCTTTGGCGATCAATTCAATACGCATGGGCAGGGGATCAACGACTCGTACTCCGATTCGCTGCAAGGTGCGAATGTGGGAGCGGCGATTAACGATCAAGTTTCGTTACGGGTAAGGTTTCGACATTCGAATAGTCATACGGGCATTCCGGGCGAGTGGGATTTTAACGGCGATCCGTTACAGCCGCCTGATCCGAGCGAATGGTCGCAGTACAACAATCTGCTGGGAAGCGTGGAACTCGCGGTTGCCGAACCTTCCGGATGGCAACATCATTTCACCGGCTTTGATTACTTGTACCGGTACAACGAATTGAATTTGAATGGCGATCCGAACCGGATCGACGATTTTCAGTCACATGAAGTCGACCGCATCAACCGGGTCGGATTTGAGTATCAGGGCGATTATTCGGAGCGGACATGGGCGCACACAACTTTCGGATATCGCATCGAGAATGAAAATGGATTTGTGGGCGATGTGAATTTTGGCCAGACACACGGCCAGCGACTGAATAATGATCTGTACGTTCAGCAGCAGTTCACGCTTGGCCGGTTAACCGCAATCGCTGGGGGACGTTTTGTCCATGACAGTGCTTTTGGAAGCACGGGCGTGCCCCGCGTTGCGCTGACGCTGTTGGCTCTGCGAGGCGGAGAAACTTTTTCGGGAACACGGCTGCGCTTTTCGTACTCAACGGGGTTCAAAGAGCCGCGACTGGAGGAGACGTTCGCCGGGCCGCCCTATTCCGATCCGAATCCCGGACTCAAGCCGGAACGCGTCCGGGCGTTTGAAGCGGGGATCCAGCAAGACTTGTATAGGGGTCGATTTGCCGTCAGCGCAACTTATTTCAATAACCTGTTTCACGATCAGATTAATTACGAAGAGGTCGATCCGATCAACTTTATCGGCGAGTATCTCAACGTGAATAAGGCGTTCGCGCAAGGCGCGGAGGTCGTATTGCAAGGCAAGGTGTGGAAGAGGTTGCTGTTGAATACTGCCTACACCTATACCTCGACCGAGATTCTGGATAATCCCGCTCCGATTGACCCACAATACAATCCGGGGATGCCGTTGTTGCGACGTCCGAAGCATTCTGGCACGACTTTTCTCTCGTACGCGAGCAATCGCTGGGGTGGAAATCTGGGAGGCAGCTTCGTGGGACGACGTCCCGATGACGATTTTCTGGGCTTCAATATTGATCATGCGGCGGGCTACGCGCGGGTTGATCTCGGCGGATGGTATGCGATCAACTCGCGAGTGACGGCTTATGCGAATGTCGGAAACGCGCTGAATGCTCACTACAACGAGGTTGTGGGGTATCCGGCGCTGACGGTCAATTTTCGTGCGGGATTTCGGTTTCGCATTGGCGGGGAGTAGGCGGATGCCTGGGCGGGCCGGCGAAACTGCAGATCCCTCGCGTGGCTCGGGATGACAATTCCTGAGTCATTTTTGTGAACTGCGTAAGGAGATAGAGGGCGCGGCGTCAGCGACGGCTGCCAGCGGTTTCTTTCGAATCGATCTGTGGGTGAAGATCTTCGGTGGCGGCGGGTTTGCGGGGCGAGGCCGAGGTTCCGTTATAGCGGTGGCGAACTTCGTGGAGTTTCGCCACTTCGTTTGCGCCCAGCGGCTGTTCGTTGCCGAGAAGGTGCGTAACGAGCGCGATCTTGGCGAAGTGCTCGACGGTTTCCATGCGCATGTAGGCGCTCTCGAGCGAAGACCCGAAGGTGACGACTCCGTGATTCGCCATGAGGATGGCATCGTGGCCGGGGATCAGGGGTTCAAGGGCGTCGGTAAGCTCTGGCGTGCCGGGAGTGCCGTAGCGAGCGAGAGGGATGGAGCCGAGGCCGACGACCACTTCGCAGACGAGGGGGCGGTTCAAGTCGTAGCCGGAGGCGGCAAAGCCGGTGGCGGTCGGCGGATGGGCGTGAACAATGCCACAAACGTCGGGACGCAGGCGATAAATCAGCAGGTGCATGCCGATTTCGCTGGAGACGCGGCGCTTGCCGGCGAGGCGCTTGCCGTCCATGTCAACGATGACCATGTCGGAAGTCCGCATACGACCTTTGCTGATGCAGGTAGGGGTGACAAGCAGGCGTTCTTCGTCGAGGCGGACGGACAGATTGCCGTCGGTAGCCGCGACAAAACCGTTTTGGTGCAGCAGTCGTCCGAACTGCACAATCTCGAGACGATGCTGACGGTCGCTGGACATCGAAACTCCTGCGAAACTCCTGCGCCGTCATGGTACAGCACGTCTCCGAAACCTTACAACCACTACTTGGGTCAAGTTATGTAAATAGTTCAAGACAAACTCTCCCAAAGTGGTCCGAGACTGGGCGCGATGCCGGACACCCTATAATCTGCTCGATGCTGGTTTCAGAGTTCCACTACGATCTTCCGGCCGAATCGGTCGCCCAGCAGCCGTTGCGGGATCGCGCTGGGTCGCGGCTGCTGCACCTGCACCGGGCAAGCCTGGATGGGGAGCCGGGAAGTTGGGAGGACCGCGGTTTCCGCGAGTTTCCTGACTTGCTGCGGGCGGACGATCTGTTGGTACTGAACAACACGCGTGTCTTCCCGGCGCGGCTGTACGGGGTTCGGAGCGGGCGTCGTGCCCAACCCGTGAGCCGTCAGAATCCCGAGGCGCACGATTTTCTCTGCGGGCGTGTGGAGGTTCTCCTGACCCGCCAAGTCTCGGCCGATCCGAATGAATGGGAGTGTCTGGTGAAACCGGGGCGGAAGATCGGAGTCGGTGAGAAGCTCTACTTTGGCTCTAGCTCCCAGGTCAGCTCTACACGAGGTTTCCCTTCCGGCCTTCCCGCGGATCTTCAACCAGGGTTGGAAGCTGAGGTGACGGAGCGCGGCAGCTTTGGCGAGCGGCATATCCGGTTTGCTCCGGTTGCCGATTTTTTCGCTCGTGTCGAGCGCATTGGGCACGTGCCACTGCCTCCTTACATACGACGCGTGAGCGGCGATCGGGGCGTCACGCACGACGCTAGCGAGCGAGACAGCATCAACGAGAGAGATCGCGACCGAATCGACGATAAAGAGCGCTACCAGACTGTTTACGCGCAGCCCAGAGGGTCTGTGGCCGCCCCGACCGCCGGACTGCATTTTACTCCGGAGATCCTCGAGCAGATTCGCGCACGAGGAATCGAAATTGCGGAGGTTACGCTGCATGTCGGCTTGGGGACATTCCAGCCTGTCCGGGTAGAAAAAGTCGAAGATCACACACTGCATCGCGAGTGGTATGAGATCCCGGAAAAGGCTGCGGCTGCCATCAACCGGGCGAAGGCAGAGGGACGGCGCGTGGTTGCGGTGGGCACGACGACGGTTCGAACGTTAGAGTTTGCGGCAAAGGCGTTAGCGGACAAGCACGCGTCCGAAGAGGGGGGCAATGAGGCGCGCGTGGAGTCGGGACAAGGAGAGGCGGACATCTTTATCTATCCCGGCTATCGCTTTCGGATTGTGGATGCACTGCTGACAAATTTTCATTTGCCGCAGTCGACTCTGCTGATGCTGGTTTGCGCGCTGGGCGGGAAAGAACTCGTGATGCGGGGCTACGAGCATGCGGTCCAGTCAGGCTATCGGTTTTATTCTTACGGAGATTGCATGTTCGTGGAGTAGCTACTTGACGCTGCTACGATGGGTTATGCGTGGTTCGCGGATCGTGGCGAGACGACTGGGATCTGGGGTCGCGTCGGCGATTGTCGTTTTTTTGGCCCTCGTTTTATCGCCCTTATCTCCGATTCTGAGCTCGAGAGCCCTGGCACAGAACAAGACGGCGCCAGCCGCGAAGCCGCCGGTGAAGGCCGCCACAACTCCGAATGAAGATCCGCAGCTCTACCGCAATGCGGCGTTGGCCTTCCGCTATCAAATCCCTTACGGGTGGGTGGATCGGACCAAGGAGATGGCGGAAGGAAACGAGACAGGCAAGTCTGCGGTTCTGCTGGCGGTCTTTGAGCGTCCGCCGGAGTCGACTGGAGACACGGTCAACTCCGCCGTTGTGATCGCTAGGGAGAGCGTGAGTAGCTTTCCCGGGCTGAAGAAAGCAGAAGACTACCTCGCGCCGCTCAGTGAACTCGCCGCCTCCAAGGGGATGACGCCTGTGGGGGAGCCCTACGCCTTGGAAGTCGAATCGCGAGAACTGCTGCGCGCCGATTTCAGCAAGCAGCTCAACGACAAGGTCACGATGCGGCAGTGCACGTTGGTCCTACTCACGAAAGGCCAGATCGTCTCGTTCACGTTCATCGCGGCGGGCGAAGACGAGCTCGATGACATTATGGACGGGCTGCATTTTGGTGGAGCTAAAGCAGTCGCGCACCAGGAATAGACCGAAGTCGTGCCGGAGAAACTGCGAACAGTTTGGACGGGCGGGAGGTCCGTGGTGGCACAACCCCTGAGGCCAGCCGGAGTATCGTGGATCGAGCTTCAACTTGAAAATGCCATCCTAAGCGCAACAAAAAAGGGCGGTTTGCACTCTCTGTTCGGGTCTCAAAAGGTGTCTGATTTGTGTTAAAATAGGTACAGCTCAGGTGAGACGTAACTAGCCGAAAATTCAATAAGTTGGGCTCACCAAAGCACTCCCGGAATCGTCCCTCCAGCCAGGTGCCCGATCCGGCTTTTCTCCACGGAGCAGAATGGCCACAAAAGAATTGCAAGCGGAACTCGCGGACGCTAAGAGCGTCGATGCGAAGAACAAGAATGGCAAGCCGAACGACGATTACACTGCCGATTCCATCAAGGTTCTCAACGGCATGGAACACGTCCGGAAACGCCCCGCCATGTACATTGGCTCGACGGGTGAGGTCGGACTCCATCACCTGGTTTACGAAGTCGTCGATAACTCGGTCGATGAAGCGCTCGCTGGCCACGCCGACAAGATCGATGTCACCATTCACCTCGACAACTCCATTACCGTGATCGACAACGGCCGCGGCATCCCGGTCGACAACATGGATATCGACGGCGAAAAGGTTCCCGCCGCGCAGGTCGTGATGACCACGCTCAATGCGGGCGGCAAGTTCGACAGCAACTCCTACAAAGTTTCGGGTGGATTGCACGGCGTTGGTGTGAGCTGCGTCAATGCTCTTAGTGAAGAACTCGATCTCGAAATTTGGCGCGACGGCTTTACCTGGGAGCAGACCTACTCCGAGGGTGTGCCCACCAGCAAGTTGAAAAAAGCGGGGGCGACCAAGAAGCGCGGCACCAAAGTCCACTTTATTCCCGACAAGACGATTTTTACCACCACGGTTGAATACAACTTCGACACGTTGTCGCAGCGCCTGCGCGAGCTCGCATTCTTGAACAAGGGCCTGATCATCACGCTCACCGACGAACGGCAGACCGACTCAAAGACCGGCGAAGCCAAGCGCACCGAGTTCAAATACAACGGAGGCATCGCCGAATTTATCAAGCATTTGAACCGCGGCAAGCAGACGCTGCACGAAAAGCCGATTTACATGGAAGCCGACAAAGACAACGTACACATCGAGATCGGCATGCAGTACAACGACGCGTACTCGGAAACAGTGTTCAGCTTTGCCAATAACATCAACACCGTCGACGGAGGCACGCATCTCTCCGGTTTCCGCACCTCGCTGACTCGCACCATCAACTACGCTGGCCAGCAGATGGGCCTGTTCAAAGACGTGAAAGATAATCTTAGCGGAGACGACGTTCGCGAAGGATTGGTGGCGGTGATCAGCGTGAAGTTGCCGCAGCCCCAGTTTGAAGGCCAGACCAAAGGCAAGCTAAATTCCGATATCGCGGGCGTAGTGCAGGCCGTAGTCAATGAAAAGCTTGGGGCGTTCTTCGAACAGAACACCGCAGTCGCGAAAAAGATTATCAACAAGGCCATCGACGCAGCGCGGGCCCGAGAAGCTGCCCGCAAAGCTCGAGATCTGACTCGCCGCAAAGGCGCGCTGGATGGCGGAGGATTGCCGGGCAAACTGGCTGACTGTTCGGAGCGCGATCCCAACCGCTGCGAGTTGTTTCTGGTCGAGGGCGAATCGGCAGGAGGCACCGCCAAACAGGGCCGCGACCGCCGCTTCCAGGCGATTCTGCCGCTCAAGGGAAAAATTCTGAACGTAGAGAAAGCGCGCTACGACAAGATGCTGGCGCACGAAGAAATTCGCGCCATGATTACCGCGCTCGGCACGGGCATTTCGAAAGAGGATTTCGATCCGACGAAGGTTCGCTACGGCAAAATTATTTTGATGACGGACGCCGACGTGGACGGATCGCACATCCGCACGCTGTTGCTGACGTTCTTCTTCCGTCACATGCAGGAGCTGATCAAGCGCAGCAACGTATATATCGCGCAGCCGCCGCTTTTCGGCATCAAGAAAGGCAAGACGCACCAGTACATCAAGAATGAACACGACTTCGTAAAGGTGATGGTAAAGCGCGCGTCCGAAGGGCTAACGGTTCGGTACGGAGAAGGCGCGGCCAAGATTGAAGGCGCGGCCTTGACCAAGTTCATTACCGTGCTGAACGAGTACCTTGGATTTCTGGACCGGCTGAACAAGCGCATCCGCGCCGAAGAGATTACGAGCCTGTTGCCGAAGCTCGACTTGGCGAAGCGGGCAGATTTTGAGGGCGATAAGAAGACTCCGCCGAAGAAAATCGAGAAGCTGGAAAAAGAACTCAAGCGGCTGCAAAAGGATTTGAAGCTGAAGAGCGTGGAGAGCCGTTTCGACGAAGAGCACAATCTGTGGGCAGTCCACTTCGTAAATTCGCAAGGAGCGGAACACGTCATCAACTGGGAACTGGCGTCGACTCCCGAATGCCGGCAGTTGCTTGTCAAGTTCAAGCAGATAGAACAGTATCTTGAGCCGCCTTTCGTGGTCGAGAGCGTACCGAGAGCGGCCAAGCCAGCAGCCAGTGCAGCCGATAAAGACAAGAACGACGAAGATGAAGAAGCAGGCGAAAACAATGAAGAAGCGGACGAGAACCTAAGCGCTTCTGAGAAGGAAGAGGCTGAGAAGGCGCAGAAGAAATCAGGGAAGTCCGCGCGGCGCGGCAAAGAACCGGAGATCGTCGAGAAAAATACTGCTCGCGAACTTTTCGACTACGTTCTGAACGAAGGCCGCAAGGAGTACATCGTCCAGCGCTATAAAGGCCTCGGCGAGATGACGGCCGAGCAGCTCTGGGAAACGACGATGGATCCTGAGCGGCGAACGCTGCTACAAGTGAGGCTTGAAGACATCGCTGAGTGTGAGACGATCTTCACCACACTCATGGGTGAGGACGTGGAAGCGCGAAGAAAGTTTATCGAAGACAACGCGCTCGACGTGAAGAACCTGGACATCTAGGTTGTGTGGCGGGCTCGCGTGCCCGCCGCTTCAACTCCTGTGGGTCGGTTCGGGAGTCTTGAATCGCTTATTCCCCTCTGTGGATGGAGGTAGTGATGCGAATACTTCGAGGAATGCCTCAATTCCTCTGCGTGGTGTTGTTGCTGTTGACCTGCCGTGCGCTGTCCGCGCAAAACCCGTCCGCCCAGAGCCAGCACAATCCCGTTCGAAATATTGTTCTGGTACACGGCGCCTGGGCGGATGGGTCCGGGTGGAAAGGCGTCTACGACATTCTCGTCAAAGACGGCTTCAACGTCAGCATCGTCCAAGAGCCGGAGACGTCGTTCAAAGAAGACGTGGCCGCGACCAAGCGCGTGCTCGCGCAGCAGGACGCGCCGTGCATTCTTGTCGCTCACAGTTACGGCGGCGCGGTGATTACGGAAGCGGGAACGGATCCATCGGTCGCGGGTTTGGTGTACATTGCGGCCCACATGCCAGACGCCGGAGAGAACGAGGCGGACGATGGCAAACGATTCCCGAGCGACCTCAGCAAATCGAATGCGATCAAGAAGACGGCAGATGGCTTCACTTACATCGATCCCGCGCAGTTTCACGAATACTTCGCCGCCGATCTGTCAGTTGAGCAGGCCGCGTTTATGGCGAGTTCGCAGGTGCTGAACCTCGCCGACAATTTCAAGGCCGTTATAACCACGGCTGCTTGGAGAAGCAAGCCCAGTTGGATGTTGGTGGCCGGAGCCGATAGAACTATCAATCCCGATCTCGAACGGTGGTATGCCGCGCGAGCGAACAGCCACAAGGTCGAAGTCGCAGGCGCCAGTCACTCCGTCTACGTCTCACGGCCCAAGGAAGTTGCAGCTCTGATCGAAGAGGCTGCGTCGCACTTCCGGTAAAAATGTTAAATGTCGAATTGCCGGGATTCAGTTCACTGCCGGGCAGGATCGTAGCGAATCTCGGGATACATCCGGCTGAACAAGAAACAGAGCGCTGCGATCAGGGCGAAAACAAGGTAACTTCCTTCGGGACCGACGGAGCCGCCGGTGAGCCAAACTGGGCCATGCAAGCTGGATTGGAGGAGATGGCCAGGAAGAACTGTGCCGCTATCCGGGACGGAGTAGAGGAAGCTTTCTCCCCAATCCCAGGCCATGTGGAAGCCGATACCCCACCACAAATTGCCCGTCCGTCGCAGCGTGAGACATAAGAAGAAGCCAATCAGTCCCGCCGCGACGAGCCCGGTCTTCGCTTCGCCGGGATTGCTGCCGTGCAACGAGCCAAAGACGATCGAAAGAAAGATTGCGGCGGGCCAGAAATTAAATCCGCGGGTGAGCACCCACTGCGAGTAGCCGCGCAAGAGGAACTCTTCGAAGAATCCGGTGAAGAGAAAAAAGAGGGCGTAATAGGCGGCGAATTTCCAGATGCGAGTGCCGTGTAAAGCCAAACTGCCGAAGTAGAAGGATCCGGTGGCGCGGAGGATCAGCATCAGAATGGTGAGTGCGGCGAGTCCCCAAAGTGCACCGACCCAGAAGTTGCGGCCGAAGGCGGGACGCGGGGGCAGTCCGAAGCTGGCAAACGGCTGCCGCTCGATGCGGACCATGACGAAGCCGGGCACGATCGCCGCGACTGCCATGCTCGCTTCGACGACCAGACGCCACCAGAGGGCGTTCGGACGGTCGTGGAGCGACGCCAGCAACCAGCCTTCGATCTGAAAAACAAACCACGCCATCGCGAGATAAACCAGCCATTTGGGGAATGCGTAAATTCCGTCGGGACCAATGAAGATCTCGCGAAGCGGAGATTTGTGAAGACGGCTCGTTGTGGGCAGGTTCGCTGGCGACGACAGGGTGGGCTGGGGGAAATCCGAAGCGACAGGTTGGATTACGGCGTCAGCTTTTGCCGGCGGATGCGGTTCCTCGGAAGTGGGGGATAGCGGTTTGTTATCCATCCTCGTCTCGGACATGGTAAAACACTCGGTCCTCCTTGTAGTCTGAATGTTGCGCGGATTTTTCCATTCCGAAGCTTTTCGCAGGCCGCAATTCATCGCGGCGGGGCTGCTGTTGATCTATCTTTTGCAGTGTCTGTGGCTGGTACGGGCGCAAACACTGCAGGCGTCGGTGCCGGAATCGGACCAGGCTTTGCGCATCTACGCGGGGCTGGAGCAATGGAAGGGCGGCGCGATCGCGGGCACGCCGGAAGCGCTGCGGTCGGAAGCGGCGACGGGCGTGCCTTCAGCAGGCCGTGCTGGGCATCTGCGGGTGCGGGACGGATACGATCAGGATCGGTCACCACTCTACTATCTGGTGGCCGCGGCGCCGCTTCTGGTGCGTCCAGCATCATGGCTGCCGGCAACGATGCTACCGCTTGTCTCAGTAACGCCGTATTTATTCTTCGGCGTGATGCTAGGAGCCTCGCTCTGGTATGTTGCGCGGCGACTTTATGGCAACGCGGGAGGATACATCGCACTGGGACTTTACTGCTTTTCGCCCGGCATGATTGTGAACGTGGCGGGCACGCAAAGTCTGGGCGAGATGGGCGCGGTGTGGGGAGCGTTTGGAACGGTGTTCACAGCGATCGCCGTCGCCCACACGCTGTATGCTCCGCGCGAGGTGGTGCTTTGGAACTGGCGACGGACGATGCTGTTGGGATTGTCGCTGGCGTTGGCGGCGGGCGATCAATTTTCGCTGGGCGTGCTGGCGGTGGTGATCTTGCCGTTGATGTTTTGGGTGGCGCCGGTGCGTCCGCGCGCGGTAGTGGCGATTTGGCTGACGGCGGTCGCGGTGGGAGCGGTGCTGGTGTGGGCCGCTTACTTTTTTGAGCCAGCTTTATTCTGGCACGGCATGCGGCATGCGCTGTGGATCGACTTTGAACCGTCTGCTTTTCGCTTTCTGGTTTCGTATCGAAATATCGCAGATTCGATTTTTGCGGGCAGCCCTCCGCTGATGATTGCGCTTCCGTTGACGCTTCTCGTCTATCTCGGGTGGAAACGGGCACGATACTTCGGAAACACGGCACCGCTGTTGATTGCTGCTCTGGCGCTGGTGTTGGGGATGGGGGCTCCGACTTTTACGGGGCAGGGGTTTCATCTGGCGGCGCTGGTTTTTCTTTTTGTTTTCGTCAGCGGGCTATTGGCAGATCTGTTAGAAACCGCGAACGGCGCATTCGTAGCGGCCGGGGTCTGCGGGTTAATCGGGACGTCAGCAATCTTGAATCTGTTGCGGTTGTGGCGCGCTTGAAAGTGGGTAAGCAAGGCTGGTCCTGGAAATCCGCAGGTTAAAATAAGAGGTGTGCAAACGAGTGAAACTGAGTAAGGACTGATGATGACTGAAGCGACTCCGACAGCAAAAACAATTTATGTAAGCCGCACCGGCCTACCCTTGAGCTTCAAACTGGAATGGCCTTTTCGCCATGCGACGTCGGGTGCGGATTTTGAGGTGCTGCACACGGTGATCACGCTGGAGAATTCAGAGGGACTGCGTGCGCTGGTCGCAGTCAATCTTTCCGCGACGTTGCGGGAGGTACTGCCTTCGCTTGAAGCGAAGGACACAGAGGGGCCCATCATCAACGCCCTGCGCAAGGAAGTCGATCATAAGCAGACGGAGTTTGTGAAATCGGGCAAGCTGGTGCCGTTGCCATTTTCGAGCCGTCATTACAGCTTCAAACTGAACAAGTGGACGTTCGGCAAGGCGAACGACGAAGAAATTGCGGCGCAGATCTTACGCAAGGTGTATTGGCAGAACCGTCTCGTAGGCGGAGAGGTATGGCTGGCCGATCCGACGGAGGCGCTTTATCTCGACACTCCTGTCGATCATTTGGTGGAAATCGCTAGTGGGCTTGCGCAAAAGGGATTTTTCACGATGGAGCGGCGCTATGGCTCGGCGCTTCCCGCGTTGATGGAGCAGAAAGAGCGGTTCGAGTCGGAGATGGCCGGCTCGCTTCGGGAGTTAGAGGAAAAGCACGCGTTTGAACGCGGATAGATGTTGAGCGGGGAGACCTCAGCGGCTGAAGCCGGCACTGAAAATGAGGCTTTTATCGCAGCGGTAAACCGCTGCGCCACCCAAAAGCAAAAACCTGTGAACCTGCACCACCCAAATTCATTGCGGAGCGGCGAACTGGTCTGAGGCGGGGCAAGCCCCGTTTCAGTTTGCTGGTTTGTGCGACCTCAGACGGGGCGAGCCCCGTCTCTACGTTGAATTGGCCACACGGCTACCAGACGCGGCAGGAGTTTTCGCGAACCATGGGCTGGCCGGGCTTGCAATGAAACGCACTGCTAAATTCCTTCATATTCGAAATTACTCCGTTCGCACGATACTTCTCGGGCGAATGTGGATCCACCGTGGCGCGCAGTCTCTTCGTCTCGTCGCGCTCGTTGGTGCACCAACTTTGTCCGTAGGCGACGAAGAAACGCTGCTCGGGAGTCAGGTCATCGAGCGCCTCGAGCTCTTGAGTTTTCGTATCTTCTTTCCACGCCAGATAGGCCAAAAGCGTTCCGCCCAAGTCGGCCAGATCTTCTCCGTTGGTGAGTTTGCCATTGATTTTGATGTCGTCGATGATGGTGTATCCGGAGTACTGGTCGACGACGCATTGAGCGCGCTGGTCGAATTCCTTGCGATCGGCTTCGGTCCACCAGTTGCGTAGATTGCCCTGGGCATCGAACTGGCTTCCCTCGTCGTCAAAGGCGTGGGTTAGTTCGTGTCCCATGGTGGCACCGGTGTCGCCATAGTTGGGTGCGGCGTCGGAGGTGGCGCTGAACAAGGGAGGCTGAAGAATTCCTGCCGGAAAGTTGATGTCGTTTTTCTGGGGATCGTAGTAGGCGTTTACAGTGGGAGGCGTCATTCCCCACTCGTTGCGGTCAACCGGCTTGCCGATCTTCGCCAGCCAGCGATGGAACTCGAACCAGGAGGCACGCTGCGAGTTGCCGATTTCGTCTCCGCGAACGATCTGCAAAGAACTGTAGTCGCGCCAAGTGTCGGGATAGCCAATTTTATTGGCGATGGCGTGAAGTTTG
Organism: Terriglobales bacterium; assembly: GCA_049520915.1. Classification (GTDB taxonomy): domain Bacteria; phylum Acidobacteriota; class Terriglobia; order Terriglobales; family Acidobacteriaceae; genus Acidiflorens. The sequence goes on from JBEKPH010000009.1 coordinate 67,547, forward strand.
GTCAGAGCCTGTTCTTTGGTGGTTGCTCCCATCCAGGGCAGAGCCTGAATTTCGGATTGCATGGACGCTTCGACTTCTTGCACGATCTTTAACGCGGCTTGCTTGGCTTCCGGGCTGAAATATTTGTTTACATAGGCCTGGCCGAGGGCCTCTCCGAGATCGTTATCTACATCATTTGTGCAGCGCTTCCAACGAGGCGGGAGTTCCTGCTGCCCGCGAAGAGTTTTGCCATAGAAGCTAAAATTCTCTTTCACAAAAGCGGATGAGAGATCGGCTGCGGCATCGTGGGCGGCATGCCAGCGCAAGTAAGTTTTCCAGTCGGCTAACGGCTCGTTCCGGATCTCCTGACTCATGGCACGGAAATAGTCGGGGGTTACCACATTGAGAGAGCTAAGCGACCCGACGCCAGTGGTCGTGAAGTAAGTACTCCAGGCGAAGGTCGGAGCCATGGCTTGCAGTTCTTTCACGCTCATCTTGTGATAGAGCTTCGGTGGATCACGCCGTTCGACCCGGGTCATTTGTGCCTTGGCCAGCGCGGTTTCGATGCGCATCACGGTTACTGCTTCGGCGGCGGCTTGGGCCGGTTTGTCGCCCAGCAACTCGAACATTCTGGCTACGTGAGCGACGTAAGCCTTTCGCAATTCTTCAGACTTGGAATCGTCCTTAAGATAGTAATCGCGATCCGGCAGGCCGAGTCCACCCTGGTCGGCTTCGGCGATGACCTGGGTGGAATCCTTAAAGTCTTGATTAGAGCGAAAGGTGAAGAGGGTACCTCCGCCTTCGAGTGATGGCGGAAAGTCGGTCGAGGCAACATACTTCGCCAGATCCTGCTTCGACCCTAACCGCTCGATACGCGCGAGCTGCGGCAGGAGAGGCTGGGTTCCAAGCTTGTCGATCGCGGCTTCGTCCATGCAGGACGCGTAATAATCGCCGATCTTCTTGGTTGCGTCTTGGGCCGACATGTTCTGGGCAGCTCTGGCTTTGGAAGCGTCCTCGAGAATGGATCGCAACTGCGCGCGGTTTTCGTCCTCGAGCTTGCCGTAGGTGCTCCAACTGGACTGGTCCGGCGGGATGGGGTTGTTCTTGATCCAACCACCGCAGGAATAGGCGTAGAAGTCGACGCAGGGGTCAATCGTACGATCCATGTCGGTAACATCGAGGACCGGTTCGGACGGGAGATGTTGGGCGCATAGTGGCAGCGCGGATGAAAGGGCGAGGAGAACGATCGCGTAGATTTTGCAGGTCATAAAGTTCGGAGCCGGGGATTGCGCTATTAGACTACCGCTTCGTTTAAAGGTTATCCAGACCGAACGCCGGCGGCGATACGGTGATCCGAGAGCGCGCGGCGCAGTTCACGCTAGGCTTCCATCCCGATGTGACAGACCCTCCCTACGATGTGGTCGCCAGGCTTTTCACCGGAACCCAACGTGATCAAATCAATCGGATGGTCCGAATTGTGAGGGCGAAGAATCAGCTGACTGCCGATCGTTTCAACGTAACTTATTTTGCAACTCCCATCCTTCCGCACGGCATAGATGTTGGTTTCTGTCTTGCGATAGGGAGCGAGCGAGTTGTAGTGGCGGTCGAGAAGCAAGGTTGCGCCGGGCATGGTGTGAGGATACATGCGCATTCCCTCCTGTGGGTCCGCTTTGATGGCCACGAAGCGCTCCCATGCGCTGCGATCTCCTTCGGATTCCGGCTTTAGATGCTTCAAGAAGCTTTTCTTGAACTTGAGTATGTCCTTGACATGCATACTCATGATTACCGCTTCGGAGGCCGTGATAGCGGAGTCTGCGACCGCTATATTCTCGAATTCATCCGTGCTCGGCGGAAGGACGGAGGCGCGCTTGTTGACTTCTGCGGGATCAATCAGGTCGAGAACAGAGAGCCGCTGGACACTTAGGACCTTATCCATGCCTTCGAGGCTGAGCCCCCGTTTGTGGTTTAAGAAATTTGAGATATGGGCTTGTTTGAATCCGGCTTGTTCCGCCAGCCGCAACCCGGTGAGTTCACCCGCGTCGATCCTTTGCCAGAGGATCTTGCGGAGATTTTCTTGAAGCATGCGGAATTTCATGCGTCGAAGTATAGCATATTTTAATAGCTGTAAGATATTCTCGCCACAAGCTCCACATCTGCAAGGAAATACAGTTCTTGACTTAAAAAACTTCGAGCTATAGCATCATGAAACTGTATTACTCAGGGTGCACTTACTTCGCAGGAAAGGCGAGCCGTCATGACAGAAGTGCAGTTATGCGAGAACGAAGAGAGAAACTTTGGAGAATTTCGCCGAAAAGTAAGATCGGCGGAGGTACTTTCCGCGGCGACGGTGCGCCTCTTACAGACGATTCGCTTCACTGGCCGTCTGAGCGTGGTTGTGCAAAACGGACAAGTTCTCAAGTCCGGGTACGAGGAAGGGTATTTCCGGCGATCGGACTCGGGACCTACGGCAATGCGGCGTTAACACTAACTTTTCCTAACTAAATAGCAGAACAGGTCATCGTAAAACAAACGCGCCCTGGGCCGAGAGATCGGCGCCAGGGCTTTTTCATTCTGAACTTATAACTCTGAAGCAGAGAGGCAATCATGAAGGTCACAGGCGGGACGCAAGGCGGTGAAATTCTAGTGGAACTGAAATATTGCGAAAGGTGCGGTGGATTATGGTTACGGCCTGAGGGCACAAGCGGGGTGTTTTGCGCGAGTTGCCAGGCGATACTGGCCGCCATGCCCGATCCTGACGAAATGCCGGCGCTCAGGCCGACGGGCCGTCGTAGAGCGCGGATGCCCAAGGGCGGCAACCTCGGGACGCTTAGAAACCCCTCTCGAATTGACGGGTTACAGGGAGTAGCTGCGACGGAGGTGTGGGCATGAATGCCGGACGAATCAGTGGGGGACAACCGCATACCTTTATGGGACAGGCGGAACTGCCGCCGTCGGTGCTATACGCCAAGACTGAGATGGAGTTATGGCCCTATCGCAGGCGCACGGTGGCCTTGTTACGACGATACGCGCGAGCTTCCGTGGAAGTAGGCAAGATACCGGCGCTGCTAGGACGGGAGTTTTTCAGGACTCGAGTTACTTCATACACCATGAGGAACTTCGAGGACGTCGTGATCTTTGTCACCGATATGGAGAAAGCGCTCGAAGGATTAGGCGGCTTGGAAAAAAAACTACTGGCCATGAATATTCTCGAGGAATATACGATCCCCGAGGTTTCGCGTCTGCTGTGTTGTAACCAGAGGGCGGTTGAGCGATCCCTGCAGAATGCACTAGACCAGCTCTCAGAGATCCTATTAGAAGGGGGGCTATTGGAGGAGGTGGAGATTGCGAAAAGCTGTCAAGAGGGTAGAAATTACAAATCGGGGATAAGTGGTTCAAAGGAAAGGAAAAATAAAGTCGGAAAATTTGTCGGTACACCCCCCTCTGGTTTGATATCCTAAACTTAAGAGTCGAGAAAAAATAAAACTCTGAAAGGGCGCGATCACCTCGCGCCCTTTTTCTGTTGGGAGCGGATGGTGGAGACGGTAACGTAGAATCAGAATTATCCTCGGCGGGACGGAAGAGACGAGAAACGGGACGCGGCATGGATATGAGTTGGGTGACCGAACGGATCGCGCTGGGCGGCGGAATCTGGAATGCGCGGAATATGGCCGAACTGGTGGAGTCAGGAGTAACCCACGTCCTGAACATGCAGCTCGAGTTCGACGATCGACCTTTGGCCGAGCCGCATGGCGTCGATGTGTTGTGGAATCCGACGGACGATGATTTTCTGCCGAAGCCAGCGGAGTTGTTGAAACGAGGGGTCGATTTTGCGGTGAAGGCGCTGGGAGATAAGGAAGCGCGGCTTTATGTGCATTGCGCCGCGGGAGTTCACCGGGCGCCGATGATGACGCTGGCGGTGTTGTGCGCGATGGAGTGGGAAATCGAAGCAGCGATGGTGCTGATCGAGACGCGTCGGCCGGTGGTCGATTTCGCAGATGTTTACGTGGAAAGCGTGCGGCGATTTCTGGAAGCGCGGTCCGCGAGCGGGTCAGGGAGTGCGGATTAGAGACTAGAATTCGATTGGCCATAATTTCAGAACAGTGTGCCGCTCGGTGGAGCGGCTTTCTTATTGGCCCAAGGCAGGGCCGTTTGTTTTAAGAGGAGAAAACGAGATATGCCGAGATCTTTCGCGATGAATCGCAAGCGCTTCCCGGCTGTGGCTGCGATGGCGATGATTTGTTTGCTATTGCTCTCATTGACCATGACGACGAAGTCCGAGGCACAAAGCTCGCCCGCGCTCACGACAATCAGCGACACCATTTATCGGGCGGACGGGAGCGCCGCTTCGGGCATGGTGCTGATTTCTTGGCCGTCGTTTCAGACTGCGGAGGGAGACGCCGTAGCTGCCGGAAATCTGAGTGTGACGATCGGACCCGCGGGAGCTTTTAACGCGGAACTGGTGCCGAACGTGGGGGCGTCTCCGACGGGAACTTTCTACGTCGCCGTTTTTCAGTTGGACGATGGAACCGTCCGGACGGAATATTGGGCGGTACCAACGACAACACCGACGACGATCGCGGGGGTGCTGACAACACCTGGCACAGGGTTGGGAAACCTGGCTGCGACGCAGCAGTATGTGGCGGCGGCAGTGGCAAATCGAGCGCTTGATTCGGCGGTCGTGCATTTGGGGGGCAGCGAGACGATCTCGGGCACCAAGCAATTCGCGGTACCTCCGGCGCTACCGGCTCCGGCGGGTGCGACCGATGCTGCGAACAAGGGGTATGTAGATGCGGCGGTGGCGAATGTGGGAGCTGGGGCCTACGTTTCGATAGCGGGCTCGACCATGACGGGCCCGCTTACGCTACCCGCCGATCCGGCATCACCCAACCAAGCGGCAGACCGACATTACGTGGATAGTGGTCTTCAGGCAAAAGCGGACCTGGTGAACGGGACTGTAGTTACAGGCGAGTTGGGGACGGGAGTGGCGAGTTCGTCCACCTGTTTGAACGGTAACTCGACTTGGGGATCATGCGGCGGCGGGGCACCGGCGGGCATCACGTATGCGACCACGGCGCTGAACTGGAGTCAGACCATTCCGAGTCCATTGGTGGGTGGGACGCAAGCGACGGTGACTCTCAGTCCCTGCCCAGTTGGTATCGATACTACGACCGGAGACGGGTACCAGGTACTGCTGACGGGAGGCGGCAACAGCGAAGCGGCGAGCGTAGTTACCGCACCGGGCTCTTGTACGTCGGGGGCACCGTCAGGAACGATTCAGTTCACTCCTTATTACTCGTACGCCGCAGGCTATACGATTGGGTCGGCTTCATCGGGCGTTCAGGAGACGTTGAACGCGGGTTGCGGAGTTGACACGTCCTACTGGAAAAACAGCCAGTGCAATGTGATCGTTCCGGCGAATGGACCAAATAGCACGGTCAATACCTATAACGTTTCCGGCACGATCTATCTGCATTCGACGCAATCGGGCTTGACCGGGTATGGGACTTCGCTGAATTGCCTGGGGCGCGGAGCCTGTATGCAGGTTGGTGATTTGAAGAACTCCAACGACTCCTCGGACATCACGATTGCCGGTTTCAGTTTTCGAAGTCCCGTGAATCTGACGGCGAACCCATCGTATGCAGGGGTTGCGGTCACACAGACGCAACGAACTTCTCAAGTGGCGACAATCACGACTGCGGCGGCGCACGGCTTCAGGATTGGGGATATGGTGACGATCCTGTTTACGGATAGCGCCGCGTATTGGGGTGACGCGGTGGTTACGGGTGTTCCCAATTCGACAACATTTCAGTATTCGCATGCGGGCGGGGACATCGCGGCCCAGGCAAGTCCGGGAGTGGTGGCGCTGGCATACGTAGCGGTATTGGATAACGCGCAAAACACCCACTTGCTGGACATTTCTTATGACAAGGTCGGCGAGCAGGGGCACTTCAATAACTTCTTTGACTTGTGGGACGATGAAAACGTAGCGATCGACCACTTTAACAACCAAGGTATCCCGTTAAACTTTGGCGCGAACTGGACGGGGTCGTTTGTCTTTTCCGCGGGAAATCAAAATATGCAAATTGCTCCCGTCATTACGTTGCGGGATTCGACGATCACGGCCAACGCCGCGAATGGAGTAACGGTATATAACTCGAACGGAGTCTACATCGAGAATACGATTCTTCAAGCGACCGGGCCTTGGGAGGTGTATTCCTCCAATACCACGGGCAATTATCAGGGAGCGTATCTCAAGAACATCTACTCGGAGAGCAGCGCGGCATTGAACCCGCAGTCTCCCGCAAAGTCTCCGTTTCCGGGACTGGGGATTTCTGGGATGATTGCGGGGACGTCCACCGGCGCGGCGAATTTCCAGATTGCTGGTAGCGGTGGGATGGTCGGAGCATTCCCGAGCGGGGGCACGGGCTCGATCCCATTCTCATACTTCATCGTCGCGAATGACACCACCGCTGGAACACAAACATCTCCGATGGAGGTTATGAATTGGCTTTCGACCGGGAGCGATTCGATTCCGGTCCGATGGCCGCGGGTGGCGAATGGCGCGGACAGCATCACTTATGACGTAATTCGTACGACGACGCCGGCTGGAATTGGTGGGGTGTTTCCATACAACGGTGGTTGCCTGGGTGGGCAGGGCGGAACGTGCGGTTATGTAGCAAAGGGAGTTACTCAAGCGGCAGCTTGCTTGGGCGGTCTGGTTTGTACGTTTACCGATACGGGATCCGCGGCCACATCCAGTTACACAATCAAGCAAGGGAACTATGTGGGGAACCTGACGTTTTGGCCGGGCACATTGGTATCCGTGAACAGAAGCATTACGGTGGACGTAGAGCAATCTGGCGTAGTGGGAGTTGGAATGAATGGGAACCCGCTGCAGATTGCGAACCAGTGCTCGAGCTATGGAGCAGCGTCGCCGGGCGGCTATACAACATGTTTGGCGAGCGTAACAACGCCCAATAATAGTGTCACTAACCAGACGGCGACGATCGTAACGGACGGACCAGCGACCGGCGGGACGATGTTGCTCTCGAAAGGGCGGTTGAATTTTTCAAGCACTACGAGTGCGCCGCTAACTCCGCATCACATCATTACATTGGTTGATTCGCAACCAGGGCTGACGCAGGCGACGACGGGATACCGGCCACCCGCGAGCGCTAGCGATACCTGGATTGGAACGGATGTTCCCAGTAGCGGAGTGGGGATGTTGTCGGGGCAACTTGCGTTCGGATCGCCGGTATCGATTTCGAATTACATCGCACAAACCGGGGATGGGGTGCATGCGAACTGGCTGGAAAGACTGAGCGCATCGGCGAAGGAGTTCAACATCCCAGTCAAGTTCGATCAGAGTGTGACACTCGCGGGGCTGACGAATGGGTGTCTGAACGTGGTGGCTGGTGTGATTGCATCCACGGGAAGCGCTTGCGGATCGGGCGGTGGAGGCGGCAGTGTAAGTTCGGTATTTGGACGCTCGGGAGCGGTGTTGGCAGCGAGCGGCGACTACACAGTGTCGCAGGTTACCGGCGCCGCTGTGGATGCTGCCGTTGTGCACAACACGGGTACAGAAACAATTGGCGGCGCGAAGACGTTCACGAGCAGTGTGACGATGAGCGGTAACTTGGTGTTGCCGGCGGGGCCTGGGTTTGTGCCGGCGTCGGGTGGGGTGGGACTCGACACGACGGCGGGATTGCCGGTGATCAACATTGGCGGCACGACAGACCAGATTGCGCTGACGAGTTCCAATATAAGCGGGCAAGCGGGAAGCGCACTAGCGCTGGCGAACACTCCAACACAATGCAGCGGATCGTTCGCCACGGGAATTGCGGCGAACGGAAATGCGAATTGCACGGTACCGAACGTGATCCAGTTGTCGGAGACGACTCCGCCGGCGGGGATCCCAGGGTGGGGAGTTTTCTGGTTTGACTCGCAACATCACGCACCTTACGTGATCGACAATAATGGGCAGGCAGTGCAGTTAGGACTGACTAACTTGTTCAATTCCGATCCTGGAGGCGACGTGGCGGATACTCTCGAAGAACGCAACGGAGGCACGGCGCAGAACTTACGGGTGTATTCGAGTTATACGAACCCTACGACGTGGCAGCGGACGTCGCTTGGCTTTGATGCCACAGATGGTGCGGGCTATGCGGTGCTGCGAAGTGAAAACTCGACATCTTCGTCGGCTCCGGGACTGGGATTGTGGATTGGGAGCGGATTGAAATGGGTAGTCGATAGCGCTGGCAATCTGAAACCCTGGGCGTCTCCGGGAGACAATCTGTTTAATGTTGGCAGCGATAGCGGCAATGCGGTGAAGAGCGTTTTTGCGAAGACATCGTTTAATACGGTTCTGTATGGGCGGAATGATTTCGAGCTTCCGAACGACACTACGACGGGGACCGGGGCGAACCAACTCGCGGTTTTCAACACCAGCAGTCCGTCGCAGGCGGTACTGGCGAGCACGTCGTCGACGAATGGAGTGATTGGCGTGGTGGTTCCGGGAAGCGGTGGTAAGAGCGGAAGCGCGATTATTACCTGGCACGGGTACGCTTACTGCATTTTTGATAACGCGACGACCGCCGGGGATGCGGTTATTGCGAGCACGACGATCGCGGGCGACTGCCATGACGCGGGTTCGGGGGGATCGGGTTCGGCGCAGCTAATCGGGTACGTGGACGTGACTAATGCCGCTTCTGGGCAGACGAATGGTATGCGAGTCGGTTTGCAATCGCCGCAGGGTGGAGGCGCAGGTGGGTCGGTAGCTTCGGTGTTCGGTCGCACGGGCGCAGTCGCGGCAGTGGCCGGCGATTATTCGGTGGCACAAGTTACAGGTGCGGCGGTGGACTCGGCGGTCGTCCACTTAGCGGGTGCGGAGACGATTACAGGGACCAAGACATTTACGAGCAGTGTGACGCTCAACGGGAACCTGAATGTGCTGGGAAATATCACGCAGAGCGGCAGCGGACCGACTCAATGGTCGGGACAAACGTGGACGGGAACAACGGTGACGGTGCCGAGTGGGATGGCTTTCTCGCTGGGTGTGGGATCGGATAATACGTTTCGATGTCAGTTAACAAGCGGAGCGTCTTGCCTGCCTGCGGGGGCGGTTGGTAGTGTGTTCGGGCGCACGGGCGCGGTGGTGGCTGGAAGTGGCGACTACTCAGTGACGCAGGTTACGGGGGCAGCTCCGCTGGCGTCGCCAATTTTTACGGGGACGCCGGCGGGACCGACGGCCGCGGCGGGAGATAATTCGACAAAGCTGGCGACAACTGCTTATGTCAAGAACGAGACCTACCTAAGTTGGACCTGCCCGGTGGCGGGGTCGACATCAGTTTCACAAAACTGCAACTGGACGTTGCCGGCGGGACTGACTATTACGGGATTTGATTTTGCGGCAAATACCGCTCCCTCGGGATGCACGACATATCCGGTCGTGCAGGTGTGGGATGGAACGGCTAATGCGGAAGTGGGGAGTTACTCGATACCACTTTCATCGGGCACGAATTTCTATCCCCAGGTCGCGGGCAGCGCAAATGTTGCCGCAGGACATCTGCTGAGAGTCAAAGTCACGACGGCTGGAGCGGGCTGCGGAACGAATGCTGGCGGGATGGTCGCGGCCGTGACCTATCAGATGCAGAACTAACCGGGTCGGCAAATCAAGGAAGACAGATGAAAAGACTGATGTTGCTTCTATTCCTAGGAGCGCCGCTGGCGTGTGCCTCTAATTATTACGTCGACTGCAACTATGGATCTAACGGGAATTCGGGAGCTAGTCCGCAACTGGCGTGGCGGACGCTGCTGGAGGTGGGGATCTCGAATTTTCAGCCCGGGGATACGATCAATCTGAAGCGTGACTGCACCTGGAACGAGACATTGACGCCGCCGTCGAGCGGGACGAATCCTGCGACTGGCGGCGCGCTGATCAAGATTGACAGTTATGGGGACGGGCAGCCTCCGCACCTGACGGGGTATTTGCCTGTGGCGGCGCAATGGTGGACGCAGGTGGGAGGCTCGAATGTGTGGTCGGCGACACTGTATTCGGCGGCCAATGGGCAGGCGGGAGTGGTGCAGTGCGGAGTGCGTGGATTTTATTGCCTTACGCAGCCGCCTGCCCAGTTACAGTATGTGCGCTTTGGAACGAACTGGGGGAATGGGCAGGCAAGCGAAGCGAGTCTTAGTCGTGACCGGGATTTCTGGTATGACTCGACTAACTATGTGTTGTATGTCTACAGCGCGGGCGGGAATCCGGCGACGCATTATGGGGCGGTATCACCAATTGCCCTGAGCGGAAGCACGCTGCTCAATTTGAACGCAGTGTCGTGGCTCGAGATTCAACATTTGCAGATCGATTGGTTTGATGGGTATGGAGTGCAAGTACAGGGGGCGAGCGATCATCTTTGGCTGGCTAACATGGCCTCGAACAGCGAAGTAGAGAATAGCGCAGTGCCGTTGGGATTCTATGTGCATCCGAGCGGAACGCCGGTGGATATCCATCTGTATAACACCGATGCCAACATGAATTATGTGGGCTATCACTTTGATGGTTGTAGCGGCGGCGGTTGTGCGTTTGAGATCAAGAATTGCCGAGCATACGGAAATCGTACCTACGGGATCATGGATAACACGCCAGGGTCGGTGAGTTATGATTTCTGCCATTTGTATGGGAATTATCTAGCGACGGCGATCCCTGTGGATGTGGCGGGGATGCCGGGGCCGGCTGCCGGAGTGCATAATGTGCCGCCGGAGACGCCGCCGTGGATCCGGGAATGGCGACGATGGCCGGCGTATACGACGGTGACTTATGACGATCCGGGGCTGGTGCTGGGAAGCGATACCTATGTCAGTTCGCTGCTGCCGATTATGACAGCTAAGTCGATTCCGCTGTCAATTGCGGTGGTGACGGGCGGGACTTACTCGCAGGCGATTCTCAACGAGGTGCAGGGGTGGATCGACGCGGGGTGGGATATTAATACGCACTCGGTGTCGCATCAGTATTGGAGTCCGCCATCGACGGCGGCGTGTAGTGATGTGGCTGGGCCGATTCCGTGTGATGCGTTTTTGTTGGCGTATGTGGGGCCGGGGAGTTACACGATGAGCATCACGCACAATGGGGCAGGCGGGAATCTTACTCTGAGTACGACGCCATATGATGCGACGTGTTATCACTCGTGGGATTTGACTCCTGTGGCGCCGGGGGGAACGGCGCAGCCGGGACAGATTGATACGCTAGCGAATATTGTGCCGACGCTGGAGGCGCAGCCGGAGTGTTATGCGGTGGATGCGACGGCGTATAACAACCAGTTTGCGAAGGGACGGGCGCATGCGTTTTCACTGGCAGATACGTGGGCGAGTCCGGGAGTGGCGGGGGCGATGACACTGCCGAGCGTGTTGCCGGCGGCCGCGAGTTGCAAGGCGGTTCCGGCGACGCCGGGGTGCGTGCTGTTCGACGAGACGAACATGGAGACGGACGAGATGCGGTGGGCGCTCGCGTGGTTCAACCAGAACCTGGGCGGGCTGCCGGGGTTGAATCTTAGTAACTTGTTGTATGTGATGCCGGGGACTTATGGGGACGCGGTGACGGAGAACATCGCCAGCGGGCTGGGATTCAAGGGAGTGCGGGGGACGGGATCGCTGAGTTCGACTTGGGTGTTGGGCGGGGCGGATGCGACATTGGCGAAGGGGTACGACGTGTTCAACATCTTGAGCCAGGGGGTGGTGCCTAATTATCAAGGGCTGAGTTATCAGCAGATGAGGAGTTTGATCCGGCAGGATTTGTTTAAGAATGCGCTTTGGGGGCGGCCGATTGGGTATTTTTGGCATGTGAATGAGCTGCGTCCGGATGAAGTGGCGAACTTGATGGATGCGCTGGTGCAGGAGGGGGCGACGCTGGAGTCAAACACGCAGATGATGAATCTCTTGAGTGCGTGTTCGGCGAATGATGTGATTCCAGCGGGACATGTGGCGGGGAGTTATTTTGTTTGTCCGTCGAGCGGAGTGGAGGCGGATTTTCGTCCGACGGTGAATTCGCCGGTGAAGGATGCGGGGACGAACTTGGGGGCGGAGTATCAATACGATTTGTTGGGAGTGAATCAGAATTTGTATGGGGCGGGGTGGGAGATCGGGGCCTACGTGTATGTGCCGGAGGATTTCAGCGCGGCGCATTGAGCCGTCAGCGATTAGCCGTCAGCCATCAGCCGTCAGCCGTCAGGTCAGGCACGGCGGGGCGGGGGCTCAGGTTCGAGATGCGGCCCTTAATCGGCGGTCAGCCGTCAGCCATCAGCCATCAGCCGTCAGCCGTCAGGTCAAGCACGGCGGGGCGGGGGCTCAGGTTCGAGATGCGGCCCTTAATCAGCGGTCAGCTGCCAGCGCCATCAGCCGTCAGCCATCAGCCGTCAGGTCAGGCACGGCGGGGCGGGGGCTCAGGTTCGAGATGCGGCCCTTAATCGGCGGTCAGCTGCCAGCCATCAGCCGTCAGCCGTCAGGTCAAGCACGAGCAAGTCGATTGCTTAGGTTCGAGATGCAGGCTCGAATGCGCGGGTCGAAGCGGAAATTCAACTTCTGTAATTCGTACGTTCGGTGGTGGATGACGTCGAGGAAACGATGGGGATCGGGTGGATAAAGACGAATACGGGGCCTAAAGCCCGCTCATTCGGGCCGCTCAGTTTGCTGAGAAAGTGGTTTGTGCGACCTCAGCCCCTAAAGGGGCGTCTGATTTGAAACGACTTTCGGTATCGCTAAAGCGATACCCTGATACAAATCGCGCTTTTTCAGCAGCTTACGCGGCCCTGAAGGGCCGCTCTTCCACGGTCGCGCATACGTTCGTGAGTTTTGCGGAAGTAGTTCGGCCACGGAATCCCTTGATGCAGGCGTTTGTGGAATCCCACCCTAGCCGCAAAAAACGCGGCTAGGATGGGGCACCCTCATGTCACTGGAGGGGAAAACTGAACATTATTGATGTAGCGGCGGTCACAGGCGGGCGGAGGTGTAAGCGGTAGATTCGAGGCTAGAGGGACGCCGCGCTGGTTGGGTAGGGGTCCTTCGACTCCGCGCTTGAGCCGTCAGCCATCAGCCATCAGGTCAAGCACGAGCGAAACGATGGCTCAGGCTCGAGACGCAACGCTTAAAAGGGACGCGTCGTATCGAAGGGAACGCGGCATTGCTAGCGCGATGCCTCGAATTAGGGTGACACCTCAAATTTGGATGACGTCAAATCGGGGTGGCAGTCGATCAGGGTGAAGTGGAGCCAGGTTCCTAGCGATGCCGACTACGGCTGTGCAACATGTTAAGAGGATGCGGGGTGGGTCGCAGGGGCATTTGATGCGCTGCGATGACGGGCATTATTACGTGGTGAAGTTCAGGAACAATCCGCAGCACGAGCGGGTGCTGGCGAATGAGTTTCTGGCGACGCGACTGGCGGAGCGGGTGGGATTGCCGGTGCCGGCGGCGGAGGTGGTGGAGGTTCCGGCGTGGCTGGTGGAACATACGGCAGAGCTGACGATCGTGCTGGGAAGTCACGCGATTCAGGTGGAACCGGGACTGCAGTTTGGGTCGCGATACGTGGTGAGTCCGGTAGAGGGGCAGGTGTTGGACTACTTGCCGCCGGAAATGTTGGACCGGGTGCGGAATCTGGATACGTTTGCGGGGATTCTGGCGCTGGATAAATGGACTTGTAATGCGGATGGACGACAGGCGGCGTTCTGGCGAAAGATGCGGGAGAGGAAGTATTCGGCGGCGTTTATCGATCAGGGATATTGCTTTAATGCGGGGGAGTGGACATTTCCGGATTTTCCGCTGCGCGGGGTGTATCCGAGGAACGAGGTTTACGCGCGGGTGAATGGATGGGCGTCGTTTGAGCCGTGGTTGTCGCGGATCGAGAAATTAGAAGAGGATGCGATCTGGAGGGTAGCGGGGGAGATTCCTCCGGCATGGTACGGCGGGTCATGGGACGAACTGGAGGCGCTGGTGGAACGGCTGATTGAACGGAAGGCGATTGTGCGGGAGTTGATCCTGGCGTTTCGAGGGTCGCCGCGGAGGCCGTTTCCGGAATGGGAGGAGAACTAGGTATCAGCCGTCAGCCATTGGCCGTCAGGTATCAGCCGTCAGCCATCAGCCATCAGCCGTCAGGTAGGGCAGTTGGTGTCGGCGTTCGGGGGGAACTTATGAGGGATTTTCGGGAGAACTAGGTATCAGCCGTCAGCCATCAGCCATCAGGTAGGGCAGTTGGTGTCGGCATTCGAGACGAACTTATGCGGGATTTTCGGGAGAACTAGGCGTCAGGCATCAGCCATCAGCCGTCAGGTACGGCATTTGGTGTCGGCATTCTAGGGGAGCTTATGAGGGATTTTCGGGAGAACTAGGCGTCAGGCATCAGCCATCAGCCATCGGGTAGGGCAGTTGGTGTCGGCATTCGAGACGAACTTATGAGGGATTTTCGGGAGAACTAGGTGTCAGGCATCAGACGTCAGCCATCAGCCATCAGCCATCAGGTACGGCGTTTGGTGTCGGCGTTCGGGGGGAACTTATGAGGGATTTTCGGGAGAACTAGGTGTCAGCCGTCAGCCATCAGCCGTCAGCCATCAGGTAGGGCAGTTGGTGTCGGCATTCGAGACGAACTTATGCGGGATTTTCGGGAGAACTAGGTGTCAGCCGTCAGCCATCAGCCGTCAGGTAAGGCGTTTGGTGTCGGCGTTCGGGGGGAACTTATGAGGGATTTTCGGGAGCTTAAGGTTTGGCAGAAAGCGCATGCTTTGACGTTGGATGTTTATCGGGCCACTAAGTCGTTTCCTCGGGAAGAACTGTATGGCCTCACAAGTCAGATTCGACGGGCGGCCGTTTCGATTGCAGCCAATATCGCCGAGGGAGCGGGGAAGAACTCGCGGCCTGAGTTCGCCCGATTCCTGCAGATTGCTAGTGGCTCAGCTAGTGAATTGGAGTATCACCTTTTATTGGCTGGTGATCTGGGGTACCTCAGTTCGGAGTTCTGCCACGGTTTGTCTGAGCAGGTTGTCGAGACTAAGAAGATGTTGAGCAGTTTCACGCAATATCTCGGCAAGCCCAAGACGGTGGGAGCTGAAGGCTGAGGGCTGATGGCTGATGACTGACAAGCGTCAACTCGAGCTTTACTTGTTGCGATTCTTGCCGCATCCGTTGCGGGATGACTTTGTCACCGTCGGGCTGGTGCTGATGGAAAGTGACGGGGGGTTTGCCGAGGTGCGATTTACGCGGGACTTGCGGATGCTGGAGTGTGTCGCGCCTGATGTTGAGTTGGAATGGCTCCAGATGGTAGAGAACGAGATTCGTGGCCAGATGGGAAAGCTGAAGCGGCGGGAAGAACTGGCTCAGTTTGTGAATGAAAGATTCGGAACGCTTCTTGAGGTGGCGCCGACGAAAGCAGTGCTGACGGAGGATCCGGCGAAAGAGATGGAAGTGCTGGCGGGGATGTATTTGGTCCCGTTGGCGCGGGGCGGGCGGTTGCAGGAACGCGCGGGGCGGGGGGCGATTGTGGACTCGATGCGACTAGCGTTCGAGAACGCAGGCGTGCTGGAACTGATGCAACGCAATCTGGATGTGGTCCAGTACACGGGGATGGGGGATCCGTTTCGTATTGATTTTGGCTATCGAATAGGGACTGAGGTGAAGATGTTCCAAGCGGTTTCGGTGGTGACGAACGTTGACCAGGCCTTGGCGTTGGGATACCGCTTTTCTCAAATTGATGCCGGGATGCGGCGGGAGCAATTGCAGGCATCTCTAACCGCGGTGGTGGAGCATGAGATGGCCGCGCGAGACGAACGGACGCGATTCGCGATCGCGATGCTCGAACAGAATTCGGTTCGGGTGAGAACGGTGGGCGACATGGCGGCGATCGCGAGCGAGGTACGACGGGAGTTACGGGCGTGAGATTCTAGAAGTCGCACGTTCGTTCGGAAGTTTGTGCATGGATTCACGGCACGGCGAAAGCTGTGCCGTTTTGTTTTGGGGGATCGGCGTCGAATTCGGATGGGGTGCGCGCTGGTGAGTGATGGGATCACTTGCGGCTGATTTGGGGACGTAGGGGTCCTTCGACTACGCGAGACCTTCACTTCGTGAAGGTCTTGCTTCGCTCAGGATGACACTTAGATTTTTGTGGATGGAGTCACGGCGCGGCGAAGAGTATTTCTGAGATTGGGGCAGCAATCATTTTGAGTGCACGCTGTTCGCGGGCAGGAATGCCCGCGCCACACGAGGCGAGGAGATCAATGGACATTATTAGTCGGGTGCGCGGCGCTTTGCGGCGGGTGGGAGAGGTGTCTTTGCGGGAATGGCTCTCCACGAATTTGTTTGCCGGGGGGGATGGGCGGCGGACGGCGGGAGCGGGGTCGAACCTGGCCCCGTTCGCTTCGCCGGGCTTTGGGCGGGGAGGTGTCCCGGGATCGCGGAGTGGAGCGTCCGCTTCACACAACCTGATACCGAAGCCAAGTCCGGCAAACTTGCGGCGGTTTGCGGAGACTCCGGTGGCACGGCGGGCGATCAATGTAATTAAGGATCGGATTGTGGGGATGCGGTGGAGGATCCAGCCGCGGAGTGGGAGAGTGTTGGCGCAGCTTCCATACGGGGAGGAACGGATTGCGGCGCTGACTCGGAACTTCGAGGCTCCGAATCCGGACGATTCGTTTCGGTCGTTGCTGGAGCAGGTGCTGGAGGATGTGATCGTTGGGGGATTTGGAGCGATCGAGTTGCAGACGGCGAGCCATCAGCCGTCAGCCGTCAGCCATCAGGTGGTTCTCAGTGATCAATCTTCAGTTCTCGGCGAACAAAAACCGCAGCCTCCTTTATTAATGTGGCCGGTGGATGGGGCGACGATACGGATCATTACGGATTGGGATGGGCGGCCGGATTCTCCGCGATACGCGCAGGTGACGGGGTTGTCGGGGGCGGCGGGGCAGGTGTTACTGAACGATGACGAGTTGAGTTACATACGGTTGAATCCGCGGACGCACAAGCCGTTTGGCCTGGGACGAGTGGAGGTTGCGTTCGAGACGATCAATGCGTTCTTGAGCGCGCACCGCTATGCGGGGCGGCTGGCTTCGAATTCAGTAGTGCAGTATGCGCTGTGGGTGGATGGCCTGACTCCGGCGCATCACGAACGGCTGATTCGGTGGTGGCAGGATGAGATTGAAGGAACGGGAAGGGTTCCGATTCTTTCGGCGGAGTCGAAGCCGGAGGTGCTGCGGTTCGCGGCGGGGAACGATGCGGACCTCCGGCTGGCGTGGCAGGAATTCCTGATGCGGATCATCGCGGATGCGTTTGATATTCCTGCGCAGTTCCTGGGGTTGGAGCAGGATGTGAACCGGTCGACGGCGGCGGAGATGAGCGAGATGGCATTCCGCTCGGCGATTGTTCCGACGGCGCGCCTGGTGGCGGAATATCTGACGCGGGACGCGATCGGGAAAAAGCTGGGGTGGGACGACTTGGAATTTGTGTTTACCGATGTAGATGCGCAAGACGAGATGGAACAGGCGCAGATTGACGAGATCCTGCTGCGGAACGGGGTTGTTACGGTGGCGGAGGTGCGGCGGGCGCGAGGACTGGCGGAGATTTTGTAGCGGTCTGCGGTCAGCCATCAGCCGTCAGGTACGGCAAGGCGGTGGTTATTTGATTTGCGCGCCCGCGGGACAGGGTCTGGGTCTGGCGAACAACGAAAAGCGAAGGACTAACAACCACAGGGGAAAAAAGGATGGGATTGGCACTGGATTCGATGGCGATTGAGATGCCGACGGTACATGGGCATCCGAACCGGACGGCATTTCGGGGCGTGTTGACGACGGTCGACGCGGCGTCGGATAAGTCGCCGTCGGGGGCGCGAGGGCATCGGGTGTTACTAACTCGGCGGGCGGCGGAGGCGGCCATTCCTTCTTTGATGGGGATGGGGCTGGATTACTCACCAGCGCTGGATCGACATGACGCACGACGGAAGATTGGAGTGATCACGCGAGCGGAAATTGTGGGGCATGCGATTGAGGTGGGCGGGTTTCTTTATGCGCGTGACTTTCCGGAGATTGTGAAGGAGATTGGGGCGGCGAAGCGGCAGTTATCAGCTGGTTCGGGCAAGCTCGGCATGTCGTACGAGATTGCGGACGCGCTGGTGGAGGACATCAAGGCGAGTGTATGGGTTTTGAATCGAGTTACGTTTACGGGGGCGGCGGTGTTACGGAAGGATAAGGCGGCTTACCACTCCACGTGGATCGAGTTGGGTTAAGTCGAGGATTGGGCGAGAAGCAGAGTTTTGTGAATCCGCAGCATCGGGGTTCAGAAAGAAGTTTGTGGAGCAATCCAAGGGAGGCGGGATGAACGAAGAGATGGTGCAGCAGATGATGGTGGCAGCGGAACGGCTGGCAGCAGCCACGGAAACGCTGGATCGGGTGTTAGGAAAATTGGATGCGCAACAGGAAATGCTGAATGCGAAGGTGGAGCGCATTGTCGCAGCGGTGGAAGAGAGCGTGATCAAAGCTTCATCCCAAGAGCGGGCAGAGGGCGCTGGCGCTGACTTGCGGGAGCGGGTTGTGGAACTGGAGAAGTCCAACGCCGATTTGAAGGCACAGGCTTCGCGGATGGCGCGGAAGACGCTTTCTCCGGTGGTATCGGCGTTGATTGGGAAGAACGATGTCGAAGGGGAGCGGATGGATCCGGCGGTGTTGAATAAGACGCTGTCGGCGCTGAGCGTAGAGCAGCGGATTGCGGTGAAGTCGGAGTTAGCGCGAGCGGGGATGATCGAGTAAGTCGGGCTGTTAGTCACTGGTCATTCATCGGTAGTAGCTGGTTGTGCGACTTTAGGAGTTGTGGAGAGGGGCGCGAAGTTGATCGCGCCCTTTTCTATTGGGGTTTGTCGACCCGGTTTGAGAACGGCGGGGAAATTCAATTGAGGAGAAAACATGAAGGCAAATTTTCTGGATTTGCATGCTGCAGCGGACTTTCTGGGGCCGGGCGCGATCGAGATCGAGCGGTATCAGACGGAGATCACGGACATTGTGCGGCGCCGAGGAGTGTTCGGTCAACGGGTGAAGCAGGTTCCGGCGACGGGACATCCGTCGCGGTTCTTTGAGGAAACGGCAATTCCTTCGCCGACAGCGGCACAGGCGTTTGTCGATCCGCGGAACATTTCGCCGACGCTGCAGGTGCCGACGCGGGTGGAGCGGAGCGTGCCCTTGAAGGCGCTGGTTTCGCAGATCAACTACAACCTGTTCGATATGGAGGTGGGAACACAGCAGAGCCAGTTCGCTTATCTGCAGGCGAAAGACCTGGCGGATTCGGTGGATGGACTTTTGCGGACGCACGATGTCGCGTTGTGGAATGGGAACGACACTTCGCTGAGCAATCCGACGACACCACAGTATTTCGGCGCGATTGGGCAGATCGAGGCGGGCGGCAACAGCACAACCATTGCAGCAGGGGCCAGCATTGTGGATGGACTGAAGAGCACGATCGCACAGATGGTCTCGAGTTCGTCGTACGAGGTGAGGCCGACGGCCATTTATGCGAATCCGGTGCTGCTGGACCTGATCGATCGCGAGATGAAGGCGGAGTACAACGTTGTGCTCGCGACGGCCGAGATTACCGGCGGTCTGACGGTGAAAACTCTGAGTACACAGGCCGGCAACTTGCCGCTGATTCCGGAATGGACTCTTCCTTATACCGGGACGGGCGGTGCTGGCAGCGTGTTGCCGGCGTACATCGTGACCGAGGACATGATCGAGTATCACTGGCTGACGGATCCGAATCCTCGGGTATTCAAGCTCGGATTGCCAAACACGCTGATGACGCAGAGCGTCGTGGTGAAGTTTGGTGCTGTGGTGGTGAAGGGTGCGTCGTACGCGCACTACGAAGTGAAAGTGGACCGATAAGAAGGAGTTCTCAGTTCTCGGTTCCCCAGTCTTGGTGGAGTCAGTCCACTTAGGGCGGGGACCGAGGGCTGAAGGCTACTTACTAAGGACGGGGAAGGCTAATGAATTATCTGCAGCCATCGGAATACGAGTCTTACGGGTTGGAATCAACTACGGCCTTATCGTGGGTGACGGTGGCATCGGCGGTGATTGATGCGCACTGCCGAAGGACCACGCTCGCGGTTGCGCAGTACACGGAGAGGCTGCGGACTGACAGCCAACAGAGGCCGGTGCGGCTTACCTACTTGCCGCTGGCGGTGGTGGATCCGGCGACGACGCCGATTGTTTCGGCCCAGGCGCGGTATGCGACGCCACGGCGGGGCGAGATGGAATATGAGGCGCTGGGGTGGGACGCGGCGCTGGCGTTCGGGCTTCCGGGGACGTGGGTTGATCTGGACGTTTCGGATTTGGATGTGGCGCTGGATACGGGGGAAGTGACGCTTCCGGTGAATGTGCTGGGGTGGACGTTTACGGAACTGCAGATTCTTTATACGGCGGGGCTCGATCCTTTTCCGGATGCGGTGAAGGTGGCTTGCGCGCAGCTGGTGAAAAATGCGCAGGCGACTCCGGCGCTGAACGTGAAGAGGAACGTTGTGCCCGACAGAATGCAGTTGATGTACTTCTCGGATTCGCTGCTGGACGCGACTGTGCAATCGCTGCTGGCGCCCTATGTGGCGCAGAGGGTGGGATAACGATGACGGGCATTTCTGGAGCGGCGGCGGCACGGGCGGCGGACGCGATGTTGCGGACGCTCGGCGGAACGGAAGTGATTTTGCTGTTCGCGGCCGCAGGTCTGCCGGGCGATGCGGTCGCGGACCTGGGGTTGGTGGATCCGGGAGTGGTGCAGGCGGCGATTGGTCCGGTGATTGTGCGAGAGCTGACTACGGAGACGAATGGTCCGAGGCGGCGCATCGAGTTGCTGGCCGGGCATGCGGCGATGGCGGAGCAAGTTAGTCAACGGAATGTGGCTTGCGCAGATGTGCTGTTCGAGACGGCATTGGGAGTGCTGTATCGGGGCGTGATTTTCCACATCGAGGGATTCGTCATCGAGAGGCTGGATGGAGTGGCTTATCTCTATAAGGTTGCGGCGGTGGCTTGATAGCCGTCAGCCATCAGCCGTCAGCCATCAGCCATCAGGTAAGGCAGAACCTTTAGGTAGCTGTCAGCTATCAGCCATCAGGAAAGGCAAAATCTAAAGACCGATTTCAACTTATAGGAGAGATATGCAGGCGGCTAAGGATAGTTTTTATATGGCGCTACGGAGCCGGCTGGCGGTATTGAATCCGGCGCGAACGATGGTGATTGACGGAGTCACGGTGCCGGCGATTCTGGTGCGGGAGAATATGGAGCCGCGGTTCGGAGAAGCGCTGCCAGAGGCATTTTATTTGGATTTTGGAGAGATTCTGATCGCTGAAAGCACGCGGCCGATGCTGGGGCTGGACTGCCACATCTGGTACGCGAGCGAAGGAAGTGCTGGTGGAACGGGCGTGGACCGGGGACGCATGTTGGCGGAGATGGACGTTGAGCTACTTGGGATTTGCGATCCTCCACACACGGGAATGCAGGATTACAGCCAGACTCCGAGTGCGGATTTAGGGTCGGGAATCTTCTGGACAGTACCAGTGCTAGGGAATGCGCCGGGCGATGTGGCGATTCAGAAGCAACAGCGGAGCGCAGGCGCTGCACGGGTGGACCGGTATGCGCAGCTCAGGATTTATTTCTTTTTGCCGGAGGCGCAGGCATGACACGAGCAGGGTTGCGTCCGGTGGCGCGCCAGGTACGAGCGTATTTTGCGCCGGTGGATCGAGTCAATGGGCCGACGGTGGTCTTTGATCCTTCGAAGGATTATGCGTTTCAGCTGGATGCTCCCACGGCGCCGTGGACTGATTTGGGATGGATTGAAAATTTCCAGCGGACGAGCACGTCGCAAATTGAGTCCCTGGCTGGCGGGATAGCGGGCGCTGTAGCAGCGCAGGCCCGGCTCGGGCTTGGCGCGCGGATCGATTTCGAGTTTCGGGAGTGGGGAAAACTGCAGATGGCGCTGGCAGGTGGCGCGGAGCACATGAACGTGCTGGCGACCGATCCCAGCGCGACGAGACTGGGGTCGGGGGGAACAGCGCTGGCCGCGGTGCCCCTTCTTGCGGGCTCGACGGCCAGCGAACTGATGGTGGGCGAGGGAGCCGTCGCGGGATTTACGGTTGGCGAGTTGGTGGCGTGCGACGTGGACTATACGCAACAGGTTGGGTACGTAGGAACGGGAATCGCAGCTGCGTACGTGAGTAATCCTACAAATGTTGGGGATGACACGGACTATGTGCGACGAGTTACTTTCAATGTCGGCCGGATTGCGCAAGTTACGACGACTAGCTTGCTTCTGACACAGGCTTTACCGGGTGGAGTTCCTGCGGCTGGGGCTGCGGTGCAGCAAGTGATGGCGTTTGTGGACCGAGAAGGTGGCTCGTTTCTGCAACAGTGGTCGGGGCTTTTCGTGGCGGAGGATGAATCGGGAGGACGGGTTTGCTTCTTCTATCCGATCTTGAGCCCTTGCACGGTTAAGAAGGAGTGGGAGCGGGAGAGCATGGTCGAGATCCAGAAGCCGATTGGGGAGCTGGCGCTGCAGGCGTCGTTTACGGCGCTGCCGACTGTGGATGAGAACGATGGGGCGGTGGTGCTTTGTTACAGGAGTTATTTTCCGGCTAGTGGTGCGGCGGTTTATTAGATCTTCTGTGAACGGTGAGCCGTCTGTGCGGCGCTAAACAGGTTGCTGAGAAATTCGGCTGCACGCCGCATCGCCACCCCAGCGGCTAAAGCCGTTGGGGGTGGTGGGGGTGTGAACGCAGCGCTGAAAGCGTTGCGCGACCCAAAGGCCCTCCTGGGTTAGCGCGAGCGCTGCGCCGCCCAAACGCAAAACCAAAATCGAGTTTTTCAGCCAATGTAAAGCCCCGTTTGGCAAAACATTTGTCAGGCTGCGCGGCTGTGTGCTTTGCCAAAGCTCGAGGGAGAGAGATTCGACTTGAAATTACTGATTGATAATCTCGATGGTAACGGGGCGCTCGATTACACCGCATTCCTCGATGCGAGTGCGAGTCCTAACCTCGTGCGAAAGCTGAATGCTCCGTCTGCATTGAAATTTTGCTTGGCGGCGGGGAACCTGGCTACGCCTGTTATGGGTGGCCGGGTTCAGTTGGCTTTGAGCAATGGCACCGATTTCTTCACCGGGTACATTGTTGCGACCCCGATATTTCAATATCTCGGCCAGACGGGTGAGGGTGCGGTTTACAAGTATGAGGTGGAGGCGCAGAGCGACGTCATGCTGATGGACCAGAAGGCGCCGCCAGCGCATCCTCCGTTTGTAGACCGGAGTGCGGGCAGCGCATTCGATCAGCTTACGGCGGAAGCGCTGCCGGGGTGGTTTGACACGAGCGGAGTAGAAGCGGGCGATGCAATTCCGTATTACAGCGTCGATCCGGCCAAGAGGTGGACGGCGTCGGCAGCAGAGATTGCGCTGCTGGGACGGTGCGCTTATCGAGACGATAACGGCAAGCTGTTCTTTGCGCCGATAGCCGCGAATGTTTATGCACTTGCGGAGGGTGCAGGCACGTTTTCGCCGAGTGATTTGAAGTTGCAGAGCGTGAATCGGCTTATTAATGACTTGACGATTCTGGGCCCATTAGAGCCGGATGCGCATGTGAAGGACTACTTCGTCGGCGATGGGGAGACGACTTACTTTTATCTGTCGGAAAAACCATTTACGCGAAGCAGTCAAGTTGCGTTGTATAACCGCACGATTCTCGATGAAACCTACACGACGTTGGATCCGACGCACTGGGTCGTAACAGACCCACGAGGGGCGATTACGGTCGGCAACGGGCAGTTGAACGTTGCGGGAGGAACGGGAGTTGACGGACAAACGTTGCTGCAGTTCATTGAGCTGGTTGAACTGGGCGGGGCGACCGTGCTGGAGCACGGAGATTTCGTGTTTAACGGAGCGTCGAGCGGCGTGATTGGCGGGCTGTACGCGGGCGCTATTGCGATTGGGGAATGTCTCGCGGGATTTCGGCTGACGGCTTCGGGCGGCAACTGCAACATTCAAGCGCTGATCGGAGGTGCGGTTTCGGGGGCGGTTCTGACGACGCAATCCGGACACCGTTATGTCTTCACGACGCGGGTCTATCCTGCGGAGACTTACCGGATGCAGCAGGTTTTTCATTCCTCATTGCACCCGAGTGGGTCGCCGCGGGGCGGTAGTGCAGTGGCGTGCGACGTTCGAATCGTGCTGGCGGTGCATGATATCGACCCGACGAACCCGGCGACGCAGATTGCGCCAGCGACGGTCCTTTATGACGGTGTTGTTGCGAACGCGCCGGGATTTTGTAGTTACGCGCTGATCAACGCCGAGAGCATTCAGTGTTCGATTGCGTTCACTTACTTATGGCTACCGATCGACGCAGTGGTAAGAAGCACGATGCCTGAGGGAAGTCCGGCTACGGTCTTGACAGGATCATTGCTCGATGGCGCGGCGTGCCAGATTACAACCGGGTCAGAACTGGAGTTCTACGCGGAGTCGGTACCAGCGGCGAATGAGTTGATCGAAGTGAGTTATCGCGGGCAAAGTCACGCGATGGCGCGCGTGATTGACTCGGCGAGTATTGCGGCGCACCAGCGCGGAGGCGACGATGGAGTGCGCGGGAGCGTGCGCGAGATTGGCTTGCCGGTTCCGCGCACTGCGGCAGATTGCGAGATAGCGGCGCTAGCTTTGCTGGATGACGCAGGGCAGGGGTGGTCCGGCGAATACCAGGTATGGAGCCGATTCTTGCCGGGGGGAGCGGCGGATATTTTTCCGGGGGATGCTCTGGCGGTGAGTGTGCCGTCGAGGATGGCGACGTTTGCGGGAATCGTGCGCGAAGTGGATGTAGAAATCGTCGATATCGCTGGCGAAAACAGCCGGTATACGTTGCGGTTTGTGGATGCGGGAGATCCGTCTTTGGCTTTTGCCTTTGTAACGGCGCTGATGAAACAGACGGAGGTGCTGACGCCGATCGACGTGAAGCAGGTGGGGAATATTTATCTGGCGGACGTCACGGAGGCCGAGGTGACGAATGTGGGTTCGACGACGGCGACGATTGACGTTGGTTTTGTTCCGGTGGCTGGAGGTGGAATTGAAGTGCGGTACTCCGACGTAGGCTGGGGCCAGGGGTACAGCGGCAATTTGATCGGCCGTTTTACGAGCGAGAGTTTTACGGTCACGCGCTTCGCCCGCGCGCAAGATTATTACTTAAGGAGCTATGACGGCAACGTGCCACCGAGGTATTCGAGGTACAGCACGAAATTGCACGTTGATTATCCACTATGAGAAACGATGAGATTGAGGCAATCGAAAAAGTAATATGCCGTCGCGGCAGCGATTTTCAGCAGGAGGTGCTGGAAAAACTCGGACGGCTTGAGGCCAAGATGGACATGATCGTAGGGAATGGTCAGCCGGGAAGAATGAGCCTGGCGGAAGAAAGGCTTGCATCGCTGGAGAAGAACGATCTGCGGCGAACGGTTTATGACCGGATCGTAATTGCGGGAATCACGTTTGCACTTACCTTCGCGATCAGCGTAGTGATGGCGTGGCGGTCGTACCTGGGGATGAAGTAAAGTCCACTGCGGGCGGGCGCAGTGGGGCTTGGTGGGGGCGGACGAATGGGCCGTCCGCCCCTGCGCGGTTTAGCCGACGTCTTCGGTCCAGTTTTCGAGCGACTTCTTTACGACGACCATGAACTGGTCGGCGAGGGCGCCGTCGATGATGCGATGGTCGTAGCCGAGGGTGAGGTGAACGACGGAACGGATGGCGATGGAATCGGCTCCGTCTTTGTCGGTGATGACCATGGGCTGCTTGGTGATTCCGCCGACGCCCATGATGGCGACGTTCGGCTGGTTGATGATGGGCAGGCCGAAAACGGCTCCGAATTGACCAGGATTCGTGATAGTGAAGGTCGCGCCTTCGACGTCGGTGGGCATGAGCTTCTTGGTGCGGGCGCGTTCGCCGAGGTCGGTGATGCCGCGCTGCAGTCCGAGGAAGTTGAGCTCGTCGGCGCTTTTGAGGACGGGAACGATGAGTCCCCAATCGAGGGCGACGGCGATTCCGGCATTGACGTGTTGGTGGTAGCGAACGGCATCGCCCTCGAGCGAGCTGTTGACGATGGGATATTGCTGCAAGGCGATGATCGCGGCGCGGACGAAGAAGGGCATGAAGGTAAGGCGCGCGCCATGACGCTGCTCGAATCCGCTCTTGAGTTTGTTGCGGAGATTGACGATGCGGGTCATATCCACTTCGAACATGCAGTGGACGTGAGCGCTGGTGCGGCGGGACTCGATCATGCGCTGGGCAATGATCTTGCGCATTTGCGACATGGGCACCAAGTCGCCGGAAGCGACGGCCGACGCGGGAGCCTGACGAGGGGCGGGAGCGGCGACTGGCGGCGCGGGGGCGGCAGCTGGGGCAGCGACGCGGCGGTCCACAAAATCGAGGACGTCTTGTTTGGTGACGCGGCCACCGGTTCCGGTGCCAGAGACCCTTGCGAGGTCGACGTTATTTTCGCGGGCGAGTTTGCGGACGAGCGGAGAGGAGCGAACATCGGAATCGTCTTCTTCGGCGTCGCGCGAGGCGGCCGCAGGAGTGGCGGCGGGCGGAGCTGGGGCTTCGGCTTTTGCGGGAGGCGGAGCTGGGGAGGCAACGGACGGTGAGGACTTCGCTGGCGCGGGAGCGGCGGCGGGAGCGCCGTTCGCCTCGCCAATGATGCCGACGATGGTGTTGACCTGAACGGTATTGCCTTCGGCAACCTTGATTTCCTGAAGGATACCGCTGGCGGGCGCGGGGATTTCGGCGTCAACTTTGTCGGTTGAGATCTCAAACAGGGGCTCGTCGCGCTGCACCTTGTCGCCGGCCTTTTTCAGCCATTTGGTGATGGTGCCCTCAAAAATTGATTCGCCCATCTGGG
Source organism: Terriglobales bacterium (assembly GCA_049520915.1). Lineage (GTDB taxonomy): Bacteria > Acidobacteriota > Terriglobia > Terriglobales > Acidobacteriaceae > Acidiflorens. Next base: position 94,440 of record JBEKPH010000009.1, read on the forward strand.
GCATGACAACGTCGGTTGGCATAAATAATTCCTTCTCTCCATGAAGCCTCGCTAAAAAAGGCGAGGTGAACGCAAACAACCATTATAGCGAAGCGAGACGCGACTTCGGGCGCGAAGGGGAGAGCTTTGCGTCTGGCGTGGATGAGACGAGGCTGGCTTGCACAACGAGTGCGGTGGGGAGCGGAGAGCGATGAAGAGCGTGTTTCTAGCGGTTGTATGGATGGCGCTGCCTGGATTTGGACAAGCGGTGTTCAGTGGGGCGGGCGCGTACTCCGGTGCGGCGCAATTTGCGGTGGGCGCGAGCGGCGCAGTACAGACTTACGCGGCGCGCACGGACAACTGCGTAACGGGAGCGGAGAGTGGGTGCGTGCCGGGAGCGCTGACTGGGCGCGCGGGAAGTCCGATGAGTTTTATGCTGCGGAACGGAGACGCGATTCCTTACCCGGAGGAAGCTTCGTATGGGACGGCGGGATCGGATCCGGATTTCGGCTCTTACTTAGTGCTGGCGACGGATCAGACGACGTTGAATTCGGGATCAAGTTATGCGTCTTCGTGGCATATGGGGTCGGATGGCGCGTGGGACGCGTTCTCGCAGGACGAGAAACTGTTGTTGGTGCATAACTCGGGCGGCGGGGCGACGATTCTTTACATCAATCCGACGGCGATTCACGCGCACACTTGTACGGCGGCGCCGGCGTCTAACTGTGTGATCGAGAGCGGAATTTATACGGGAGGCGGCGCGGGGAATCTTGCTGCGGGAGGGAGCTTCTCGTTTAGTCGAGTGCCTTCCGAGACCAACATACTGTATGAATTGGCGAATCCGCCGACCCAGATTAACCGGATTGCGATTTGCCGTTATGCGACGGATCCGGGATGCACGGGACAGGCTGCTAACACGATCATTCGTACGCCGTACATTGATTTCACGTCGAATAACTACGGGAACTGCAATGTGCTCATGGGTGCGCTCGGTAACGGCACAGCTTATAACGCCACATGGACGGGATCCTTTCAGATCGCCAATGATGGGTCGGTGTCTTATGGCATGGGCGGGGGAATCGACTGGGCTGCTTCGTGGACGCCGACGGTGAATGAGTCGTTCATTCTTCCCACGGTGGGGAATTCTGGGAATAAGGGGTATCAGGCGACGGCGGTGACGGGTCCGACGGCGGGGACGGAGCCGACCTGGTCGACGTGTAGTGCGAGTGGATCGACGTGTACGGACGGAGGAGTTACCTGGACTAATATCGGCGGACTGGGTGGGCAAGGTCCGGGATATGACTATGTGGTGTACCGTCCGTCGCAAGGATGTACGCGAGTGAACACGCGACTAGGGAAGATTTATCGCGGCTACCAGAACTCGGCACCTGCCGGGTTGATGACGACCAATGATGCGATTGCTTGCGCGCGGGCGGGGAGCGGGCCGCCATGCGGGCTTCCGGATCGTTTCACGCTTCATGAAGTCGAACAGGGAATGAATGGGCAGTATGTGACGTTTTCACCGACGGGGGCGAATGCGGAGAATTCTCCGGGCAACTGGAACTCAGGGACGCTGACGTGCCAGGTATCGTCGGCAAACTGGATTGGGCCTTACTCGGCGACGACAACTTATGCCGTGAAGAATGTGGTTAGTTATGGCGGGTTGTATTACACCTCGTTGGTGGCGGGGAATGTGGGGAACGAACCGGATGTGTCTCCGTCGGATTGGAGTAATACGGAGGCTTACTGCCTAAATTACATTCTGGATACGACCAGTACGCTGGTCGCGCCGTGCTCTGATTTTTCGAACTGTACGGGGCACAATGCGGCTGGATATTTGCGGAAGTATTACGGGAAGCACTATTCGGATGCACTGTATTCCGATCCGGTGATTAACGGAGTTATGAATCCAGGCACCAATATCTTGAATGCTTCTCTGCCTTGTGACGATCATGGCACGTACCGAAATGCGGACAGTAATGACGATCAGCCGATGTTTTCGTCAACGACGGACGTTCCGGCTTGGCCGACGAGTTATACGAGCTCAGCGTATGCGGAGATCATCGCGGTGAAATCGGATGGCAGCGGATTGGAATACCGGTTTGGCCACGATTGGAACACGGGATCTGTGCAGAACTTCGCGGTGCAAAACGCGATTGGAGTTGTCTCGCCACTCGGCGACTTGGTGGCGTTCGGTAGCGACATGATGGGCACGCGCGGATCGAACCTGGCGGCGAACACGATGTGTCAGAAGTTGCGGGGGATGTTCTCTCCGGCAGCGGGAATGACGCTCTATACGAGTGATCCAGCAAATGGCGGGATAGCGGACACGGTTTATCCGGTCACCAGTAACACTGGGGGCTTCATTTATCAGACGATTGTGTCGGGGACGACGAGCGGCGGGACTCCGAGCGGCGGGTGGTGCCAGACGGGGCCGACCGCGTTGGGAGCGGGGAATGGTTGTACGCAGACGTGGGGGACGGCGACGGTGCAAAACATTGGGGCCAGCGACTGTCGAGGCGATGTGGTGATTATGGATGCGCTCTCGGCGCATCAGTAGGGAAATCCAGAGTAGGAAATTCATGAACATTTCAGAGCATTTCAGTCTGGAGGAGATGACTTTCTCCGAGACGGCGGCACGTCTTGGAATTGACAATGCGGCGGATCCGGAGATTGTTGCCAATTTGAAGTGTGTGGCGGCGCTGATGGAGAAGGTGCGGGCGTTGCTCGGCAAACCGATTACGGTTCACAGCGGCTACCGCGCGCCGCGGGTTAATGAGGCGGTTGGGGGCGTCGCTACGAGCGCGCATTGCTTCGGATTGGCCTGCGACTTTGTTTGCGGACAGTACGGCACGGCTGCGGAAGTAGCGCTGGCCATTCTTAAGTCCGAACTCGAATACGACCAACTGATTCTCGAGTATGGATGGGTTCATATCGGGTTGGCGAAGGAGGGAACGAGGCCGCGCCGGGAGGCGCTAACGAAACGCTCGCCGCGAGCGCCGTACGAGTTAGGCATTCGAGCGTTTTAGAAAGAATGAAGGTTGTAACAAAGGAGAAATATTGTGAATAAGTATGCTGCTTATGTACCGACTGCCATTTTGCTTCTTACTACGCTGGCAAATGCGGCGACGCCGGCAATTGCGGCGTTCTGGATGAACCATGCGTCTGCGGCGGCGATCCTAGCGCCGCTGGCTGTGATTGTCGCGCATTGGCTTCCGTCGCCGTATCCGAGTGTTAGTTCGAAGTAACTCTAGCAGGCTGCTGAAAACACTTCCGTCGCGACGAAAACGACCACGGGGGCTAAAGCCCGCACTGATTCTAAATCGCGTACGCGGCGCTGAAGCGCCGCTCTTCCACCGCTGCGGATGTATTCGTGAGTTTTTCAGCAACCAGTTAGGGCTGGAGAGTACGCGTGAGAGCTTTGCCGTATTTTCGTTCGCCCCTCTGGGGCGCGGAGTTCGGGGTGTCAAGCGCGCCTCCCTCAGGCGCTAGAAGCGCCACGTGTTGCACGAACTTGCGGCCCGAGTGGGACTCGGGTCCTTCCCAAGAGCACTTGAATTCGGAGTTTTTCAGCGACCTCTGTTTTTTAGCCACCTCTGAAGGAGTGCCATTCCCAAAACCATTTTTGAAACGAAATCCTGATAAGGAGAGAATGCTTGTGAAGAAAGCTCTTATCGTTGTGTTGTTTCTTGCCGTGTCTTGTACTGCTTGTTCGACTGCCTGGGTGTCTACGCTGGACTCGATTCTGGCTGCGGCGGCACCGGCGCTCATCAACATTCTGCAAATTGTGGCTGTGGCAAATGGGCAGCCGATGAATGCCAGTCTGGCCGCAAAGATCAATAGCGACGCTGCGGACATCAAGGTGTTGGCGGGTGACTTCGCCCAAGTGTCATCGGGAGCTGGGCCGGGAGTTTGTCAGCAGTTGCAGGCGGCTGTCGGCACATATCAGGCGGATCAACAATTGGTGCTTCAGGTTTCACAAGTCAGCGACCCGAATACGCAAACGAAAATCACGCTGCTTTCAGGTTTGGTCGCAGGGACAATCCAAGCGATTACGGCGGTGATTCCATCTTGTCAAAACGCAGGTCTGGCACCGTCACAAAGGTTCGAAGCCATTCCGCCTTATCGGATCTCAACCTTTGCTGATCACTACAACGGCGTTCTTGTGGCGAAGACCGGCAATGCGGCCGTCGATGCAGCCACGCCGACACTGAGACTGCATGGGCATTCGAAGATTGTGCGTGTGTTGACGTTCGGGCAACTGCAATGACGAACCGCAAATTCGGAGCGTTGCGTGACATCCATGACGTGCGGGATCGGTTGTACCGGGCTTCGCGACGAGCGGAGCCCGTTCCACTTCAGGTCGATTTACGGGACTGGGGCGGACCGATCAAGGACCAGGGTGAGGAGGGAAGTTGCACGGGCCATGCATTCTCGTCGGCGCGGGAGTGGATTGCGCGGAAGTATGAGAAGTCGTCTCCGATCTTGAGCCCGCAGTGCCTTTATGCGGAAGAACTCATGGCGGATGGGTCGTTTCCTCATGATGAAGGTGCGATGCCGCGGACGGGATGCCAGGTCCTAACGGCGAAGGGATGCTGCGAAACGGCGCTTTATCCGTATGTCGCAGGTACGTTGACTGCACCGACGGCGGCGCAATCACAGAACGCGCTCAAATATAAGACAGGGGCATACCATCGGATCGTCACTCTGTCGGATTTTCTTGGATGTCTGGCCGATGCAACGCCGTGGCTGGTTACGGTTGGATTCACAGTCTACGAATCGTTTATGTCGCAGCAAGTTGAGGACACGGGCATCATGCCGGTTCCTCAACCGGGCGAAGAGCAGCAGGGAGGGCACGAAGTGCTTTGTCTGGGCTACGACATGACGAAGCAGTTAGCACTCATGCAGAACAGTTGGGGGGATGGCTGGGGGCAGCGAGGATATTTCTGGATGCCATTTCGGGTGATTCAGTCGGCCGAAACTGATTTATGGATGGTCCATACAGGTGGGCCCTGGAAGTAGTCGCCGGGCAAGTTGCGATCCGCGGGTAGATTCAGTCCGACAGTGGCTCTATCTACCTGCGGGTTTTTTGGCGTCGTAATGATTCCGAGCCTGTTGAATCTGTTCGCGGTTGTCTTGCGCCCATTTTGCAAGGGTCTGGATAGGCTTCCGCAAGGTGCGTCCTAGTTCGGTCAACTCGTACTCAACCCGCGGTGGGATAACGGGAAAGACGGTTCGAGTGACGAGGCCGTCCCGCTCCAACCCACGCAACGTCAGCGTCAGCATACGCTGCGAAATACCGTCGATGGTGCGGCGTAACTCACTGAAGCGCTTGGGACGGTCGGCGAGAAGCTGGACGATGAGTACGCTCCACTTGTCGCCAACACGATTCAGCACTTCGCGGACGGCAACGCACGAATTGTGCTTGTGACTGAGTGACATAAATGTGCCTGCTTGCGCTCGGCCTTCTTGATCTCTATTCTAGTGCTAGTTCCCTAAGTATACCTAACACCAAATGGGAACCGAGAAGAGGCAGATTATGACAGTACAAGACATCGCCAAACCGACCGAGCTCTCCAGCGCGGCTCTGGACCAGATATTCCGAAACGCGCGTACGCATTCCGCATGGCTTCCCAAGCGAGTTCCCGTCGAGAAGCTACGACAAGCGTATGACCTGGCGCGGATGGGACCGACGAGCGCGAACGCCAGCCCCGCACGATTTGTATTTGTAGAAAGCGAGGCGGCCAAGGCGCGCCTTCTGCCGGCCGTCATGCCATTGAACGTGGACAAGGTGAAAGCCGCGCCAGTCACCGTGATTATCGCGTGGGACACCGAATTTTACGAGAAGCTTCCGAAGTTGTTTCCGCACGCCGACATGCGATCCTATTTCGTGGGCAACAAGCCGTTCGCGGATGAAACAGCGTTTCGCAACAGTTCGTTGCAGGGAGCGTACTTCATCATCGCGGCGCGGAGCGTGGGTCTGGATTGTGGTCCGATGTCTGGCTTTGATGCGGCGAAGGTGAACGCTGAGTTTTTTCCGGATGGAAAATGGAAAGCAAATTTCCTGTGCAATCTGGGCTACGGCGATCCGGGCAAGCTGTTTCCGCGCAATCCGCGTCTGGACTTCGACGAAGCCTCGCAGGTGTTGTGAAGTTCTTCGGCTATGGAGGAGAGACGCGGGCCACGATGCTAAGACTGATCTTCGGAAAACCTTGAATATAAAGAGCTAATAGCGGTGTGAATGAACTCTTGGAAAAGTTCTAGTTTTTGCGTATTCTTGCCCGTCGGATCGAGTACCTCGGTAATCATGCACCGACGGGCTTTATCAGGCATCTTAGATACTGTGATCACCGGGCCCAAACCGCCGCGTAGTACCAGAGGGAGCCAAGACGTGCAGTTTAATGTCGAAACTGAGCGCGAAACTGACGGTCGCTGGATCGCTGAAATTCCCGAAACGCCTGGCGCGTTGGCGTATGGCAAAACAGAAGAAGAGGCTATTAACAAGGCCTACGCAATCGCGCTCCGAGCGGTCGCGGATGAAGTAGAGAATTCGCACGAAGACCCGCCCAAATCTATCCGGTTCGAACGCGCCATTGCTTGAGTCACTGGCCTAGCATCAAAGCCAAATTCGTATACAAGGCGCTTCTCCGCATTGGATGGAGTCCTGCCTCCACTCAAGAAGGTTCCCACCTTAAACTCCGCAATCCCAAATTTTCATATCACTATACGTGGGCGTTTGCCGACAGCGAAGAACTTGGCTCGAAGATGCTCTCTCGCATCGCGAAGAAAACTGGCCTAAAGCCATCAGACCTATAGCATTCATGGGGGTGCTCAACGCCTTGGATGATGACAGCGCCTCGATTGATGGCTTCGCTCATGGCATCGAATGAGCTTTGCTTTTCGTCTTAGGGAGCGCTTCGGCTGATGATCGTTCCAATTTCTTGGTGCCAACCTCCATCTGCTTCGAGAGGGCGTTTGCAATAGCTTTTCTTCGAGTTCTCTAATCTTTCTATTAAGGCCCGATAATTTCAGCCTTCGCCGAGGCGAGTTCTTCCTTGCCTGCCATAAATCAAACCTCCGCATTGATCTCCGCTGAAAAACAAACGGAGGGTCCAACGCGGAACGGTACTGCGATTGCTTCGATTGCGTCAAATGCATACTCCAGCCTATGTTGACCAGGTACGGCTGCAAATCCAACTCGCTTCTAATGGTGGACGAAGGGCTACAATAGCGGCGTGAACAAGCCTGTTCCGCCGAAGCCCGCCAGCGCCGGGCAGCCTTCGGAAAACGCGCATACCGACGATGAGCATCACCACCGCCATGCTGCTTATGCGGCCGAGGCCACGGGCTTGCTTCTGATTGCCGGTCTGCTGCTTCTTCTTACGATCATCCGATACTGGCGAGATATTCCGTGGAGCGCACGGTAACAAGTTGACGCTGCCGGACCATTTCTTGAAGAACAATCCATCAGAGAACGATAGCTTGCAGAGCCCGACGAAGTCAGAGCAGGAACCGCTGGCGGTTGTTGTGCTGGGCCCGACAGCGAGCGGGAAAACGGCGTTGGCACTCGAGATCGCGCGCCACTTTGATGGGGAGATCGTGAACTGCGACTCGGTTGCGATGTACCGTGAGTTTGAAATCGGCACGGCGAAACCGAGCGCTGCGGAGCGTGCGGAGATCCCACACCACCTGGTGGATTGCGTCGATCCACTAGCGGATATCAGCGCCGGCGAATACGCTAGACAGGCGCGGGAGGCTTTGCGCGAGATCGATGGACGAAAGAAGTTGCCCATCGTCAGCGGAGGGACGGGACTTTACTTGCGCGCGCTGGTTGACGGGCTTTTTGCCGGTCCACAGCGTTCGCAGGAGTTACGCGAGAGACTTCGGGAGCGCGCGGATAGGCGCGGAGCCGGATACTTGCATCGGATTCTGCGACGGCTCGACGGTTCGGCGGCAGAGCGAATTCATCCGAATGATCTTCCCAAGGTGATTCGGGCAGTTGAGGTGTGTTTACTTTCGCGGCCAGCTTTCTTGCGGCTGACACCTTCGCGAGAGACTTCCTCTCGGAAGACCATGACCGAATTGTGGCGAGAAGGACGCGAGGGGTTGCGAGGATTTCGTGTTCTACGGCTCGGGTTGAATCCTGAGCGGGAGGCGCTGTATGCGCGAATCAATCAGCGGGCGGCGAAGATGTTTGCGGACGGCCTGATTGAGGAGACGAAAACACTGCTGGCAAAGTATGGGGAAGCGGCGCGTCCGCTAACGTCGCTGGGATACAGGCAGGCGATGCAATATTTGAGAGGTGAAATCGATCGAGACGCGGCGCTGGCGGCGGCGCAGCAGGCGCATCGGAATTACGCCAAGCGGCAGATCACATGGTTTCGGCGAGAGAAAGAAGTGAAATGGCTGGCGGGGTTCGGGGATAACGCCGAGATTCGTGCAGAAGCGGTCGCGACCGTGCGCAGCGGGTTAAGTTGAGAGCTTTCTCTGCTTAGCGGGCTTCGGTCCAGCCGTTGAATCAAAGGTACCGAAGAGTCCGATCAACCCAAGACTTGTGGGACGTTCCCTCGTGTTTTTGCTATTGTCAATGGCATGCTTCGACATTCTCTGGTGATCGCGCTGCTGTTGACGGGCGCGCTTTGCTCCGCGAAAGACAAAGATAAACACAGCGACCACTTTCTGCCGGCGGGTCCGATCCATCTGGATAAAGCGGGGCAGAAATGGGCGGACAAGACGCTGCGCAGGATGTCTCCGGAAGAAAAAGTCGGGCAGTTGTTTTCTACCTGGGTGCGGGTGCAGTTTCTCAACGACGCCGATCCGATCTTCGTGCAGCTGCGGGATAACATTCGCAAATATCACATTGGCTCGGTGGTGATGAGCGTTCCGGTCGATGGTCCGGTGCTGCTGAAAAGCCAGCCGTATGTTGCGGCCGACCTGTTGAATCGTTTGCAAAGGTCTTCGAGGTTGCCGCTGCTGGTGGAGGCGGATTTTGAGCGCGGGCTGGCGATGCGGTTGAACGGGACCACGGTATTTCCGCATGCGATGGCATTTGGGGCCACGGGAAAGCCGGAGGAGAGCGAGGCGTTTGGGCGAATCACGGCGCTGGAGGCGCGCGCGATCGGGGTGCATTGGAATTTCTTTCCGGATGCGGATGTGAACTCGAACCCGGCGAATCCGATTATTAATACGCGGTCGTTTGGAGGAGATCCGCAGCAGGTGGGCGATTTCGTGGCGGCGTATATAAAAGGAGCGCATGAGGGCGGGATGCTGGCGACGGCCAAACATTTTCCAGGCCATGGCGACACGGCATCGGATTCTCATCTTGGGCTGGCGCATGTTACGGGAGATCGGGCGCGACTGGAGGCGGTGGAATTGCCTCCGTTCAAGCGGGCGATTGAGGCGGGGGTGGATGCGGTGATGGTGGCGCATGTGACGGTGCCGGCGCTGGATTCCGAGCCGAACCGGGTGGCAACGACTTCGAAGGCGATTGTTACGGGACTGCTTAAAGAGGATATGGGGTTCAAGGGTGTCGTCGTTACGGACGCGCTCGATATGGCTGGGCTGACACGAATGTACGCGAAGGATATCGGCCGGGCCGCGGTTGAATCTTTCAAGGCGGGCAACGATCTGCTGATTATTCCGGCGGATCTGGATGCCAGCTACCGCTCGATGCTGCAGGCGGTACACAGCGGGGAAATCAGCCGGCAGCGTCTGGATCATTCGGTGCGGAAGATTCTGGAGTTGAAGGCTTCGATTGGGCTGAATAAGGCGCGGTTGGTGGACCTCAGCCAGTTGTCGAGCGAAATTGCCAAGCCGGAGAATCTGGAAGTGGGGCAACGGATTGCCGATGAGGCGATTACGCTGGTGCGGGATAACGGGAAGGTGATCCCACTGGCGACGACTCCAATTTCTTCTGGAACTCCTGAGGCGGCGCTTCCGTATCAATCGTTGACAGAGGTGAGCAACCGTCTTGTGGTGGTGATTTTTTCCGACGACTTGCGGACGGACTCGGGACGGATGCTGGAGCGGCAGATCCTAGCCCGCGTGCCGGATGCGCGAATGATTTATGTCGATGCTCGGTCGGCGGCCGGGATGGCGCCTGCGGTGCTCGACTCGATCGCAGCGGCCGAGCACGTAGTGGCGGCAATTTATGTGGTGCCCGTGGCGGGTAAGGTGATGCGCGGCGCGGGAGGCGGGTTGACGAATACGGTGGCGATGGACCCAGCGACGGGAGCGTTGCTGAGTTCGATTCTGGAGCGCGCCACGGAACGCACGGTTGTGCTGGCGATGGGCAATCCGTATACGGTGCAGGATTTTCCGGCCATCCAGAATTATGTGTGCGCATATTCGAATGTATCGGTTTCGGAGACGGCGGCGGTCAAGGCGATTTTTGGCGAGATTCCAATCGGCGGTCATTTGCCGGTGACGATTCCGGGAGTCGCGAATCGCGGCGACGGCCTGGAACGGGCGGCGCAAGCAAAATCAGGAGGCGTTCCCCATGTTGAATAGCAACGCGTTCGGCAAAACAGCGGCTACGCAGATGTTGCGCCGTAGTGTGATGGCAAAGTTCTCTTTGGCCGCGGTGATGGCGGGGCTGTGGATTCTCCCCGCATGCAGCATTGACGCCCACGACAAGAACAAAGATGGCGAGGCGAAGGTGGATATCAAGTCTCCGATTGGAGACTTGCACGTGAGCGAGGAAGCGGACATCCGGGATGCCGGGTTAACGCTTTATCCCGGAGCCAAGCCCGCGCCGAAAGATGACGGCGACGACAAGAAGAGCGCCAATGTGAATCTTTCGTTTGGGGGATTCTCGCTGAAAGTGGTTGCGGCGGAGTTTACTTCCGACGACGCTCCCGAAAAACTCACGGCATATTACGGCAAAGAACTGCAGAGGTACGGGAAGCCGATCCAATGCCGCGGCGAATGGAGTGGCAGCGGGCACGTGAATGCGTCAACCGATCACGAAGACAAAGACACGGATAAGCCGGTCTCGTGTGGCAACAACAGTGGCAGCGGAGACTCGGTGGAGTTAAAGGTGGGAACCGAAGGCAATCAGCGCCTGGTTTCGGTGAAGCCGAACGGTCATGGCACGCGCTTTGCGCTGGTTTACATCCGGATGCACACGGGCAAGGACGAGACGATCTGACCGTGATCTTTGACCGCGAATTCGCGGCTCGAGAAGTCTCGCTACGAGGGCGGGAGGGGCGGCAAGCCCAACTTATCGATTACCTGGCGGAAGGCTGGTTCGTTGTGAAGGCTTTGTAGCGCGAAATTGGCTTCGATGTCGATGACGCCATCGGAACGGTTTTCGTAAGCGACCTTCAAGTATTGCAGCGCTTCCGCCTTATTGCCGATCATCGCGCAGGTTTCGGCGAGCTTATAGGGAGAGAATGTACCGCGCTCGTAGAGTTTCTTCTGTTCCCGCAGGAGGGTTTCAAGCATGGGGCGCGCGCCTCCCGTCGCGAAGGCCTTCGCGGTGGCTTCGGCAACGGTTAAGGCGGCACTGTCATGCATTAGATCGGCTTCTTTTAAGGATTCCGCCAGATAATCGCGATACTGCCCATCGTTGAGATAAATGTATTTCAGGTAACGATGAGCCGAGACTGAGTTGGGCTCGTTTTCTTCCAGTTGCTTCAGCAAAGCGATGGCTTCCTGATGCCGGCCAGTTTCGGCGAGAAGGATACTTTTATCCGCGAGAATGGAACTGGAACTGGGATCGAGAGAGCGCGCGCGTTCGATCTCTGCTAACGACTCGCGGTCGCGACGCAGGCATATCAGATAAGTCGCATACCAATGGTGGGCGAGGCCATTGTTCGGATTCAATTCAATCGCGCGGCGAAATTCCCGATCAGCCGTAGCGGCATCCCACATTCCGAAAAATGATACGAACGCGAGCGAGGCGTGTGCCTCGGAAGACTTCTCGTCAAGTTCGACGGCTTTCTTTGCGGCGGCATAGGCGCGCGGATAAGCCTCCGACGCGGGCATCAAGGTATATTCCCGCAGCAGGTTGTAGCAGTCGGCCAGGCCGACATAGGCGGGAGCATAGTTAGGATCATGCACGATTGACTGTGTAAACGCGTCGACGGCTTTGTCGAGACTTTCGGGAGTTCGCTTGTTCCAGTAGAAACGCCCCTTCAGATAGAAGTCTTCTGCCTCGTGATTCGCGGCAGCGCGCGGCAAGCCGCTATTGGCCGAGTAAGGGGAGGGACTCGAATTTGAAGAGGAGGCGAGAGGCCGCGTCTTCGCGCTCGCCTTCGTCCAGCGCGCAACGGGGCGGGCCATCCATAACGCGAGGAGCGCCGCTACAACCGGCAATGCGATTAGCAGAATCCACCGGCGCCAAGGCTTGGGCAAATCCGGGGCAAAAGCTTCCGCGGATTTGACCTCGGCTCGATCGGGGTTCACCGGTTCCGGAATGTGCATCGGGGCAATCCAGCGATAGCCGCGCCGCTCGACCGTTTCCACAAAAATCGGATTGTCGGGAGAGTCGCCGAGCGCGTCTCGCAAGCGCTTGACGGCGCTGCTGATGCCGCGATCAAAATCGACAAAGATGTCGTCGGGCCACAGCGCCTGCCGGAACTCCTCTCGTGTCACCACCTCGCCAGTCCGGTTGATAAGAAGGATGAGGGCACGAAACGGGAGGTCCTGAATCCGGACTCTTACGCCATTTTTCCGCAGCTCGCGCGACGACAAGTCGGCCTCGAACACACCGAAGCGAACAACCGCAGCAGAGGCGAGTTTTGGCACGCTCGTTGAGCCCATGGAGGATCAATTGCCAGTCGGGGGGGAGACTTAATCTTACCATCCATCTTAGCTATCGGACGAACCAACCTGAGAGAGCGTGTGCTGAGCCATTCGGGGTTTTCCCGCTTCGGCCGGTCAGACAATAACTACTTGTATCTGATTGTTGATACGGGACTTAGCTCGTCGCTTGGAATGCGTTGACAGGTTGCCCGCCAGGCATTGATCCGCTACCGCACTTGCCGCAAGGTGAGCCCCGTGCCCGGGGGCAAGTTTTCCGCCCTTCCCTTGGCCCGGCGAGCTGAAACTGCTTCCCGGTGCGGGGCGCGGAAAGGGGATCCTGCACCCCGTTTTTTGTTCGAGGAACAAGGATCTTCCAGAATCCTCTAGGAGTTTGTCGAAAAGTGTTTTCTTCGATCAAGTTTCCCCCAGCGGCTGGAAGGCGCCGTTGGCTGAGCGCGATCTACGGCACGAGTGGAACTCGTGCCCTTCCCGTTCGTACTTGACTCCGCGGTTTTTCAGGAGCCTGTCCGAGGAACCAACAGAGTCGAAATGCGGCGGATCAAGCGATTGGGTTGCTCTCCTGTGCGTAGTGCGCTAGCTTCAAAGAAGTGGAGCATTCCTGCCAACAATGTGGGAACGTGGTCGAGGATGGGCGGCCCTTCTGTCCGCAATGCCGCGCGCCTCAAATTTCGGTGCGGATCGCGATTCCGGATGACGTTGCGGTGGAAGCGGCTCGGGATGAGGCTTCGGGCGCGATTTCTCGAGGCGGAGATTCTGATCATTCAGACGGCTTCGCGGGAAGAACAGCAACAGGAAGCTTATCGACCGAAGGTCACGAGAGTGGAACTGCGCTCGATTCGGGAATTGCCGTTCGTTCGGCGCTAAAAGCCGGACTGCTCGGTGTAATCATCGGGATCATTCCGTTTCTCGGTATCTTGCTAACTGGAGCGCTCGCAGTTTTTTTCTATCGCCGCAAGAGGCGTTCCGATGTGCCCGCGGCGTTAGGAGCGCGACTGGGAGGCGGAGCGGGCTTTGTCGTTTTCGCCGTAAACGCGCTCTTCACGATCCCGATTATTGTGTTCCACGCCCAGCAGCAGTGTGTGGATAGCGTCGTTCAAGTTGCTCAAAAGTACGGAATCGATACCGCCGCACCACAATTCCAAGCGAGCATCCGCAGTATTTTCACGGCATCCGGGCTCGCGACATTTTTCATTTTTGCGGTCGCGCTTTCGTCCTTCGGCGGTGTGGTGGCGGCTATGTGGTTTCGATCGGGCAAGCCACGTGGCTGATCTCTGCTGCCAGAGTCGAAATTTTCCAGTTCTTCACGGGGATTTGCTCCGTCCTTGCTCTGACCTTGTTGGCACGCGTATGATGCAGCGTTTATGAATTCACGGATGCCAAAGCGGCCGTTTGAGATCCATCAGAAAGCGCAACTCATGTCGGCGTCCGAAGTGGAGCGCACTCTAATCCGCCTGGCGCACGAGATGCTTGAGAAAAACAATGGCATCGAAGACCTCGCGCTGGTCGGCATACGACGCCGAGGGGTGCCGCTGGCAGAGCGGCTGGCGAAGATCATTCAGCGCATCGAAAAGAAGCCGGTGCTGGTCGGAACGCTCGATATCACGTTGTATCGCGACGATCTTTCCACGGTTGACTCCAAGCCGGTAGTGCACAAAACGGAGCTCGAGATTCCGATCGAAGACAAGGCTGTCGTGCTGGTGGATGACGTTCTTTATACCGGTCGTACCACGCGCGCGGCCATGGACGCTCTTTTTCGTGTGGGTCGACCCAAGCGCTTGCAGCTATGCGTGTTGATCGATCGCGGGCATCGCGAGTTACCGATTGAGGCCGCTTTCGTCGGGAGAAAAGTGCAGACGACGGAGAATCAGATTATCGAAGTGAAACTTCGCGAAGTGGATGACGCGGAGAAGGTTTTGCTGATGGAGAAGCAGGTTGCGATTGCGTAGGAACTGTCGTGCAGATGCGAAGACGGTATTCGAACTCTTAATTCGTAGACTTTGCCATCCTTAGAATGACCAAGTAGGCTGTAAACGCAGGTTGTCGGTGATTATGAATCCAGCGCGCGGTTCTTTACTGGGCATTGAGGGCCTGGAAGCGTCCGAGATATTGAAACTTTTGAAATTTGCCCGGAGTATGAATCCGGACAAGCCGCGGCCTTTGCTCAAAGGCAAGCGGGTGCTGTTGCTTTTCTACGAAGCGTCTACGCGGACGCGGAGTTCGTTCGAAATTGCGGCCAAATCGCTGGGCGCGCACACCGTTCTCATCCAAGCCGTAGGTTCGAGCATCGAGAAGGGCGAATCGCTGCTGGATACGGGATACACCGTGCGCGCGGTAGGCGCGGACATCATCGTTATCCGTCATCCGAACGCGGGCGCGCCGCATGTGATGGCGCGGCACATTGATGTGCCAGTCATTAATGCTGGAGACGGGCTGCACGAGCATCCTTCGCAGGCGCTGCTCGACGCCTTCACCATTCTGCGAAACAAGAAAACTTTAAAAGGATTGCAGGTCACGATCGTCGGCGACATCTTTCACAGCCGCGTCGCGCGCTCGGCGTGCCATCTGCTCAGCAAGTTTGGAGCGAAAATTACTTTGTGTGGTCCTCCCGAACTTGTGCCTGATATTGCGATAACGCTCGCGCCAGGAATTCGCGGAACGCGCCACATGGAAGATGCGCTGCGCGGAGCGGATGTGGTGATGCTGCTGCGCGTGCAAAAAGAGCGCCTCGCGGGGTTGCGCATCGACCTCGGCGAGTATATTGCACGCTACCAGATGAATACGGCACGGTTGAAGATGGCGAAGAAGGACGCGATCGTGATGCATCCGGGACCGATCATTCGCGGCCTGGAACTGACCAGCGAAGTCGCGGACGGTCCGCAGGCGCGCATCTTGGAAGAGGTAAGGAACGGAGTGCCGACGCGCATGGCGATTCTGGCGCGGGCGATGGGGAAGATGCGATGAGCGCGGGGAAGAATCGAGCTGCGGCAACTCCGAGCCTGTTAATCAAAGGCGGTCATTTGATCGATCCGGCGGCGCGAATCGACGCGCCCATGGATGTGCTGCTGAAGGACGGGCGCGTGGCCGAGGTTGCTGCTCCAGGCCAGATCAAGGGCGGCGCGGACGAGACGTTCGACGCTCGCGGACTCGTCGTGGCGCCAGGTTTTATCGATCTGCACGTGCATTTGCGCGAACCGGGCCAGACACACAAGGAGACGATTGCAACCGGTACGGCTGCCGCGGCGGCGGGCGGATTTACCTCCGTCTGCACGATGCCGAACACAGTGCCGGTGGTTGATTCGGTGGAGTGGATCGAGTGGCTGCGGCAGCCGGAGCGCGAGGCCTTGGTCAATGTTTTTGGCATCGCGGCCGCTACGATGGGGAGCAAGGGCGTGGCACTCACCGATTTTCGCGCGCTACAGTCGGCTGGCGCAATCGCGGTAACGGATGACGGCAAGCCCATCCTCGACGATGCGATTATGCGTGAGGCGCTGGTGCTGGGCGGAGAGCTGAATTTTCCGGTCGTGCAGCATGCCGAAGACACGCGGTTGACAGAAGGATGCTCAATGCACGCGGGGGCGCAGTCGTTTCGTCTCGGACTGCGCGGGATGACGGCAGCGGCCGAGGCTTCGATCGTCGAGCGGGATGTGGCGCTGGCAATGCAGATTCCGAATGCGCGTTTACATGTGGCGCATCTTTCCACTGCGGATGCGTTGAAGAGCGTGCGGCGAGCCAAACGCGCGAAGGCGCGAGTGACGATGGAAGTTACGCCGCATCATTTCGTGCTGACCGACGAAGACATGCGCGACTACGACAGCAACTACAAGATGAATCCGCCGCTGCGGTCGGCATCTGATCTCGAGGCTATTTTGGTCGCGCTGGCGGATGGGACGGTGGATGCGATCGCCACGGATCACGCTCCGCATGCCGCGCACGAGAAAGATATGGAATTTGAGCGGGCGGCCTTTGGCATCACCGGGCTGGAGACTGCGCTGGCGCTGGCGATCACGCGCCTGCATCGGGAGAAGCGCATCCCGCTAGTGAGAATTGTGGAGCTCTTTACGGCAGGTCCGGCGCGTTGTTTCGATTTGCGGGGGCGGGGTTCACTGGCGCGGGGAGCAGTGGCCGACGTGACGATCTTTGATCCGAAGAAAAAGTGGAAATTTGAGGCGGCAAAGTCGCACTCGAAATCGAAGAACACGCCTTTCGATGGCTGGCAAATGACGGGGAAGGTCCGGGCAACGATTGTGGGCGGGAAGATCGTTTACGCGGACTGAGCAAGCGCCGCTCTTTATGGTATGGCAGACAAACGTGCCAACATCTCTAACGATATGTTCTCGAAGCGCATCACTATCCGCGTTGCCGAGTCTCTCGTTCGAAGTCTGAAGAAACAGGCGGGAATGAGTGGCCAGCCTCAGTCTGTTCTGGTGCGAGATGCGCTGGAGAAATATTTGGGCGAAAAAATGCCTGCCCCGTCCGCATACTTTTTAGCCAGAAATGCGGGGTTGATTGGCTGTGTGCGGGGTGGGCCATCGGACCTGAGCACGAATCGAGAGCACTTCCAAGGTTTTGGCGTCTGATCAGACGGACGTGCGATGAGAGACAGGAAGCCTCACTTCCTCAGGCTTGCTTCCAGACTAGGCGCTCTTGATCAGGGGATTTCCAGGAGAAGTGAAAGCGGCGCGATGGAGCTTGGCGGTGAGGCGCTCTTTGTCGGCCGAGGTGGTGGCAGTGGCGAGGCGCTTACGCAGTTTGGCAATTTTTTCGGCGCGGGTACGGCGGCGGCGAATTTCCGGACGACGGCTGGGTGCGGACATAGAGTTCTCCTGATGAGTTCTTGAGGTGATCGGTGAAATCACGGGTCGGTTTACGCGGACGGCTCCGTGGACTCGTGCCGAAGCTCAATTATAGGGCAAGATGACGGTCCAGGCGATCAGGAGAGTTGCGCGTCCCGCGATGGCTCGGACTCTGTGGGCCTGTAACCTGCACAATCCAAAACAGGCAGTGCTGGATATTTCGCGAATCGCGAATCCTCAAACGAGAGCTTGCACATAAGAAAGACCGATCCACGATCGGACTCCATGCGGCGCGAATGCTGGCAAGTCTGGCACAGGCTCGGATTGAGATGGGTTGGTGCGCCGAAACGCAACATGGCTTTCTCCGAGTGGGCTAGAGAGTGTGCGAGGTGTAAAAGAGGTAGGCGATGAGGATGACGCCAAAAGCGGCAGTGACGGTTCCGACGACCGTGATAATTCCGCTGGCGGGCTCGAAATGGCCTTCGTCAAGGCTGCGGCGAGTGCGGTGGTAGCGCACGAGCGAGGCGGCAGCCATGAATATTCCGAAGAGCATGAAGGCCATGCCGATGGCGAGAGACATTCCGACTTGCTGCCCGGCCTTGTCTTGAACACGCAAGAACTCGCGCAGGGTGATGCCAAATTTTGCGACGACGAAGCCAAAGACGATGACGCTGATACTGGTGCGCACCCACGCTAAATAGGTGCGTTCGTTGGCCAGATGATCGGAGGCTCCGGAGGGCATGGGCGTCGAGTGTAATTTCAGAGATTGTGGCAGCCGGACCTGTAAGCCGAATTTTGTCCGCCTTGCGGCGGGACGGTCATTCCTCTGGGCCACGCATTACTGCGGGGCTCAAGCGACCTACCCGGAGGTTGTGGCGCGCCGAGCCGGCACGCGTCTCCGGCGAACCCGAAGGCGCGCCAGAAAATCCCTCCCTATTTGGTCTTGCTCCGTGTGGGGTTTGCCCTGCCCGGCGCATTACTGCGACGGCGGTGCGCTCTTACCGCACCTTTTCACCCTTACCTGAGCCTTGCGGCCCGGGCGGTATGTTTTCTGTGGCACTTTCCGTCGAACGCACACTGCTCTGCGGAGTTCGGACTTTCCTCCCGTTTTTCAACGAGCGACCGTCCGGTCCGGCTGCCAACGAGATCATTATATAGGGCGCAGGGGATGTCTCGGTTCCTAGAGGACCGGCTAGGGCTGGGCTGCTAAACTGATTAACAATCTGAGCCGGAACCGGCAGCCTTGCATCTGTTAGCTGAGGCCCGATATCCGCGGCCTTAGACCCGTCCATGCACATCACCGAGGCGATCAAGATCGCGTTCCTGTCGTTGTGGGCGAACAAGCTTCGCTCCGCCCTCACCTTGCTCGGGGTGGTCATCGGAGTGGCTTCCGTGATTGCCGTGGTTACGTTTGTGAACGGAATCAATGGCTACGTCGCCGACAAGATCCTGAACCTGGGCGCGGACGCGTTCATCATGTGCAAGGTTTCGCCGGCAACCACGAACATCGAGCACTATATCGAAGCGATGAAGCGCAAAGACCTGACCATGGACGATTACCGGGCGGTGCGGGAGGGGTGCAAGCTTTGCTCGTACGTGGGAGCTTACGCCTTCAAACAAACCGGTCATGTGAAATACGGCGAGCATTCGCTGAGCGACACGTTGGTGTGGGGAATGACTCCCGCGGTTGCGGTAACGCGCGACATCGATATCGATGCGGGGCGGATGTTCGGAGAATCGGATCTGGAACATGACTCGCCGGTGGCCGTGGTGGGCACCGATGTTGTGGACAACCTGCTGCCGGGAGTCGATCCGATGGGTAAGGAAATTCGGGTGGATGGATGGGTGTATCGCATTGTCGGAGTAGGGAAAAAGAAGGGCTCGACGCTGGGGCAAAGCCTGGACAATTATGTGTTCCTGCCCATGACCACGTGGATGAAACAGTATGGCGCTCGTGACATGAATATGCGCATCTCGGCCAAGACCGCGGGTGAGGGACCCGCGATGGACGCGACCATGGACGAAGCGCGAGTGATTCTGCGGGCACGGCGCCATGATCCTCCGGGCAAAGATGACTCGTTTGACATGGAAAATAACAGCAACCTGATGAGCATCTTCGCCAACCTGACTGGGACATTCTTTGCGGCCATGATCGGAATTGCCGCCATCTCGATGGTGGTCGGCGGCATCGTCATCATGAACATCATGCTGGTCTCGGTGACGGAGAGGACGCGCGAAGTGGGCATTCGAAAAGCGATGGGCGCGCGCCGGTCCGATGTGATGCTGCAATTCCTGATCGAAGCGGTGATCCTGTCCTTAGCGGGGGGAGTGGTGGGCGTCCTGCTCGGAATCGGCGTGGCCAAAGGCGTCACGCTCGCCGTCGGCATGCCTTCAGTCATCAAGCTCTGGGCAGTGCTTGCGGGACTGTTCGTCGCCGCCAGCGTCGGCATCTTCTTCGGCGTGTACCCGGCGAGGCGGGCGGCAACGCTCGATCCCATAGCAGCACTGCGCTTTGAAACATGAGAAAAAGCTTGAACCACGAGGGACACGGGGGTTCACGGGGAAAGGCAACAACGCTCGAGCCAATCTCCCGCTTGCGTTCGAGGCGTGAGTCTTGCGGGAACGGTTTTGCCAGATTTTTGTTTTTCTCGGCGTCTCTGCGGTGAAGATTTTATAAACCCATGATAGGCAGAAGTGAATTCGGTGAAATCATCGGCATGTCGCTGGCTACCATCCGCGGCAACAAGCTTCGCTCCGGACTGACTGTGCTCGGCATCGTCATCGGCGTGGCCGTTGTCATCGGAATCTCATCCGTCGTTCGCGGCCTCAACGATAACGTCAGCAGCATGATCAGCAGCATGGGCTCAAATATTATTTTTGCCTTCCACATGCCCATCACTTTCGGGCCGCCTACGGAAGAGTTACGCACCCGCAAAGAGTTGACCTTTGACGACGCCGAAGCGATGAAAGACTTGCCTCACGTGAAAGCCGTTTCAGCGGGCGTGCGCTATGTCGAACCGCAGTTTGGCAGCGGCACCTATGTGGTCAAATATGGTAACCGCAAGGCGAAGCAGACGACTCTGGAAGGTGACACCGCGTCGGCCAAAGACGTATTTGATCTCGATCTGAAATCGGGCCGCTGGTTCAGCGATGTGGACGATGACCGGCGGGCTCCCGTGATTGTTTTGGGCGCGGATACCTCGGACGAGCTTTTCGGCAACTCCAATCCCATCGGCAAAGAAATCAACATCGAAGGCCAGTTGTTCTCTGTAATCGGAGAAATTAACAAGGTGAAGAGCGCCTTCGGCGACGGCAAGAATCCGGACGACAACAAAGTTTATTTTCCATTGGCGACGCTGCGCAAGCTTCATCCTGAACTGAAGCAACACTTCATCAGCGTCAAGGCCACGTCGCATGCGGACATGCCAAAAGCGCAAGATGAAATGCGCGAACTGTTGCGTCGTCGTCGTCGAGTGCCTCCGAACAAGCCAGATAACTTCTCCGTATTCACTCAGGATTCGCTCTCAGATATTTGGAGCCAGATTACCGGAGCGGTGTTCATTTTTATGTTCGCAGTATCGAGCGTAGCCCTCATCGTAGGCGGGGTCGGTGTGATGAACATCATGCTGGTGTCTGTTACTGAGCGCACTCGGGAAATTGGCGTTCGCAAAGCTGTCGGCGCGCGCAGAGGCGACATCCTGCTGCAATTCACTCTTGAGGCGATCACGCTCACGGCGGTCGGCGGAATCATGGGCGTGCTTGTAGGCGCCGTTATTACCTATGCGATCCGGATGGTGTGGGACTCGCTGCCCGCCACGATGTCACTATTTTGGGCCAGCTTTGGTTTTTTTGCTGCTGCCGCCGAAGGCCTCGTGTTTGGCATCTACCCGGCATGGAAAGCCGCAAATCTGGATCCGATCGAGTCGCTGCGCTACGAATAACATCTCGGTTACCATCGAACCATGCCGCCATTGACAGCGAGATTTGTACTCGAGGTTGTGGCCGTAATTGGAACTGCCGGCAGCCTGTTTTTTTATGGACTGTCGGCGGCAGCGGTGATCAGCTTCCTGAACTTCAGGCGCCAGAAACTGCGCCAAGCCGTACTTCCCAATTCTGAACTGCCTCCGGTTTCCATTCTCAAACCACTGAAGGGCGTCGATCCCGAAATATGGGAGAGCTTTTGCAGCCACTGCGAACAGGACTATCCGCAGTTTCAGGTCGTCTTCGGTGTAAGCGAAGGCAATGATCCTGCTGTGGAGTTTGTGCACAAACTTCAGGCGAAGTATCCGGATATTCCGATTGAATTGATCGTGTGCGATAGCACTTTGGGCACCAATATCAAAGTCAGCAATCTGGTTCAGATGTTGCCCTCGGCGCGACACGAAATTCTGCTGGTGAATGACAGCGACATTCGGGTACCGTCGGATTACTTGCGGAAGGTGGTCGCGCCGTTGGCCGATTCGTCGGTGGGCCTGGTTACTTGCCTGTATCGCGGTATCGCCGCGCCAACTCTCGGATCGCGGCTTGAAGCGCTCGGCATCAGCACCGACTTCATCCCCGGAGTTCTGAGCGCGCGCTTCCTTGAAAATGGTTTGCACTTTGGATTGGGCTCAACGCTCGTGTTCCGACGTCCGGATCTACAAGCGATTGGCGGATTCGAAACGCTGCTCGATTATCTGGCCGACGACTACGAGTTGGGGCGCCGGATTGCCGCCACGGGCAAGCGCGTGGAACTGAGCGTGGCGACTGTCAGCACCTTTCTGCCTGCCTACAGCCTGCCGCAATTCTTACGTCATCAGTTGCGATGGTCGCGAACGATTCGAGACGCTCGCCGGTGGGGCTACGCCGGATTGCTCTTCACGTTTGGATTGCCATGGGCCTTGCTCACGCTCGTGGCGAGTTGGGGCGCGACTTTGGCGTGGGTGCTGCTAACGGCGACGGTCGTTATGCGATTCGGTGTTGGCCTGGCGACGGCGGTGGGAGTGCTGGACGATCGTCAAATCTCGAGCAATATCATCTGGCTACCGCTGCGCGATCTGATCGCACCGTTTCTATGGGCGGCCAGTTTTACGGGAAACCGGATCGATTGGCGGGGCGATGTTTTCAGTTTGAAAGATGGGCGTTTGACGATTGCAGAACCGGTTGATTCGGCTCGTTCGAAAAAATGATTTTGCCGCCCCGGCGGGCGACGACATACCTGGTCAATCCCTGTAACGCCGACGGATCTTCTTCCTCGGCCCACAAGAAGATGCGGTGGGGGCCATTCCACATTTCGACGAAGGAAGCTTCTGTCTCGAAGACTCGGGGCGCTCCGGGAAATTGCGTACCGTACCACATGTTTCCGCCCGGCGTGCGCAGGCTGTGCAACGGAATATCGGTGTAGAAATTCAGTGTGGAGGCATTCTCGTAAAGCCCAATGACTACGATCTGATCGCCCGGCTTGTATTGTTCCTTGATCGCGAGAGCGAGATCTTTTGAAGAAAGAATCGGCGAGAAGATGCCGAAGGCCAGTCGCACACACGACAACACAACGATCATCATCGCAACCAAGGCGACGTTTCCCGCGCCTGCCTGATTGCGGCGGCGGAGAATCCAGTTGGCGAGCGTACCCAGCAGAAAGGCGAGCGAAAATCCGAACAAGGGCAGACGGAAGACTCCCATTGCCTGCGGTGTCAGATCCAGAAAATGCCCAAACGAGAGCGCGTAATCCTGAGGATTTTTTCGCAGCAAGTCCGCGAGGTCGGTGCCGGGAGTGGGGGCCTTGGAGAAGAATAACAAGGCGAAGCCGGCAACAGCGATGATCACGCCGACTGCGAGCAGCACTGCCGAAGATGTGCGTCCGTTGCGCCGTTCGCGGCTACCGGCGGCCGATGCGCGTTCTCGTTGCAGCCATCCACCGACTAAGAGCGCCATCCCCGGAATTGCGGGGATGGTGTAGTACTCCTGCCGCGTCGAGAGGCTGAAGAAGCCGACGATCACGATGTTCCACAAGAAAAACAGAAGATAGGCGCGCTGGCGGCGAGTCATCTTAGCCCGGAACTCGCGGAAGCGTCGCGGAATTTCGCGGAGCGATTGCGGAAGAAAGAAGGTCCAGGGCAAAAGCCACAGGACGAGTAAAGCCCAGAACAGAAGGAGCGGAACGGTATCGTAGTCGCGGGGGACGCGTTTGTTCAGGAAGCGCAGGACGTGCTCATTGATAAAGTAGAACCAGAAAAATCCGCGGACGTGACCTTGCGCAGGATTCCGCAAGCCCGCGAGAATATGCCAGGGGGCGGCGATTGCGAGAAAGACCAATGAGCTCGAAATCAAATGCAGTTTGAGCAGGTGGCGCAGATTTCCCACCAGCAGCAAATAAATTCCGATGGCCGCGATGGGGAAGACGAGCCCGATCAACCCTTTGGTAAGCACGTTGAGGGCGCAGACGGCGGCGAGACCCCAGCATGTCCAGAGGGCAGGCTTCTCTTGTTCAAGCGTGATCAGGAAGAGCCAGAAGGTCAGCGTGAGCCATAGCCCGACCGCGACGTCGGGAATCAGAAAGCGAGTAAAGAGAAAGGGTCCGAGCGCGGTCGCAAGCACGAGCGCGGAATCGAATCCGCCCTCGCCGCCGAGCGCCCAGCGGCCCAAGCTATAGGTGGACAGAATCATCGCCAGAACGCCCAGCATGAGTGGGAGCCGCGTGCTCCACTCGCTTATGCCGAAGATCGAGTAACTGGTGGCGACGCCCCAATACATGAGCGGCGCTTTTTCGAGATAGCGGACGCCATTGACATACAAGGTTACCCAGTCATGGCGCTGCAGCATTTCCTTGGCGGCTTCGGCGTGAACCGTGTCGGCATCGTCGAGCAGCGCCGGATGCCCGAGTCCTGACAGGTAGATGATTGCCCATAGCGCGATCAACGCGGCTAGAGAAACCCGCCAGTCCGCGAACAAGCGGCTGGGACGAACCGCACACGGCTCGGTCGGTATTGAGGAGTTCGCCAAATTTTTAGGATGATCGATATGGGTCGCGGCGGCGGAATTCATCGTGCAATTGCCAATTATACGGGACCGAGTCACCGGAACGGCTGAACAGTCAGTCGGCAGCCGCTCCGCGGGAGACACGATGTCCCGCCACTTCACGGTAAATTTCAAGAATTCTCGATACTGAGGTAGTCCAGGAGAAGCGCTGGGCCTGCTCGTAGCCGCGTTGTTTCATCCGCTCGCGCAGCACGGGATCCAGTAAGGCGCGTTGCAAGCCCCGGCGAATCTCAAAGACGTTTTCAGGATTCACCAGCAACGCCGCAGCTCCGGCTACTTCGGGCAGGCTTGAAGTGTTCGATGTGACTACGGGAGTTCCGTGCGCCATCGCTTCGAGCGGGGGCAGACCGAAACCCTCGTAGAGCGACGGAAAGACAAAAATCTTGGCTACGTCGTAGAAAATTCGCAACACTTCAATGGGCACGAACCCGAGAAACCGTACGTCGTTCTGCACGCCGCTGCGTACGACGGTGCGCCGCAGGCGTGGGTGACTGGAAAGATCGTCTCCAATGATGATGAGCTTCAGGTCAGGATACTGCTGAAGTTTTTGCAGTTCGCTCTTCAACGCCGAGAATGCTTCGATGATTCGAACGACATTTTTGTGCGGCCGAATGGCGCCCGCGTAGAGGATGAAGGGGTAATTCACCAGGTAACGCTGCGCGATCAGTTCGCGGTCGGAGTCTGTAGCGTGGCCGTGGAGAAAGCGCTCGTCGATCGCGTTGTAGACTACTTCGATTCGATCATCCGAAATTGCCAGTAATTTTTCGATTTCGTTCTTGGTGAATTGCGAAACGGCGATGACGCGGGACGCCTTGCGCAACACGCGACGCGTCATATAAAAGTGCAGGCTGCGCCGGAAGCTGGAGGCATCGCGCGATCCATACATGTGCTCGAGCAAATCGTGCACCGTCAAAACATAAGGGCAGCCGAGTCCGCGAGGAATCCAAAAAAGGTGTGGGATGTGCACCAAGTCGCACTGCAGCCGCCGCACGATCGCCCGGAAGTCGAGATTGCCCTTCAGCGTGTTGTCGCCGCCATCGAGCGGCAGCGCCTGGAAGTTGGGCGGTAGAGCGCCACACTCCGCCACCTTGTCGAGCGAGCCGATGAGGAAATACTGGTTGTCGTGGTCGAGGCGAGCGAGGGTGCGAACAACGTTGCGGATGTAGGTGCCGACTCCGAATTCCGTCATGCGACGGATGTCGATGGCGACTTTCACAGGCTGAATTTAATCACAGAGCGCACGGGGAGCACAGGAGAATCCTTCAGACACCTTCGTTGCCGGTTTGCCGCCCATCAAACGTTACGCTCTAACTTCCGACTGCGCTTTGGAGCGCCGCTCTGCGTAAAGTGGAAATTCTTCGGCCAGGCCCAGAACCTCTTTGCGAATTTTGTGGAGCACCGCCGCGTCGGTGCGGTGATCGAGGGCTTCCGAGATCCAATGCGCGATCTGGCGCATTTCGGGTTCTTTCATGCCGCGCGTCGTGACCGCCGGGGTGCCAATGCGGATTCCACTCGGCTTCATCGGTGGATTCGTGTCAAATGGGATCGCGTTCTTGTTTACCGTGATGCCAGCTTCGCCGAGAGCCTTCTCGGCCTCGCTGCCCAGCATGCCCTTCGCGAAAACGTCGACCAGCATGAGGTGCGTGTCCGTTCCTCCGGAGACAATGCGATATCCATCCGCCGCGAGCGTTTCGGCCATCACTTTCGCGTTGGCAACGATCTGGCGCGCGTAATCGCGGAAACTTGGCTGCGAAGCTTCGAGGAAACATACGGCCTTCGCAGCGATGATGTGAACAAGCGGCCCTCCCTGCATGCCGGGGAAGACGGTCTTGTCGATCGCCGCAGCGAATTCCTGCTTGCTCAAAATCATTCCCGAGCGCGGTCCACGCAACGTCTTGTGCGTGGTCGAAGTCACGATATGCGCGTGAGGTACGGGTGAAGGATGCGCTCCGCCCGCGACCAGTCCCGAGAAATGTGCCATGTCGACCAGGTAGAGAGCGCCGACTTTGTCGGCAATCTGGCGCATCCGGGCGAAATCGATGATGCGTGGATAGGCGCTGCCGCCGCCAATAATCAGCTTCGGGCGCTCGGCTGTGGCGATCCGTTCGAGTTCATCGTAATCGATCGTCTCTGTTTCTTGAGTTACGCCATAGGGAACGACCTTGTAGGTTTTACCGGAAAAATTCAGATGATGGCCGTGCGTGAGATGGCCGCCGTGAGCCAGATTTAATCCGAGGATCGTGTCGCCGGGCTGCAGAATAGCCGAATATGCCGCTTGATTTGCCTGCGATCCCGAATGCGGCTGGACATTGGCGTTTTCCGCGCCAAATAGCTTTTTGGCCCGCTCGCGCGCCAGATTTTCGACCACGTCGGTAAACTCGCATCCACCGTAATACCGCTTGCCGGGATAGCCCTCCGCATACTTGTTGGTGAAGATGGACCCCGCCGCTTCGAGAACAGCCTCGCTGACAAAGTTTTCGGAGGCGATCAGCTCCAACCCTTCATGCTGGCGGCGAGTTTCGTTATCGATGGCGTTCGCGATCTCTGGGTCAACCTCGAAGAGCGGGCGGAACATGTCGGCGTTTTTCATAGTTGGCTACCGAACGCTATTTTACCGGATGGCGGGAAAACGGGAGAGCGGGCCTTCTCATCGACTTCGCCGGACAGGGCTCTGCTCACGCAACGTTTTATCGGCGCAGACTCTGACGCGCGCCAACCCGATCGGTCCTAATGTCATCCAATGTGGCCGAAAGAAGCTGACTAAAATGAACCTCCAAAGATATCGCCCCATCGCCGCAATCTTCGCGCTCTGCGCGTTTTTCGCCAGCCTTACCGCCTGTACGCAACAGCAGCAAAACCCGCAGGAGGTCCGTGAGAAGACCGCCCAAGCCACCGCCGAGGCCAAAAGTGATGTTAAGGCTGTAGCCGAAGGCATCCGCGAGGGCTGGGACCGGAACAAGCCGCTCGATATCAACAGCGCTTCGAGAGATCAGCTCACGAGTCTGCCGGGAGTGAGTGGCGGCGAAGCCGATCGGGTGATTGCGGGGCGTCCGTACGACAGCGGCGGAGACTTAGTGACGCGCCACATCATGTCGAAGGCCGAGTACGACAAGATTGCGGATCAAGTCACGGCGAAGAAATAACCGCGGACTGCGACAGGACATCGACTGGGGCGCCGAAAGGAAGTAACAGTCTTAGTTGAACGTCCTAGTCGAACGCCGTTCTCAGGAAACTCACCAACTGCCATCCATCCATGTATTTGTACGGCGTCTCGCCCAAGGTGTAATGGCCGCAGGGAAGGATGACCGCTTTGTGGTCGAGGTTGTGCCTCTTGAATTCTTCGACAACTTGCTCTGAAAACTCCGGCAGAAAGGTCATGTCGTACTTCGCATAAATGATCAGCGAGCGGCGGGGCCAGCGGGAAAATTTGTCGAAGTAAACCATGGGGCTCACGGCGCGCCACACTTGGCGGAGATTTTCGAGATCGATGGCAGTTTCGAGGCCTTCGCGAATGTGGCGGGTCGATTGTCCATGCCAGACGACGTCAGCAAAGTAGGTTGACGCGTGATTGAAGGCGGCCACTTGTATGCGCGGATCGTGCGCCGTGGCGATAAACGCGTAGCAGGATCCGAGGCTCGTGCCCACGATACCCAGGCGGTTGTAGCCCTGCGTTTCCAGCCAATCTAAACAACAACGGGAATCAATCACTCCCTGACGCACGGAGTCGAGCGTGCGTCCGATGTTGGCGGAGACGGCGTAGTCGGCGCGATCGATTTCAGCGGGACGGCGAATGTCGTGATACGGCATGCTCAGGCGCAACACCGCGATGCCCATGTAATTCAAAACCTGGCAAAGGCTGTTGTAGGCGAGGGCATCGGAATTCCAGTGAGGCAAGAGTACGATGGCGCGGCGCCCCCGGGCGGGAAACCAGCGGGCGTTGACGAGATTGTTTTCCGGGAAAGGCGTCGTGACCGGAGATGTGAAGCGCAGAAAGTCGGCGTGCGTGCCTTTGACTTTCTCTTCCAGCCGCAGATCGGGCACTTCGCGAGTGCTGAAAACCTGCACGTCACGGCGCTCCAGTCGAAAATCGGCCGGCTTTACGTATGAATAGAAACTGTCACTGTCGGCGATGATGCGGTCGTTGGAGCGTGAAAAATACTCCAGCAGATCGGCTGAACCACCACTCTTGGGGCCGCCGTTGCGGCCGGGCCAGGCGTGCGACCAATCCAGGCCCCAGTCGAGGGGACGGACGACGCGGTTGTTGTCCACGCGTGTGAGGCGAGTCTCCCAGTCGTACATCCATTGCGCGTAGCGTGAAGGCATCTCTTCTGGACTATAGCAAACACTCGCTCGGATGCATCGCAAGCAGCAGCGAGCGGAGGAAGGTTGCATCAAGCAGTTCCGGGCGCAAACTAAAGTCCCTCAGGCAGGTTTTCTCTGGCCCGAAGGTATCTTTACATGTAGCTACATTGAGAGTTACAGTGGACTTGTTCCATGCTGCAACGCCACGAACCCAGCAAGCTCCATGCCGTTCTTGGTAGTCGGATGACGGGCGGCCCGCGAGGTCGTTGGTTATGCCCCCAAAAATCGATGTACAAGACTCATCCCATCGCTTCGAATGGGATGAAAGCAAGAATCGCCAAAACATCAAGAAACATGGTCTCGATTTTGCCGACGCGGAAGAGATGTTTTCGGGCAGCCTTCTGTTCTCGCCCGATGTCAGAGAAGATTACGGAGAAAGCCGTTGGGTTGGAATCGGAACGATCCGCGGCCGAACCGCAGTCGTGGTTTTTACAGAACGTGCGCCACAAACGATTCGTATCATCTGGCTAAGAAAGGCAACCCGCCGTGAAAGCAAACAATACGAAAAGGCAGTCAAAGACCAACTGGAAACGGGTTGATGCGCTTCGGGATTCAGAGATCGACCTCTCGGAGAGCCCGGAACTGGGGGCCAAGTTTTTCGCTCACGCCATTCGTTGGCCGGGCAAGAAGAAACAAATTACGCTTCGTCTCGACCCCGACGTACTCGGGTTTTTCCGCAAGCACGGAAAGGGATATCAAACCACGATCAACGCCGTGCTTCGACACTACATGCGTTCTCTGCAAGGCGTAAGCAGACGATCCGGCTAACGTGATCGAATATGGATCCGCAAAATTGATCAAGCACCGACCCAAGGTGAGGGCGGTGCTTGATCGTTAATGGCCGACTGATCGACAACGCCGTCGCTCAAGGTTTGGATAAGCGTCGGACCTTCTTACGGGAAGCTCACCACTGTCACCGGAGTATCCGGGTTGGCGATGGTTGACGATCCTCCCGTGTTGTCGATTACGTTCTCAATTCCGCCAAATCCCGCCGTGCTGAGGAAGATCGTGAGCAGATCATTCAGGCTGCCCGGCGGCAACGTCGTCGGAACCTCGAAGGCGTTTGCCGCGAAGATACTCACGCCCTGGTTAAAGAAGCTGTAGCTGCCCATGCCGTAACCGTTGAAGCTGGTAACGTTGTCGGCGACCTTGAAGGCGGCCCAACCGTCGACGCCGGGAGCCTCCATCCAAGCGGCTTGGCTCGGCGGATCGTAGGGCATCTCGTTCTGGAAGAAAATGTCCGTGCCCCCGTTGCCGTTCCAGATGACTTCGTATTGCTGGTAGTGCTCGATGAAAAGTCCGTAGGCGGTCACGTTGTTGCCGTTGACGATGAGGCCGGTGTTGGCGGTATTGCTCTTCCAGCCCACGCCGTTCCCGTGGTCGGCTCGCCAAGCCCAGATGTCGTCGAGGATGACGTAGTTACTGTTGACCTCGAGACTGACCGTCGCCTTACCAGCTTCGGCGCCTCCGATGCGGAAGAAGACGTCGGAGATAACCGCCGGGTCAGAAGCGATACCGTCGCTATGGCCGCAGCCGCCGGGACCGCAATCGCTGCCGACTTGCAGGAGTACGGCAGATTTCTTCGGACCAGCGTCGATGATGATTCCCGAAATCAAAGTTCCTTTCACATTGGTGACGGTCAAGGCCGCATTAGCGTGTTGCGGGATGAGCGTCGGGAACCCGATACCGAGCACAACCGTATCCGGGCGAATGATCTCGATGTTGCGGTTCAGGTTGTAAACGCCTGGCGTCAGAATGAGGTTGTAACCCTGGAACAACGCTTCGTTGATCGTCTGCGCTGTATCGGTAGGTTGGGCAATGTAGAACTTGCCGATGGGGATAGAGGAACCGGGCGTCTGGCCCGCGGACCACGTGGTCCCTGAGGAATTGGTCTGCACCGAGGGGACAAAGACGTTGTAATTCCCATTGGCGTCGGTGTAGAGATAGGGCGCTTCTCGCGTCACCGGACTGGTGGCCAGAGTCGTGTAAGGACCGCCGCACGAGCCCACGGGGAAACACTGAGCAGGCGCACCTACAACTCCGGAGAACACCTGGTTCCACACGCCATTGCTCCAACCGTCGATATTGCTGTTCCGGGTGATCCACTGCTGCTGCGATCCGCTGACGATCGAGCCACCGGCGAACTGCGAATCGGCGACGAAACCTCCGCTCGCGTAGGACGGGCCGGTGCAGTAATCCATGAACGTGGCGTTTCCGTTGACGAGGACGCGACGAAGAGGCGCGGCCTGCGACACCGCCCAAAACTCGCCGCTGTAGCAGCCGAAGCTTGAGTTGGTTACGTTGATCGTCAAGTTCGACAACGATCGCCAGAAGTTATCGGAGGCGATACAACTGCCGCTGAAGCACTGGTTGTAAACGTCGACCGATCCATTGATCACGACATCGTTGGGTGACTCTCCGAGGCCCGCGACGGTGGTGTAGTAGCCGACCTGAAAGTTCAGCGGCGTGTCGCTGCTTCCGTAAGTGCCCGGCGCAAAGAGCAATGCGTAACGCTGAGTTCCGAATTGGTTGGAGATTTGTTGGGTAGCGATGGAGTCGACGGTAGATTGAATCTGGCTTAGCGGCGTAGAGGGAGTGAAGATATAGACGTTCGGGCCGAAGTTAGGTGGAGTGGTGGATTCCTTGGCGATAGCTAACGGGGTTAACGCAAAGGAGACCGCTAAGAGGATCATCGTGATGATCCAAAGGGTCGATGTTCGTTTGCTTGTGACAAGCGGCCGAGGTTGCCTTGGTTCGGCCGTAACGAGGAAATATTGAGCAACATACGACATGGTAGTTTCTCCTTTATCTCGTCGAATTGATTTGGGCCCAGCAGGATTGACCCACCGGAACCTCCCTGGGGTCTTAGTAAGTAATTAGGCAGAATACTTCGCACGTTCGAGTACTTCGTGGCGAGACGATTCTACACCCGAAAGGGCGCGTTGGACGGGGCAACTATGAGCCGCTGTAAACGCGCGGCACGCGTTGGGAGAGGCCGCAGAGTATTTCGTAAGGAACGGTTTCGCAGAGACGCGCGAGTTCAACCGCGTCAACGGTTTTGTTGGCGCTTTCCGTCGCGCTACTGCCAATGAGGACGACTTCGTCTCCTACGGCGACATTCGGAATTTGCGTGACGTCCACGATAGTCAGGTCCATGGAAACGCGGCCGACGACTGGCGCGTATTCACCGCGGACGATTACGCGGGCGCGGTTCGAAAGCAATCGCGGATAGCCGTCCGCGTAGCCGACGGGCAGCACGGCGATGCGGCTTTGCGTTTGGGTGACGAAGGTGCCCATGTAGCCGACGGCTTCTCCGGCGGAGACGTCTTTCACGGTGAGAACGCGCGTCTTCCACGAGAGCACCGGCCGCAGTGGCAGCGGAGGGATGTGCGCATCCGTGCCGTCGCGCGTGAACGCCAGGGAATATCCGTAGAGCGCGATTCCGGGTCGCACCATCGTCTTCCAAGTGTTGGGGCGCGCGCTCATGGCGGCCGAATTTCCCATATGAATGAGCGGAGGGTGCAAGCTGTAGCTGTGTAAGACGGCGAGTCCTTCTTCGAAGCGCTGTATCTGGCGGACGGCGTCTTCTGCGTCGAGAACTTCGGCAGACGCGAAGTGAGTGCTGACGCCTTCGAGAGTCAGGTTCTTGCATTGCGTGAGCATCTGGCACAACCGCGGCAAGGCTGCCGGCGGCGCTCCCAGCCGGTTCATGCCCGTGTCGAGTTTGAGATGGACGGGCAGAACGTTCTGGGTCTGGCGAGCGGCGCGTTCCAGCAACTCAATGTGCCAAGGCTCCCAGATGGTGGGAGTGAGGTTCTGGGCGACGATGGCATTTTCCTCGCCCTTCCAGATTCCTGTCATCAGAAGGATGCGGGCCTCGACGCCCGCGTCGCGAAGAGCCAAGCCTTCGGCCGCATCGGTGACGCCGAGCCATACAGCGCCTTCGGATTCGAGAGCCCGGGCGCATTCGACGGCTCCGTGGCCGTAGCCATCGGCTTTGACGACGGCGCAGATCGTGACGTCGGGGCCGACATGTTTCTGCACGGTATCAAAGTTTTCGCCGAGCGCGGCAAGTGAGACCTCCGCCCAGGTTCGACCGTCGAGAATCAGAGAGCGGATTTCAGGCAGGTTCGATCGATCGGTGCGGGGCGCATTCACGGAACCGATTATATCGACCGCGGCGAGGCCGCATGTTAACTGCTGTTGGGAGAGCGTCAACCACCAAGGCCACGAAGGTCCACGAAGGAGACCTTGAAAACTTTTCGCGGATACCTCGTGGCTTTGGCCGAAATTGAGCCGCCATGGTTCGGCTGCCTATTGCTACCTGCCGGACAAGACGAAGTTGACGGTGATTTCTGTTTCCACTTCGATGGGCTCGTTGTTGAGGAGGTAGGGGCGATAGCGCCATTGGCGGACGGCTTGGACGGCGGATGCGGCGAGCATGGGGTGTCCGCTGACGACGGTGAGATTTTCGATTGTGCCGGTCTTGCTGATGATGGCGCGCATCTCGACGGATCCTTGGACTCGTGCCTGCTTGGCGAGGGCCGGATAGGTCGGCTGCACGCGGAAGATGATATTGCCCTCGGCCCAGTGGGAGACGAGAAGCGGTTTGACTGGAACGGGACGCGATGGAATCACCACCGGGAAGCCAGTGCCGATGCTCTGGCGGGCGCCTGTCAGTGTTCCGTTATCGGCGACGTCGATTGATGGAGGGCCGGGAATACTCGGTCCTGAATCGGCGTCGTTGATTCGCGGCGTTTCGAGCGGGACGGTTCGGGGTGTGAAGATCTGCAAGGAACGAGGGGCGCCGACCGTGGCCGTATGGTTGCCATGCGCGGGCTGCGCTTCGACGTGAGGCGCGTATGCAGTGGGTGCCGAGATTTGGAGCCAATGAACTTGCGGCGGCCGCTCGACCCATAGCATCGAGATAGCGACCAGCAGGCTCAAGCCGAAGAGTTGCAGGGTGAAGGAGACGAGCGCGGCCCGTCCACGATGGGCAGAGTTGTCCCAGTTGCTTTCCAGTGTGCTGAACATTTGTGTGTCCTCCGGACGGGCCCGTTATGCCTACAGACACCTGAGGGGCGGAATTTGATCCCGGAAAAGCAGCTGTCAGCTATCAGCTGTCAGTTCTCAGTTAAGGCTTGCCTGTTACTTGCCGGAGATCGTTTTCAAAATCGATTCTGTCGGAGGCTCTAAGGGTGGTGCGAGAAGGAAAAGGCCGCGCTTGCACGCGGCCCTTCTAATCGTACTTTTTGCCAATCGGCTAACCGGCGACGCTACTGTTTCGGGGTCGAGGGCGCAGCGGGCTTGGTGGCCGGCCTCGGCTTCGGAGGCGTGCTGCCGGCGGCGGGAGCGGGTACGCCGGACTGCGCATTGTAGGCTTCGACGACCGGTTGGGTGATGTCGACGGCGGGTCCGTACCAGATCACTGGACCGCGGGGCCACTGTTGGGAGGTGTCGAGGATCATGCCGTAACCGTTATCGCTGGCGTACTTCACGATGAGCGGAGCCATCTTGGTGAGAACTTTATTGCCAATTTCGCCTTGCTGGTTCTGGAAGTCTTCCTGCGCGTCCTGAGTGGCGCGGTCGAAGCTCTTCTTTTTGGTCTCGATCTGCTTGACGAGCTTGTCGCGGGATTCTTCGTTCAGCTTGTCTTGCTGGGCGCTGAGCTGCTTTTGCAGGCTGTCGAGTTCGTCGGCGGAAACCTTCAATTCGTTCTGCTTCGGTTCAAACTTCTTTTGCAGGGCCTCGGCGTCGCGGCGGCCTTCATTGGAGGCGAAGATCGCCTGTTCGATGTTGATGGTGCCCACTTTGGTGCCAGTGGCCTTGATGGGCGCGGTAGCAGCGGCGGACGGAGAGTCAGGGGCGGCGGCCACAGGCGAAGCAGCCGCCGGAGCCTGGGCCAGAGCGAAGATGGAAAGGCCGAATATGATGGCCGTAAAGACGAGGGCGCGTGACGACTTGCGAAGCGTTAACTTACTGATCATTGGATCCTTGTACTCCTTCAGATTTTTCGGAAATGCTGGAAGCTCCAGCGTGCTGGGCTGATCGAAAACGGATCGCAACCCGAGCCTATCAGTTCATCAGACCTGAAACCTAAAACCGGAGCAAGGCACATACGATGCCCGGTTCTCTTCACGCAGAACAGCACGCGTGGTGATCAGGGTGTGGACGCAATGCATTATACGGAGCGCAGCGGAACAGCGCAAACCCTTCTCGCGAGCCTGACCCCTACAGGTAGTTGGATGCGGGTAGACCGGGAAGATCGGGATTTTTGAGTGGGGTGGGGGTGTTTTGGGGCCGAAAGGGGGTCCGAGGGGGGGTTCCAAGATCCTGACACTGATGGGCGATGCACGCAGGCGGACAGGAGTGTCCGCCCCACACGATTTGTTCCATCCACAATCTGCTGCAACAGGTCAGTGAGGTGGGGGCGGAGTCGCGGAGCGAGCTACATTTCGGGTGGTGGCGAAGAGTTCATCCCAGGTCCACTCGGTGGTCCAGAACTTGGCGGCGGTGCCATCCGGAGCGATCAACGCGACGCGCATGCTGTGGACGATCTGGTCGTCCTGCCCCTCGTAGTGCAAACCAAATGTGTCGGCCAGGCGTTGCATTTCGGCGGGCTTAGCCACGGCGAAATCCCAGTGGGAGAATCCGCTGGCGTCACCTTGCAGATAGCGGAGCCCGTATTCGCGAAGTACAGAGGGCTTGTCATATTTCGGATCGAAGCTGATGGTCAGCAGATGGGTCTGGTTGTAGTCCCCGGGATTCTTTTTGAGTTCGTCGTTCACTTTCGCAAACTGGCTGCTAAGGCGCGGGCAAAACTCGGGCATGGGGCAGCGGGTATAGATAAAGGTGACGAGCAGGGCCTTGCCGGCGAAGTCGGAAAGGTGGATGGTCTTGCCGTCTTGATTCGTGAGGGTGGCGTCGGGGACGCGGTCGCCGGGCTGCAACATTTGCGGAGCGTTCGCGATGGCGGGCTTGTCTTGCGGGCGGGGAGCTTGGGCGGTGATGCGAACGTCCTCGAGCCAGTAGTCACTGCGGTCTTGGCCGAAGGCAAGGTCGGCGGCGATCTTGTCTCCGGGCTGAAGTTCGCGGACCACGGCGGGATCTTTGATCCTGTACGGCATGGTCATGGCGGGCATGAATCCGGGGATGTCGCCGTGCTTCAAGGTGATTTCGCCCGTGTTCAGGTTTGTGCCGATGACTTCGCCTTGAACTAGATATTTTCGGTGGCGGTTGCAGGATGTGGAGAAGAACAGGAGGACGGCGAGGATTGCGGTAAGTTTTGCGGTGAAGCGATGTGTTGGACGCATAGGTCGTTTAAGAATTTTCGCGCAAAGAGATTGTAGGCTCGCTTGTGGTTGCCAGCTACTAGCGTTGGGTAGAGAGAATTCCTGTGGTGCCTGCCGCGTTGGTTCCCACTCTCGCGCAACGAACGCGCAAGAATGGGGCACCCTCGGTTGGGTAATGTTTCCACCTTGCGCTCCTAATAACGGAAGCGGTAGCGGATCTGGACGTAGACCTGGCGGGGCAAATCCCAGTGGTATCCGCCGAAGGTGAGGCTGTTGTCGTATTCGGTGCGCTGGTTGGCGACGTTGATCGCG
Source organism: Terriglobales bacterium (assembly GCA_049520915.1). GTDB lineage: Bacteria > Acidobacteriota > Terriglobia > Terriglobales > Acidobacteriaceae > Acidiflorens. The sequence goes on from JBEKPH010000009.1 coordinate 130,963, forward strand.
GTCACGGAAGCGCTGAAACGGTCGCTGAAATCTTTACCTAGCGAGAGGTCGAAGGTAGTGTGGCCGGGAAGGTAGTCGCCGGGATAGGGTGCTCCCGGAAAAGCGTTGGTGAAGCCGGAGCCATAGTAGACGTTGGTGGAGGCGTAGGAACGCCAGGGAAGATTGACGTCGCCGCCGACGTTCAGGGTATTGCGCTGATCATGATCGAGCGGAGTGAGTCCGGGCGAGAAGGTGAAATCGGTGAGTCCGCCGGTGATGGTGCCACTGCCTTCGGCGATCTGGTTGGAATAGGACAGATGCAGTTGCCCGCGATGGGCGATGCGAGGAGAGCGTAGTGTGAGTTCCCATCCGCGAATGAGAGCTTGGGAAATGGTGATGGGGAAGAAAATGTTGGAAGCTCCGATATTGTTGTGGTCGAGAAAATTGGCGACGTTAGTTTGGAAGTTGTCGGCGTCGAGCACCCATCCGCGATAAGGGATGGTGACGCCGAACTGATGCTCTTCGTCGCGCTCACCGTGAAGTGGAAGGAATCCGCAACTGGGCGGCTGACATTGCGAGATGAGCGGGCCAGACACGGTTTCGATCGGCGGCGCCTGATAGTAGTGACCGTAGAAGGCGCGGAAGGTCCAACGAAACTTCGGGACGGTAACGGTAGCGCCGAAACGCGGGCTGATCGCCGATTCGGATATTGGCGATTCAAGCGCGGTGGGCGCAAAGTTGCCTTCAGAGAACCAAGTCGGGCGCATTCCGGCGGAGAGTGTGAGCCAGGAAAAGGGTTTGAATTTTTCGTCGATGTAAAAAGTTTCAACGGTGGCGCTAGGCTGCTCGCTGTCGGTGAAGTTAGTGCAAACCCCGTTGGGTTCACATTGCGGCTGATCGATGGGATTAAAGATCGCGCCGAAGTGTTGATTGTCGCTTTGATAGAAGCTCACGAATCCAAGCTGAAGATCGTTTTTTTTGTAGTTCGCAGAGAAGGTGCCTTGGCCTCCAACGTAATTGGAGCTGCGATATTCGGTGCTGGCGATCGGCGTGTCGTTGGGATCGCTGGCGTAATCTCCGCTGTTGAAGTGGTAGAAGGGCGAAACCGTGGTCAATAGATGCGAATTGAAAGTGTGGACCCAGCTGAAGAGGACACCGGCATCGGCTTCGCGCTGGCCATCGCGCAATCCGATGCTGGGCGAGTATTGTCCAGTGCCGGGACTGTTTTCGATGTCATTGGGGAACGGGTCGTACGGGATTTGAAAGTAGTCGCGGCGGAGCGAGGTCACGAGGCGCAGTTGGTTGGCGGGATCCACATTAAAGATAAACGACCCGAAACCGCCGACGCCATTCTCCGCATCGTGGACCACTTGCGGAACGGGCGGCTGGAGGCCGAGATTGCTGCGATTGGCGTTGACGCTCGCGTAGTAGGCGAAACGATCGGTGTGGCTGCCGAAGCTGAGGGCATCGTCCGTCTGGTAGAAGCTGCCGGCGGTGAGGGTGAGTTCGGCCTGGTTGTTGCGCTCGAATCCCGTGCGGGGGACGACGTTGAAGACGCCGTAGGTGCGGTCGCCAAATTCGGCGCTGTAGCTGCCCCGATTAACCTCGACGTAGTCCATATCTTTGGGATCGAATTGCGGGCCCAGATTCTGGGCGATGGCGGTATTGATAACGGGGATGCCATCCAGGAGCCACGTAGTCTGATGGCCTCCGCGCATGTGGAGCATGTCGTGGGTGACATAGGCTCCGGGGACGTAGTCGGTGATCATGGCGAGGCTGTTGGTCTGACTGGCTCCGGGAGTGCGTTCGATATCGAGGCGGCTAACGAGAGTGGTTGGAGTGAAGCTGTCGGTGGCAACGACTGCGGGTTCGGCGGAGACGGTCACTTTTTCGTTGGCGGAGGCGAGCCGCAATTGAAAGTGGACGACCGGCACGGAGCCAGAAAGGACTGTGACATCCTGCGCGGTTTGGGCGAAGCCTTCGCTGGCTACGCTGACGGAATAGTCGCCGAGGGCGACGGCGTTGAACTGGAATTCTCCGGTGGCGTCGGTGGTGACGCTTTTGGCCAAGTCCGAGGACTTGGATTTGAGCATGACCATGGCGTTCTGAATGGGACGATGCTGGGGATCGTGCACGACGCCGCGAACGGCTCCGTAGTCGTTGGCGAAGGCGGAGAGGGTGAACAGGATGCTGGCGAACAGGATCTGGGCCGGTCGAAGCATGGGTCTTGCTAGCCGTTTTAGGCGGGGCATGATCTCGAATCCTTTGCGCTGCCGATGGGCCAGAGCCGTGAAGGCGGCGACGTCGGCGATCGTTGCGGAGTGATTCCTCGTTCGATCGGAGGGCATTCATCTCTGAAATGACCTTGCGATCTGCGGTGACGCTGCTGGTGGTCACGCGGACAGGAATGTCCGCGTCCACACAAGCACGGCACCACGCTAAAGTCTTGCGGGTTAGCCGCGGGGAGGGGCGCGGGCGGAATCGAGGCCGGAGACTAGGGTCGAACGAAAAGCGTGGCTGAGAAAGGAGTGCGCTGGCTCAATCTGGAGAATGACGAACGAGAGCAGACCGGAAGTGGGATGAGCCCATTCGGAGGTTCCGGCACAGCAGCAACAACTGTGATCCTGACAGCAGGTGTTAACGGCGTGGAAGGAAACTTCGTTTGGGTCGGGCTGGGAGGACGCGCCTTCGGACGGCATCGTCGTCGATGCTGCCATTACGTGATGGCACGACATCGCGGACATCGCGGTTTGGGGCTGATGCTCAGACCCTGTCTGCCCCGTCGTCGATTGCGACGGCATGGAGTGACGCATGCAGTGCATCGCTTCCGGCTGGACAGACGTCGCCATCGCGATCGGTCCGAAGGCCGGAGCGAGCATGGCGAAGAGCAGGAATCTTGCGGTGCAGCGCGAAACACCCCACATTGCGGGATAGCTTAACAGAAAGGCAGTTGTCAGTTGTCAGTTATCAGTTGTCAGTAAGTGCGACCCCGCCCGGTGGCGAGAACTGAAGACTGAGAGAGTGCTGGCAGAAATGCGAACTGAAAACTGGGCTTCCTGTAACATTTCTTCGTGCATACGCTGGCTGAATCGCTGTTGAGGACAATTCGAAGGCGGGAGTCGATTCGGGCGGGAGACCGGGTGGCGGCGGCGGTTTCGGGGGGAGCGGATTCGGTCGGGTTGCTTGGGCTGCTGGTGGAATTGCGCGAAGAGTTGGGGATCGTGTTGTCGGTGGCGCACGTGAACCACAAGTTGCGCGGAGAGGAATCGGACGAGGACGAACGGTTTGTTGCGAACCTGGCGCGGGAGCATGGGCTGGAGTTGCACAGATGTGACGCTCCGATTGAAGCGAAGAGCGGGGCTGAGGCCGGCTCGGGAGCGCTATCGGGAGTCGAGGCGGCGGCGCGCGAATTGCGATACAAATTTTTTCGCAGGCTGGCGCGAGAGGGACGGGTCGACAAGATTGCGACGGCGCATACGCTCGACGATCAGGCGGAGACGCTGCTGTTGCGAATTTTTCGCGGGACGGGCATTCGGGGGCTGGCGGCGATTCATCCGCGAATCGCGTTTGAAGAAGAAGGGCGCGGGTTTGGCGAGGTGATCCGGCCGCTATTGGGGGTGCGGCGGGCCGAGGTGCTGGAGTTCTTGCGGGAGCGCGGGCAGAGCTGGCGGGAGGATTCGTCGAACCGGGATGTGAGCTTCCTGCGCAATCGGTTGCGGCACAAATTGTTGCCGCTGTTGCGAGAAGAGTTCGGCGAGGCGGCGATCGAACACATGAGCGAACTGGCGGAGATCGCGCGAGCGGAGGAGGAGCATTGGGAGCGCGGGCATCCGGAGATTGGAGAGTTCATTGGTGCATCAGGTGAGCCGGGGCGAGTTGCATCGCTGCACGTCGATCGGTTGATGGCACTGCCGCTGGCGGCGCAGCGGCGGCTGGTACGGGCTTGGCTCGAGGCGAATGCTCCGGAGTTGGGTATTTCGTTTCGACTGATTGAAGAGACTATCGAACTGGCGCGAGGACCAGCGGGCGCAAAACTGGAACTCGGAGCGGGGTTGAGCTGGCGGCGTGGGCGGCAGGAGCTTAGCTTGGAAAAGGCGATCGGCGGAGCGTCCGATGAGCCGATCAAGATGAACGAGCCTGGGGATTACGAATACATTCTGGCGGTGCCGGGGGTGGTGCAGATTCGCGAGCGACGAGTACGGATTGAGGCGTGCGTCGTCGATGTGAGCGAGGTTGGCGAAGACCAGCGGGAACAGTTGATGGATGCGGAGAAGATTCCGAAGCAAGTTGTGATTCGCAACTGGCGTGCGGGAGATCGATATTGGCCGGCGCACACGGCTGCACCCAGAAAAGTAAAAGAGCTGTTGAGTGATCGACACGCGACGGGCGCGGAGAAGAAATTGTGGCCCGTCGCGGTTGCGGAGGGTGGAGAGATCGTGTGGATGAGCGGATTTGCAGTTCCATCCGCTTTTCGAGCGCGTGACGGAGCGACGGAAGCGATTTGGATTCGTGAGATTGCGGGGATGATGTAACATGCCCTTGGTCGGGTTTGGGCAGGTTGATCGATTGAGAGCTGAAGACTCGTCAGCCCCTAAAGGGGCGTTTGATCGAGATGACTTTTGGTATCGCTAAAGCGATACCCTGATACGAATCGATACCCTGTGCGGTACCGGAGGCGCCACTTCCGCTATGAATGTTTCGTCGAATGCGGGTTTACGGCAAGTGATTTCGGCCGACCAGATTCAGAAGAGAGTTCGTGAACTGGGACGGCAGATCTCGGACGACTATCGCGGCCAGACCGTGATCGCGCTCGGCATTCTGGAGAACAGCTTTCTGTTCATGGCCGACCTGGTGCGGGCGATTGAGGTTCCGATCGTTTGCGCGTTCATCAAGCCGACCTACAAACAGAGCACGCAGGGCGCGTCTCCGCTGCTGGAGATTCTATTCAGCCACGAACTGGCAATTCAGGACAAGCATGTGCTGCTGATCGAAGGATTGGTACACAGTGGCGTGACGACTGAATTTCTGATGAACGATCTGCGCGGACGAGGCGCAGCTTCGGTAAAAATGGTGACGCTGCTGGACCGGCAGTCGGCGCGGCGGGTGCCGTTGCAGCCCGACTACTTCGGATTTCTGGTGGATGACGCGTTCCTGTGCGGGTATGGGTTGGGGAGTCCAGAGCAGACGGGGCGGAACCTGCCATACGTGGCCGCGACGACGTAGAGCTAGTGCCGAGGTTGCGAAGCTTGGCTTTCAGGAGTTCGCAGTGGGGCCTTCCCTGTGACTTCTGTCACTTTCCTCGGGTTTCCCGTTTTCCAAGGAAAAGGTCTAGAATTGACGAGCGAGTCTTTCTCCAGTCGAATTTCCGTCTCCGGCATCTAATATCTGCGAGGGCGGTATATCTTGTTGGCACGGACGGCTTCCACTTAAGAGGAGTTTTAGGTGAATTCAACAATCAAAACAGTACTTTTCTGGGCGGTTATCGTGGTTTCGGCCTTCCTGCTATGGCAGGTAGTGCGTACCGGCAGCAATGCCCAAAAAGAAAAAGAAATCGGCTTTTCTGAGTTCATGGCGTACGTGGACCAGGGCAATGTTCAGGATGTGCTGTTCACTGGCCAGGAAGCCAAGGGAAAGATCAAGAATCCCGACTCGCTCTTCCATACGACCGTGCCGCCGGGCAGCTATCCGGAGATGTACAAGAAGCTGTCGGACAAGAATATCCCTTACAGTTTCAAAGACATCAGCAACGGCACGTGGCCGAGTTGGATTCTGAACCTCGCGCCGCTGGTACTGCTGGGCGCGCTCTGGTTCTTCATGATCCGCCAGATGCAGACGGGTGGGAACAAGGCGCTATCGTTCGGCAAGAGCCGGGCGCGGCTGCTCTCGATGCAGCAGAAGAAGATCACCTTCAAAGATGTCGCTGGCGTGGATGAGGCGAAAGAAGAACTGCGCGAGATCATCGAGTTTTTGCGTGAGGCGCAGAAGTTCCAGAAGTTGGGCGGACGCATTCCGAAGGGCGTTCTGCTGGTTGGACCTCCAGGAACGGGCAAGACTTTGCTGGCGCGGGCGGTTGCGGGCGAGGCGAATGTTCCCTTCTTTTCGATTTCTGGTTCGGACTTCGTAGAAATGTTCGTGGGCGTGGGCGCGAGCCGCGTGCGCGATCTATTTGAACAAGGCAAGAAGAATGCTCCCTGCATCATCTTTATTGACGAAATCGATGCGGTGGGACGTCATCGCGGCGCTGGTTTAGGCGGCGGACACGACGAGCGCGAGCAAACTCTGAATCAACTGCTGGTCGAAATGGACGGCTTTGAATCGAACGAGGGCGTCATTCTGATGGCGGCGACGAACCGTCCGGATGTGCTTGATCCGGCGTTGCTACGGCCGGGTCGTTTCGACCGGCGCGTGGTGGTGAATCGTCCGGATGTGCGCGGACGCGAAGAGATTCTGCGGGTGCATACGCGCAAGATTCCATTGGCGGACGATGTCGATCTCCAGGTGCTGGCGCGCGGAACACCGGGCTTCTCGGGCGCGGATCTCGCCAACATGGTGAACGAAGCGGCATTGGCGGCGGCGCGGCAGAATCGCAAGGCCGTGCTGCAATACGACTTCGAAGTTGCCAAGGATAAGGTCTTGATGGGAGTGGAGCGCAAGTCGCTTCTGCTCACCGATGAAGAGAAGAAAAACACCGCGTATCACGAAGCGGGACACGCGTTGGTGGCGGCGAAACTGCCGCATGCCGATCCGGTGCACAAAGTGACGATTATACCGCGCGGCATGGCGCTGGGACTGACCATGCAGTTGCCGACCGACGATCGCCACAACTACTACAAGAATTATCTCGACACGCAGATCGCCATCCTGATGGGCGGGCGCATTGCGGAAGAACTGTTCCTGAACCAGATGTCGACGGGTGCGGGCAACGACATTGAGCGAGCCACGGAATTGGCGCGCAAGATGGTTTGCGAGTGGGGCATGAGCGACCTGGGACCGCTGACCTTCGGCAAGAAGGAAGAGCAGATTTTCCTGGGACGCGAGATCGCGCAACATCGCGACTATAGCGAAGCGACAGCCATCCAGATTGACGAAGAAGTTAAGAAGATGGTGAGCATCGGATACGCGACGGCGAAGGGGATCTTGTCAGAAAATCGCGAGACGCTGATCCTGATCGCGAAGGCCCTGATCGAGCGGGAAGTGCTGGACGCGTCGGAGATCAAGATGCTGGTTGACGGTCAGAACCTGCCGCCGATCAAGCCTCTTCCGGCAAAGACAGATGATGGCGTGCAGCAAGTAATCAAACCGGATCGGGTTCCTGCAAAGAGTGGGGAACGACCGGCAACGGCGTAAAGCGAGGTCAGTGGCCGGTGATTAGTGGTCAGTGACAAGAGATCGTTCTAAGAGGGGCGGCCAGAAATTGGCCGCCTTTTTTTGCTGCTAGTCGGCCAGTTTTCTCTGCCCACTAGCCACTGGCCACTGACCACTATTCTTAATCACCGCGACCACGGCGAGAATCACGAAGAAGGGATCGATTGGGCGTCGGTAATAGACCTCGGGACTGGTGATGTAGTAGATCAGCGGAAACGAAAAGAGGACGAGGGCATAGGGTAGGTTGCCTGAGAAGTCGGCGCGCAGGGCTCTCCACAAGCCGAGTAGCGCCAAGACGGTGAGGATCGTGCAGAAGAAAATATTCGGCGGATCGAGCGGCTCTTCTTTGAGATACTCGCGATCAACGCTCCAGTAGCCGGTCCACAAGAAGACGGCGCGCCGAAGATTCATCCACATGTACCAGCCGGGATTGGCGCGAATAAATTCCACCGCTTGCTGCTTTTTGTGCTGCATGTAGCCAAATTCACCAAGCTGCTGGAATTCGTTCCATTCGGCGTCATTGTGCCATGGGCCGAGTTCGTAGGCTCCCCAGTGCTTGGTGGTGCCCTTGGTTCCGAGTCGCAAGACGATTCCCATGTTGTCGCGGAAGGGAACGAAGCGATGAAAGACCTCGTAGTTGCGGATGAACCAGGGCGCGATCACGACAAAAAATGCGACGGTCGCGAAGACGTTGAGAGCGAACCAGCGCTGGCCGCGGCTATGGCGACGATAAATCACCCATAGCGCGAGAAATGGCAGAACGGCGAGCATGGATGGGCTGGTCAATGCGCCTGCACCCCAGAGCAGGCCAAAGAGAATCCAGCGCGAGATTCGGTTCTCATTTTCCAGATTCAGTGTGATCAGGAAAAGAACGGCGAGCAGCAGGGTCGCGAGCCATGTTTCCCAGATGCGCTCGACGGGAAAGTAAATCGCGTAGGGACAGAAAGCCCAAGCCCATCCCGACCATTTTGCGATGCGGTCGCCGAAACTGATTCGGGCGATGAAGAAGACGACGACGCAGGTCAGCGCCGACATGAGCGCATTCAGCGAGAGCAGGACGATGGCCGAGGTCTTGGTGTACACGCCGAAGACTTTGAAGACACCGGCGACCAGGTAGGGATAGACGGGAGTCATCCAGGCGGTGGGGCCGGTCTCGCCGAATAAGGGACTGCTAAAGCCGCGTCCCTCAACGATAGAGCGCGCGATTCGGCCCGTTTCGTATCCGAAGTGCCAGTGATCGCGTTGCGGTTCGAGTTGTTCGGGGAGCAGAAAGATCATCACGAGCAGGCGGACGGCGAGGGCGACGAGGACCATCCAGAGCAAGAAAGATGGAAAGCGTTGCGGTCTGGAGGTTTCAGAGCACGGAGCCGGTTTGGAGGAGGATGGCAAAGGGACGGTGATTTGGGCTGCGGTTGATGATAAAGCCTATGCTTCGCGCTGACAATTTTGCCCACCGTAGCGTGCGATACTTGTCGGTCATGAATCTCACTCTCGGTTCTAAAGTCGCGCTCATAACCGGAGGGTCGCGAGGGATCGGCGCGGCCGCGGTGCGCTTATTCGTGGGGGCGGGCGCGAGGGTTGTTTTCAACTATCAGATGGCGAAGGCGGAGGCAGATGCGCTCGTCCGGGAATGTGGGCAGGAGAACTGTCGGGCCGTCCAGAGCGATCTCGCCACCACGGCAGGCGCGGAAAAACTGGTCGCGTCGGCCATCGCAGTATTCGGACGCCTCGACATTCTGGTGGCGAACCACGGCATCTGGCCTCCTGTGGATGCGCCGATCGATCGGATGACGGATGAGCAATGGCGGCGCACGATTGCGGTGAACCTGGACAGCGTCTTCGGCCTGGTGAAGCATTCGGTCGCACGCATGAAACAACAACAAGGCGGCGGGCACATCGTGCTGGTCAGTTCGACGGCGGGCCAGCGGGGCGAGGCGTTCCATTGCGATTACGCGGCCAGCAAGGGCGCGCTGATCAGCATGGTGAAGGGGCTGTCGACGGAGTTGGCTCGGGACGGGATTTACGTGAATTGCGTGGCTCCGGGATGGGTGGAAACGGATATGTCGAAGGCGGCGTTGGAGGATCCGCCGACGCGGGAGAAGATTTTTCGCGGCATCCCGCTGGGGCGGGTGGGGACGCCGGAAGAGATTGCCGCGCCGATTTTGTTTTTATGCACCCCGCAGGCTGGATTTATTACGGGCGAGGTTTTCAATGTGAACGGCGGGGCGGTGCTGGTGGGGTAACGCCCACGAACCGGCGGACGAATGCGTCCGTCGCTACGTGTTCGTCGTACAGCTAAAATCAGTTTGATGGCTTCTAACCCAATATCCATGTTTCGACTTTTTGCCATTCTGCTGCTATCTTCCCTGGCGGTTTCGCAGGAGGCGCAAGCGCCTCCGCCGCGGGCTGCGCTGCCAGCGACACCTTCCGCGCCCGTCAACCTCAATGACTCTGAGAACGCGCGCAAGGCTCGGGCTGTCCTGGACCAGACGGTGGATGCGCTGGGCGGCGACATTTACCTCGAGTACGCCAACAAAGAGGAGTCCGGTCGCTACTATCCGCTTTATCACGGGCGCACGAATAGCACGGGAATTCCCTATAACTACTACATCGAGTATCCCGATAAAGATCGGTTCGAGATCCTGCACACGAAAGACATTTTTCTGATCGAAGGATCTGTAGGCAACATCAAGACCAACAAGGTCGAGCTTGCTTTGATCCACAATGGAGACAAGGGTTACGAGACTTCGTACAAGGGGACGGCAGCGCAGGAGCAGGAAGACTTGCAGAATTATCTGCGGAGGCGTCCGCATTCGCTGGAGTGGATCTTCCGAAAATGGATGCGGGATCCGGCCGTGGCTATGTTTTACGAAGGGCAGTCGGTGGTTGACGGGAAACAATGCGAAGGCGTCACGCTGCTCAATAGCCAGAACGATTCGGTGAGCATTTACCTCGATGTGAACACGCACTATCCGGTGAAGATCAGCTATTCGTGGCGCGATGCGAAAGATAGGCAGAAGAACGTGGAAGAAGAGGTGTACGACAACTACAAGATCGTGCAGGGCATCTGGACGGCGCACTCCATCACGCGCTATTTCAATGGGGAGACTTCGCAACAACGCTTTGTGGCCGAGGCGAGCTACAACCAGAAGCTGCCTGCTTCGATGTTCGAGGCGACGGTGAGCTACGACCCGAAAGCGCCGCCGAAGAAAAAGCGGTAAACGAGCGGAGATTTCGCGGCAAAACCGGGTGCCAACCTTACGAAAGTACTGTAAAAACAGGGCGAGTTCTTCTCTGGATACTCCTGAGCATCTCCAACTAACTGAATGAGTTAGCGACTTTCGCGGGCGGGCAAGCCACGGACTGTGGCTCTTTTGCCACAGCCGAAAGATTGGTCCGCACTGTAAGCTGATAGCTAGTCGAGACTTAGCGACTTCCCCCGTGACCTACGAGCAGACAATTCGTGAGGCGGTAACATGCACGGGAGTTGGACTTCACAGCGGCGCCCCAGTCAATCTTAAGATCTTACCCGCGCCCGCGGGAACGGGAATCGTCTTCCAGCGCACGGACCTTGACGGTTTCCCGATCGAAGCGAGCGGACGCAACGTCGCGCGCGTCAGCTACGCCACGAGTTTGATGAAGAAGGGCGTGCTGATTTCCACGACCGAGCACCTGCTCTCGGCTTTTACCGGTGTGGGCATCGATAACGCGATCGTCGAACTGGACAACCTGGAATTGCCGATTTTGGATGGCAGTGCCCGTCCGTTTGTGGAGATGATTCAAAAAGCAGGTATTCGCAAACAACGCAAGGCGCGGACTTATCTACGGATCGTGCGCGATATTGAGTTGCGCGAGGGCGATAAATTTATCGCCGTCTATCCCGCGGATGTTTATTCAGTATCGTATTCGATCAATTTTCCGCATCCGCTGATCGGGAAGCAAAGCTTCTGCGTGCGCTTGACCAATGGAAGTTATCTGAAAGAAATTGCTCCGGCCCGAACGTTCGGATTTCTGCACGAGGCCGATGCCATGCGCCAGCAGGGGCTGATTCGTGGGGCGTCCACCGATAATGCGATTGTGCTGAATCGAACCGATGTTTTGAATCCGCCGCTGCGGTTTGCGGACGAATTCGTCCGGCACAAAGTCTTGGATTTAATTGGCGATCTGGCGCTGATCGGGAAGCAAATTCTAGGGGCTGTGGTGGCGGACCGCGCGGGTCACGCCATGCATACGGCTTTGGTCTCGCGCATCTTGCGCGACCGTTCGTATTGGGAAGAGACCGTGCTTGAGGATCAACCCGCCGTCCCGGCGCTGGCTTCGGCGGCAAGTCTCAGCGTGTGAGATGTGAGTTGCGGCGGAGCTGAAGCTGCGCCCTTTGAAATCAAAGTCAAATCGGAGTTTTTCCGGAGCTCCCCATCTGCCGCACCCACCTTGCAACTTGATTCCTGACGGCATTGTGGCACTGTAGGGACGAACACACCTCCCTAAACATGATTCCATTGGAAGAGAAAATCGCTCGGACCGAGAGGTTGCTGCGGCGCCTCGAAGAAGACCAACCCTATCTGGATGCGCGCCTTTCGGTGCTGGGCGCCGAATCCCGCGAGAGCGCGACTGCCTTCGCGGATCGAGTGCGGGCCGAGGCGGAAGCGGAACTGCAACGGCTGATGGCGGAACGTCCGTTGCCCTATGAATGGAACATGCCGCAGCCAGCCGATTGAAAAGCAAAAGTGTGAGTCACAGCCATCCGAAGGTTTCTGTACCTGAGACCTGAGACCTAGGTCCTGAAACCCGCCCCTGTCACGGGAGCGTGACGTAGCCGTGGAGTTGCTGGGGCATTTCTTCCTGCAACCGATCGGTCAGCCATTTTTCAAGCTCGTATTGCATGCTTTGAGGCACGGCGACAAAGCGAACGCCGGCGCGTCCACTTTGGTCGGACCAAGCGATCTGGCCTTCCAGTTCGAGAGAGATGTTGACCTCGGGCAGGGTGAAGCGGACTTTTACCTTTGAGTCTTTGGGCAACTTGCCGAGAAGCCGCACCGCCATGCCACCCTCGCTGAGGTTGGTTGCGGTGGCAGTCATTTCCTGATTATTGGGAAGGCCGATGCGCATCGGCATCTCAAGGGGGTGTCGGAAATAGCGCCGCCGTTCGCGCACCATGAAGTTGAGAGCTGCATTAAAGCAGCGCGCGGCGTGCAGGGGGGTGACCGGCTTTTGCAGAACAAAGTTCGCGCCCGCCTGAAATGCGTCTTGTGTGGTTGTCTTGCCGTTGACAACAGCAAAGGCGACTGCTTTCGCGTTGCCTTGGGTCTGGCGAAGACTTTTCAAGAGGTCAGAACCGTGCGGAAGGTCGTCGCAGTCGATGATGACGGCGTCGAACTTGCGTTTCGACAATAAGTCGTGGCCTAAACGGAACTCAGTGCAAACTTCGATGTCGACCGAAATCTTCTCCAGCGCCGGACGCAACACACCGAGCAAAGCAGCGTCGCGGCTGATCAGGAGGGAGTCGAGATTCATGGCGTTTCTATATTATCGACGGACGGGAAGTTAAGAAAGTAACCTTGGTACCGGGCGCCACGGTCCTTTTTCTAAAGTCTTCGAGAAGTATGGCCGCGCAGCTTGAGCTGGCGCCGGCGCTACCATCGCGCATCGATATGTCGTTCTTTTTTGCTGGATTCTCCGGGCTTTCCCCGTGAAACTGGAGTCGTGCTGGAAACGGCGTATTTGTCGATTGGATCGAACCTGGGAGATCGCGCAGCCAATCTGCGCGAGGCTATAGCGCAGTTGGGATTTGCCAGCCGGGTGCGGGCGATTTCGGGTTTTTATGAAACTCAGCCTGTGGATGTTCCCGATCAGCCATGGTTCTTGAACTGCGTGATCGCGATAGAGACGGAAAAAGCGCCGCAGGAGTTGCTTCAGTTTGCCCTTCGGATCGAAGAGGGAATGGGGCGCCTGCGCATGACCAGGAAAGGTCCGCGCAATATCGATATCGATGTGTTGCTCGTGGGGGATCTGGTGATCGATGAGCCGGGCTTGAAGGTTCCCCATCCGGCGATGCATAAGCGGAGATTTGTTCTGGAACCGCTGGTCGAGATTGCTCCCGAAGTGCGCCATCCCTTACGGGGAAAAACTGCGCGCGAACTGCTTTCGGAATTAGCCGATGGCCAGGCGGTGAGACGGCTTTAGTTCCCGACCGCTACGGAATCACAATGCGGCTGCCCGCGTCTTGTGAATCCGCGAGCGCCGAATGCTTTTCTGGAAACTGGGCGAACAGAAAGTCGATGAAGGCTCGCGACTTGGGGCGGCCCGAGGTTCGAGCGAGCGCCATGCGCAGCAAGAATGCCAACGCCTTCAGAACGTCGGAGTCGCGCAACCGCGTCTGCCCGACATGCTGCTGCTCGGCGGCGCGAAATTCGCGAACCATGGTCTCGACTTCGTGGGCGATAGCCTGGTGCCCGAGATTCGCCGTGGACTGTTCGTAGATCAGGCTGGAGTTCACGCGCGTGGCATAGCTTTTTGCGAGGGAGCTTAGCGCGGTGATCAGGTCGCGATCCATGAGCTGACGGTCGGCGCGCGAGCTCTTGGCGAGAGCGAAGCTCAGTCCCAGGATCAACTCTTCGCGTTCGTAGAGAAACTGTTCAGGAATCTCAATCTTGGGGATTTCGATATCGGAGTAGAGTGTGGCGTGTCCGCTCCAATCGGCGCGGTCGTGAGCGGCATGCTCTTGCGCCTGCTGCCGGGCCTGTTGCAGATAAGGGCAGTCGCTGGGGCAATCGAGCGTTACTTCCCGTTGTTCGCCGCAGCACTGAGGACAGATTTTGCCGTGGACAGCGGGACAAAACCGTTTCTCCTTCCGTTGCTCGCAGATGGCGCAGCTCAAAGATGCAGTTCCTCGATTTCGATTATTTCACGGAAAGCAGGGTTGACTGCCGCGACGCGGACCCGTATCGGCACGAAACTGCACTATTCCTGATGCAATTGGAAAAGCTGATGACTGCTATAACCGATTTCTATTTGTCTGCTTGCCCACGACGCGTTAGCCTGTGATGTTACTCCCTTGGTCATTTAATCCCCGGGCAGCCCACAAACTTTAAGGAGAGGCATGTCAACTGAACTTCGGAATTTTCTTGAGATCCCCTACGACGAACTGCAAGAGCTGAATCTGGAGGCGAAGACCCAACGCCTGGATCGCGTTTCCCCCGACAAGATCCAGGAAGCTCGCCTGAAGTATCTCTCGGAGGAGTCACGCATCAAGGCCGTGACGGTGATGTTCAGCGATCTTGAAGGCCGGCTGCACATGCTCGACTACGACAAGAAATTTCTGGTGAAGAGCTACGACAACCTGACTTTCGACGGCTCGTCGATCCGCGGCTTCACGGCACAGCGCGAGAGCGACCTGCGTTTGGGCATTGACTGGTCCGCATTCTACTGGGGGCCGGCGGACATTTTTGGGCCCGGCAAAGTGATGGTGTTTGGCGAGGTCATCGACAAGGGCGGAGAGCCGTATGCGGCCGACATGCGCGGTGTGTTGAAGACGTACGCGGAAGGTCTCTACAAGAAACAGGGTTACACGCTGAATGCAGCCAATGAAATCGAAGGCTTCCTTTTTAACGGGCCGGACGCAGAACGCACCTATCACGAAACGGGAAAATTCGAGTACGTCAACACCGGCGGATACTATCACTCGTTGCCCGGCGATCCGCTGCGCACTTTTATCGATACGACTGCCGAAGTGCAGCGCGCGATGGGATTCCAGAACGAGAAGGATCATCCTGAGGTTGCGCCGTCGCAGTTCGAAATCAATTACAGCTACGCGGAAGTTGTGGCCGCGGCCGATCACATCCAGCTCTACAAACTGATCTGCCGCCAGGTTGCGCGCAACATGGGGCTGACGGCGTCGTTCTTGCCGAAGCCGGTTGTGGGTGTGAACGGAAGCGGCATGCACACCAATGTTTCGATCAGCAAAGCGGGCAAGAATCTGTTCTGGGATCCGAAGGGCGAAGAAAAGCTGAGCAAGATGGGATGGGAGTTCGTCGACCGCATTCTGACACACGGCAATGATATCTGCCTGCTGCTGAATCCGAGCGTGAACGCCTATCGCCGTCTCGACCCGCACTTTGAGGCGCCGAACCAGATCAAGGCCTCGGCGGTCGATCGCGGATCGATGATCCGTATTCCCATCGGCAACGAGCGCAGCATGCGGGTGGAAGTACGCTCGGTGGCTCCGGACGCGAACCCGTACCTGGTGATGCTCTCAATCTTCAAGACGGGGCTCGACGGCCGTACTTCGAAGATCAAGAACCTGCGCCAGGCCGAGCGTTATTTGCCCGACAATATTTATAAGGCGCTGGCGGACTTCAAGGCTGCGGAGTGGACTTCGAAACTGATGGGCGAGGATGTGAAAGCACGCTACGCCGACCTGAAGGAAGGTTCGGCCGATCGTTGTCCGCGTCTGTTGGGCACGTTTGTAAAAGCGCCCGAAGTGCAGTATCACCACGACGTCTACAATCAGTACCTCTGGAACAAGTTCTAGAGACGATCTGTCGTGTGGGGACGGGCGTTTCGCCCGTCCCGGCCGAGCGCCAGTTCGGTTGCGAGTTCTCGTCCGATTCGTTCTCATCGCGCTCATAGTCAAGCGCAGTCACATTTCTTAGCAACATTTCGGCTTGGGCTTTTGTGCGCTCGAAAGGCGCATGGAGAGGATGATCCCTTCGGGGACTATGGTTCCTCGCTTCAACTTGCGATAATGATAGTTATCTAATGGAATTCACACTCTTTGAAGAGCGCTGGCTGCCCAAGTCCGTCCTGTGCCTGCGCGATTACAGTCTAAATACATTTTTGCGGGATCTGGTTGCAGGCATCACCGTGGGCCTGGTGGCCTTGCCGCTGGCCATGGCGTTTTCGATCGCTTCAGGATTGACGCCGCAAGCGGGAATCTATTGCGCAATTGTGACGGGATTTTTGATCTCGGCGCTCGGCGGATCCACGACGCAAATCGGCGGTCCAACGGGCGCGTTTGTCGTTGTCATCTCGGGCATTGTCGCTCTGCACGGAGTCGACGGGCTGTTCATGTGCACGGTGATGGCGGGAATCATTCTCGTGATCATGGGGCTGGCCGGGATGGGTTCGGCGGTGAAATTTATTCCGCGGCCGATCGTGATCGGCTTCACGAATGGAATTGCCATCCTGATTGCCAGCACGCAGATCAAAGATTTTTTCGGACTGAAGCTGGAAAAAGTTCCGGGTGTGTTCTGGCAGCGCATGGAAGCGCTGGCACAGAATTTTCACACCATCTCGCTCGAAGCAACGATTTTGGCCGCCGGAACCATCGCCGTTATTCTGGCGTGCCGACTGGTTTCGAACCGGATTCCTGGAGCGATCGTGGCGTTGGTTCTCGGCACGCTGGCGGTTTGGATTCTTAAACTGCCGGTGGAAACGATCGGCACGCGATTCCATGGAATTCCGAGCGGCCTGCCGCATCTGCACATTCCCGTTTTCCGCACCGACCTGATTCACGGGCTACTGGGGCCGGCATTAACCATCGCGATGCTGGGAGCGATCGAGTCCTTGATGTCAGCCGTGGTGTCGGATCGGATGAGCAACAGCAACCGCGTCAGCGACCGGCACAATCCGAACGTTGAGTTGGTGGCGCAAGGAATCGCCAATGTCGTCTCGCCGATGTTTGGCGGACTGCCGGCGACAGGAGCCATCGCACGCACGGCGACCAACATTCGTGCCGGCGCGAAGACACCGGTTGCGGGAATGATTCATGCCCTGACACTGCTTGCGATTCTGCTGTTTGCTTCGAAGTTGGTCAGCTTCGTGCCGATGGCGGTGCTGGCGGGAATCCTGATGGTGGTGAGCTACAACATGGGAGAGTGGCGCGAGATTCCCTCACTTTTGAAATTAACGAAGACCGATATCAGCGTTTGGCTGGTGACGTTCGCGCTGACAGTGTTTGCCGACCTGACGGTTGCGGTGCAGGCGGGCATGATTCTCGCGGCGCTGCTGTTTATCAGCCGCGTAGCCGCCACGACGACGGTCTCGCAGGTCACCGACGACTACGTCGAAGATGGCCGCGTCCACATTTTGCAGGATAAAGATATTCCCTACTACGCGACGATCTTCCGCATTCACGGACCGTTTCTGTTTGGTGCGACGGACAAGATTGATGTCGTTACCGAAAATCTGCACGCTTTGCCGCCGGTGGTGATTTTGCGTTTGCGCAATATGACGGCGCTCGATGCGACGGGGCTGTTCGCGTTGGAAGAAGTCGCGCGCACTTTGAAAGCGAGCGGCCGCCAGTTGATTCTGTGCGGAGCAAGAGAGCAGCCGCTCATCCTGATTCAGCAATCGGAATTTGCAAGTCTGATCGGACCCGAGAATATTTGCCAGAATGTGCAGGATGCGCTGACGCGGGCCGAAGAAGCATTCGAAAGATTACAACCGGCGGGAAAAGCCACGACGGCTGGATAACTTCTAAGATTTGTCATCCCGAACGACGTGAGGGATCTGGAGTTGCCCAAAATATGCTTAGTGCATTGCCACCGCGTTCACCAGATTTGCATTCAGGTACCGGCTCATCGCCAGGTCGACAATGGAGCCAATGAGTTCGGTATAGGTTAGGCCTGAGGCTTTGGCGGCCATAGCGAATTCCTGCCGGCTCGCCAACCACGGATTCGGATTCGCTTCAATCACATAAACATCGCCGTTTGGAGCGAGACGCATGTCGATGCGTCCATAGTCACGCAGTTTCAGAGCGCGGTACGCGGCGAGGGCGGTTTCTTCGAGCCGCTGGCGCGTGGCATCGTCGAGATCTTCGGCGATTGCTGATTTCGTAAGTTTGTAGGCCTCGGTATTTTTCTCGAACTTCACGTCGTAGCTCGCGATTTTCGGCGTGCCCTCGGGCAAGCGCGAGAGATCGAGTTCGATCAGCGGTAGAACCTGCGCTCGTTCGTAACTGCCGAGAACCCCGGCGTAAATCTCGCGGCCTTCGATGTACTCCTCAATGAGGGCTGGAGAGTCAAACTCGTCCTGGATGTATTCAACGCGCTCCATCATTTCTTTGATGTTGCGGACGACGGAACCGGCGTCAATGCCGATGGACCCGTCCTCCCAGGAAGGCTTTACGATGAGCGGGAAAGAAATGTCGTGCGCGTGTTCGATGCGGCCGCGATACGAAGTCGCAAAGAACGGAGTCTTAATCTGGTGGAAGGCGAAAATCTTCTTGGCGATGGCCTTGTCCTGCGACATAAAGAGGGCATGCGGCCCGGCGCCGGTGTAGCGCAGGCCCAGCAGGTCGACGTAAGCGAGCACGTTCATTTCTTTCGTGTCGTCGCCGCCAAAGGATTCGGTCAGGTTGAAAATAAGGTCGGCGTCGCAGCGCGAAAGCGAGTGCAGTGATTGGGGACGCCCATCCAGTTCGAAGTAGGAAGGTTCGTGGCCGAGTTTCTGGAGGGCTTCGAAGATTTCTTCCCGATCCGTCTTCTCTTTCTTGATTTTCTTATGCTTCGTGCGAGGCTTGGGTGCTGGATCCGCTTCTTCTTTCGCGGCCGCCGCGACCGGGTCTTCATTCCACAGGTCGTAGAGCAGCGCGATTTTTAGTTTAGCTCCAATCATTTGGTCTCCCGGAAGCCAGTGGCTATCAGCTAGCAGCCAGCGGCTCTCTTACGGCTGTATAAACTTTCCTTTCGCCACATACGTCATCACGAGCGCGGTAGTGTAGGCCGTGACCTCAGCCAGATGTTCCGCGCTGCGCGTTTTGTCGGTGCGCAAATCAAGTTCACCGGCGCGCCTTTCAATCGAGTCCATCAAAGTCTTTATCAGCGGACGCTGCGCGCCCGTCCACTGGGCCACTTTGTCGATCACGGCCTTGCGATGCTGGTGCAGAAATTCGTGCGCCGGCAGCGCCGTCTTGCGGCGCTTCGACACGGCAAAAATGTCGCGCAAATCCGTATCGGGCGTAAGCTCGCTGACGGCTATTTCTTCGCGAGCTTCCTGCTGAAACTTGTAAAACTCGGCCACGGTCGCTTCCATATCATCGACCGTAAGATCGGTCTGTCCGCGCCGCCGCGGTGGGTCGTTCTTCCCCAGTTTGCGGGCCACGCGATTCATGTACTGCAACTTGGCCATCGCGCCCCAGCCGCGATAGCGTTTGCGCCAGTTCGATCGCGGGGTCAGCCACACCGCAAACGTCTCGGCAAAATCTTCATCCGGATGCTTCTGCGCATACCATCCCGGCAAATGCCGCACGTATTCGCGCGAGAACGGCGTCGGCCGGTAGTTATCGCGATACGGACGCCGAAACGGCCCGAACGTCTGTTTCCACTCCGGCGTATTGTGCAGCTTGTAGGCGTAGGTAAATGCGTGACCCGCCTCGTGCCGCAGATACATCATGATTTCGCGCGCATCTTCAAGATCGTGCGCCTCTTTTTCCAACTCCGCGAGCGCCGCATGCGCCAGATAAAACGGAATCCCAATAATCGGCTCACCGGATGGACATCCCCATTCATCGGTCAAATAACAGGACGGACGAAACTTGGTCAGCCCCTTAGCGTCCAACTCGCGATAAAGCTGCTCGACAAAACGTTCGACGGGAGAAGCCGCGAGCGTCAGTCCGAGTTCGCGAATCGGTCGGCTGAGCAGTTTCAGGTACGCGGGTTCAGTTTTCGCGTTATCGACGCTCTGCACAAAGATTCGCCAGAAAACAGTCTACAACCGAGCCAGACTACAAGGGGGGTAGTATCACTACGATTAACGGTAGCCGAAAGAAGAGTTAGTTTGAAGTTACTGGGGTAACGGAGGGGAGGGCCCTGCTCAGCCTCTGTGGACGAGCCGATCCCAATCGGAGTATAGGCGCGACGGTGGACGGAGAACGAGGCGGGCAGGAATGCCGACCCCACACGAGCAGAGAGTTACGCATACCGCAACCTGGCACAAGCGATTTTACTAAGGCGATATCAGGCTCGTGGTTGCAACCCTACGTCGGCGAGGAGGCGGGTGAAGGCTGGATCTTCATGGAGTTTGTCGAAGGCATGATTGCAGGCGACGCCGGGCACTCCATCGGCATGCTGATCGGAAGCGATTTTAAGATATCGGAGGGCTTCCTTGTTCGCGCCGAGAAGAGAATAACTTTCCGCGAGATAGTAGGGCGAGAAGAGTCCGCGATCATAGAGCTTTTGCTCTTGTTGGTTAAGCGCCAGCAGTAAGCCTCGTGCGCCCGCCGCATCGAAACCTTGTTGGGTCGCCTGCGCAATCGCCTGTGCCGAGGCGTCATGCATCAGTTCCGCTTCGCTCTTCGCTTCCGCCAGATAGTGCGGATAGTCGCCAGTCAGCAGGTACACATTCTTCAGATAGCGATGGGGAGAAATAAAATCGGGCTCGTTCTCTTCCATCTGCTTGAGCAAAGCAGTGGCCTCCTGAACCTTGCCCGCGTCGAACAGAAGAAAACCCTTGTCGGCCAGAACCGACTTCGAAGAGGGATCGAGGTCTTGAGCGCGTTGAATCTCGGCGAGTGCCTCGGGATAACGTCGCAAACACATGAGGTAGGTGGCGTACCAGTGATGAGCGGCGGCATTGTTGGGGTTGAGCTCAAGGGCGCGCCGGAACTCGCGTTCGGCGGTGGGCACATCCCACATGCCGTTAAACGAAACGAAGGCCAGAGAGGCGTGAGCCTCGGAGGATTGACCGTCGAGCTCGACCGCCTTTTTAGCGGCGGCAAGGGCGCGCGGATAGGCCTCGGAAGAAGACATGGCGGTGTATTCGCGCAGCAGGTTGTAGCAGTTGGCGAGTCCAACATAAGCGGGGGCGTAATTGGGATCGTGAACAATGGCCTGCGTGAAGGAGTCGACCGCTTTATTCAGGCTATCGGGAGTTCGCTTTTCCCAGTAATAGCGGCCCTTGAGATAAAAGTCTTCCGCTTCGCGGTTGGCGGGGGGCTGCGCCGACGATGGCAACGGCGAGGTAGAGATGGACGATGCGTTCGGTCGGGCGGAACTTGCATCGGTCGAATGGTGAGCGGAATCGCGCCGCGAACGGACGCTCCAAAGCAAGAAAAGCAGGGCTAGCAACAGCAGGCCAGATGTCAGGAACCAGCGGAGTGAATAAACCGGCTGCGCCTCGCGGAACTCCTCGGCGACAGCGATGGTTGTTTGCGGACCTGGGTCGGTCTGTGTGGGCGCGATCCAACGATATCCACGGCGCCCAACGGTTTCAATGAATACGGGGTTGTCGGCGGAATCCCGCAGCGCTTCCCGCAGGCGGTTGATGGCGCTGATTACGCCGCGGTCAAAATCTACATGCACGCCCTCAGGCCAAAGCTGCTGGCTGATTTGTTCGCGGCTCAGAACTTCGTTGGGACGACTCAGCAGAAGTTTGAGAGCTTGGAATGGCAACTCCTGGAGCTTCACACGCACTCCGGAGCGTCGCAATTCTCCCGATCGCAGGTCGGCCTCGAAGACGCCAAAGCGCACAACGGAATTTGAGGACACATCGACTGGCATAGGGCAAAGCCAAGGGAGGAATTCCAGATTAACACACTCCGAGGCTGATTCTGAGGGTGCAAGAATCCCGTGATTCATCGCGTTATATCGTTGGATAGACGTAAGTTACCGCGTTACCGGGGTTTACCTGCGAGGTGACGGTGCAAGCATTGACGGCGGCTCGCGTTTCGGAGAAAGTGGCACCGTACCTGGAACGATTCGGTCGTCTTTGAGTTAAGGCCGCAAGAGACCCTACCCCCCGGTTTCAGGACAACAGCAAAACTCACATTTCCAGGAGACCTCTACAGCCATGAATCGCATTCACCAACCTCTTAAGACACTTGGTTCGGCCGTTTTCGCGGCGACAATACTTGCACTTTTATTTGCCGGACTTTCGACTCCAGCGCAAGCTCAAATTCCGAATCCTACAGAAATCTATGACTTCCAAGGGGGCGCGACAGACGTCTGCTATCCCATAGGCACTATCGTGGAAGGCCGTGACGGCTACATTTACGGCACGAGCGAGAACCTGACTTACGGTGGCGGGGATGGATGCGGCGGCGCGAGCGGCCTCGGCGGCGTCTTCAAGATTACGCCCGACGGGGCCGAGAGTCTTTTCGCTAGCGTCCCAGCAGGCTTTACACATTGCGGCGGCGGTTTGATGCTAGCCTCGGACGGAAACTTTTATGGCACTTGCCTTACGGGCAATCCAGCGACTGGCTTCGGCAGCATATTCAAAGTCACGCCCGAGGGGGTGTGGAGCGATTTCTATGACTTTACAAATGCGAACGGCGATGCGTATCCAAACTTTCCCCCGATTCAGGGAGTGGACGGTAATCTTTATGGCCTGACTGGTTCGGGCTCATTCGGCAGCGCCGGAACAATTTACAAAATCACTCTTACAGGCGTCTATTCGAATCTCCACACCTTCTCGGGAGGCGATGCGTATCCCTACTATGGCAACCTGATGCAGGCGAGCAACGGAAATTTCTATGGCCCGATTGCGAGTTGTCCGTCCGGCGGAGGTTTCGGGTGCATCTTCGAGATCACTCCCAAGGGGGTTTACAAAGATCTGTACACGTTCACTGGCACGCCTGCGCGCAGTCCGTATTCCACTTTGATCCAAGGCTCAACCGGGTTGCTCTACGGGATCACCGATAGCGGCGGCAGTAACGGACAAGGGATTATTTACAGCCTGACGACAAGCGGCAAGTTGAAGGTCGTGTACAACATCAACGGCTCTGTCGATGGCAACCTCACCAGCATTCTGCAAGCAACGGACGGCAATTTCTACGGCGCCGCCAACACCGGTTTAGATGAAAACGCAGGCGCCCTCTACGAGTTGACCGCCAAGAAGAGCGTTATGTCCGTATTCTCTTTGCCGGGCGGCGGCGGCGACGGATACCAGCCAAATCCTCTGCTTCAACACACAAACGGCACTCTCTATGGCACGACGCAGAGCTGTGCGGATGGCTGCCCCGACTACGGCACGTTCTTCAGCCTCGCAATCGATGCCAAGCCCTTCGTGAGTTTGCAGTTCCAGTCGGGCAAGGAAGGCACGTCATTGGGCATCTTCGGCCAGGGATTCCAGACCGCACCAGCAACCGAAGTCTCTTTCAACGGAGTGACGACCAGCTTCGAGATAGTTTCCGATACGTACATGACGGCGACAATTCCGACAGGTGCAACCAAGGGCTACATAACCGTAGTCGAAGGTAAGGAGACTTTGCAGAGCAACATAAAGTTCACACCAAAGAAATAAATCAGATCGATTCGTTTGTTTTTCGAACTTCACCGCAAACCAGTTCCCTGAGCGGCGGTGTGGAGCGCGGGGAATCTTCCGCGCTCCGTTTGCATTCTTCGTCACCCTTGATTGCGCCCGCAGCACCACGAATATCTAATTTTTCTGCTCTCCCTTGACAACAGTTCAGGTCGCATGGAAACATCCGGTAGTCGGACGCCGTCGTTTTTCCTTCCCTCTTCGGTTCGTCCCTGTCATACCTCTACGGAAAAGCCCCACCGCTTGCAGTGTTCTGCAAAATTTAACGGTAGGGTCCATTGTGCGTCTATGAAAACTTGTTTTCGCTATTGCATCTCTTCTCTGCTGGCGCTCCTCCTGATAGCGCAAAGTCCCGTTGCCCTGGCCGGAAACCTGGTTGCCGGTGTTGGCGCGGTCGGCACCGTCGGGTCGTGGTCGAACTACTCGGCGATCAACATAATCGCTGGATCGACTCTACTTCCCTCCACCAGCAAAACCACCGTGCTTTACATTGCGTTCACCGGGGGTACCACCGCAGATATCGGGAACATGGTGATGTACACGACGGCCGCGCACAGCACCACGATCGCGTCGGTCATCCCGGTCACACTGGGCGGCGTCTCGAATCCAACCGTCGACTTGACCAACAAAAAAGTCTGCAAAACCCAGCCGGTTTCGACCACCGCTCCCTGTGTGGTGCGCCTTGATCCCATCACACTCGCGCTCACACCTGCGGACGACTACTACTTCGTGATGTATTTCGCGAACAATGGCAACAATGGCCCACTCGGTGGCGCCAGCCCTGCATTCCCAACCACTACCTTGACCGGTTTTTATGCAGGAGGCGACGACACTCAGCTGAAAGTCGGAAATGCCGTGCCGTCTGGCGGCGCGACCTCACCCTATTTCCTGGTGGCCGTGCAGACCAGCTAGCTCGATCGAAATTGAAACCTACGCCCGCAAGGCTGGCCGTCGCTTGCACTCGCTGCAAAATCTAAACGACCGCCGGGAACTTGGCAGAGATTATGAAAACAGTTTTCAGATTTACGACAGTAACAATTGTTCTGATGTGCGCACTGATGGCGCAAAGTCAGGCGCAAGCGGTAGAAAACAGCGCAGACGACAGCCCAAATGTCGTCCCCTTCAATCTTGTCGAAGGCGTTGGGCACGTCGGTACGACAGCTAGTTGGACCGGGTATTCCACGCTGAGCGTGATAGCCGGTCCGGCGATTTTGTCGAAGACCAGCAAAACCACAGCTTTCTATATCGGATTTACCTCCGGAACCACCGCCGTGGTCAGTCATATGGTGCTCTACAAAACCCTCACCAGAAGCAGCAAGATTACGGCTGTCACTCCGGTGACGTTGGGTGGTGTTTCTGATCCAACAATCAAGATCACGAGCACTTCGGTCTGCCCGTCGCAGCCCGTCTCGATTACCAATCCGTGCATTGTGCGCCTCGATCCGCTCACGCTCACGCTTTCCGCAAAAGACGACTACTACCTCGTGATTTACTTCACGACCGGCACCGACATCTCATCGACGGTTGGCTCGTTCCCTACGACTGGGCTTAGCGGATGGTACATCGGAGCCGATGAGACCCAGTTGAAGGTCGGGCAGGCGCTTCCTTCCGGCAATGGCGGCAGCCCACCCTACTTCCTCATGTCAGTCATGAGCAACTAGCGGGCGCGTCAGAGCGTGTGAGAAGCATGAGCAGAAAAATCGAAACAAAAAAGGCGCTCGTTTGCAGGAGTTGCTGCAAAATCAGAAACGAGGCCTGAGAGTATTGGACACAATATGAAAAAGAATCTTACTTTCGCGACCGTGTTGCTGGCGATCGTTGTGACATTCGTCTCCGCCGCAGGCGCCGCTACTCCCCAGGAAAACCTGGTAGCCGGCGTTTTCAACTTGAATACCAGCACCAATTGGGCTGGATTTTCGGCGGTGAACCTGATCTCGGGGGCGAGCCTGTTGCCTGCCACCACCAAGCAAACCGTTCTCTACATCGCCTTCACCGGCGGTTCGATCGCCGACATCAGCAACATGGTGCTCTATTCGACCACCTCTCGCTCGGGATTCACGGTTGGCGCAGTGACCAGCGTGAAACTGGGCGGCGTGTCGAATCCGAGCATTAACCTCACCAACACTAAAACGTGCCCCAACCAGCCGGTTTCGGCTGCCAATCCGTGCATCGTGAAGCTCGACGCCATCAGTCTGGTGTTATCTCCGTTGGTCGATTATTACTTCGTAGCCTATTTTGCCAACGACACCAACAACCAGACCGTCTCGGCGGGAGTACCGGCTTCCCGGACGACCACACTTACGGGGTTGGCCGATGGCCAGGACGATACACAACTAAAGGTCGGCCAGACATTGCCGACGAGCAACAATGGCCATCCATACTTCCTGGTGGCGGCTATGAACGAATAAAGAAGAGAGAAGAGTAACGAGAAGAAAAAGAAGAAAGACCAATTGCAGGGTGCTCCGGCGGATGCTGTCGATCCGCCGGAGTTTTTTTGTGTCAGCTTTTTGCGTTGCGCTGCAACTGTCGGATACTGCAGCTAGAACCTTGGGCGGACGAATGCGTCCGCCCCTACGGGAGCTCTTACTGAATCAGCGTTCCGTTCGTCGGCTCATCCGGAGGAATCACAACTGCTGCTGCGACGCGATCGCCCGGTTCGATGTTCAGTAGCCTTACTCCTTGCGCCGAGCGTCCTGATTCGCGGATGAACTTCGATTCGATGCGGATGATCTTGCCGTACTGGCTGATCAGCATCACTTCGGATTTCTCCGTGACCTGCGAGATGCCGACAACTTTGCCGTTGCGCTCGGTTGTCTTGACGTTGATCACGCCGGTCACGGATAGAATGAGCGAGCCCTTCTCGGGAATCAAGTCGGCGACTTCCGGAGCGACATCGCCTTCTTTCGCGATGGCTTTCGCCTCCGGCTTGATCGTGGTCGCCATGCCGACGATGTAATCCTTCTCGTCGAGGTTCATGCCGCGCACGCCGGTGGCGTTGCGCCCCATGGAGCGCACGTCGTTTTCATCGAAGCGGATCGCCTGCCCATCGTGCGACGCCAGAAACACGATCTGGTTGCCATCGGTAAGCGAAGCGGCAACCAACTCGTCGCCCTGTTCGATGTTGATGGCAATGATCCCGCGCTGCATCACGTGCGAGAAGTCTTTCACTTCGGTCTTCTTCACGGTGCCGTTATGCGTGGCGAAGAAAACGTAGCGGCCTTCTTCTTCCAGGTCGCGGACGGCGAGCATGGTGCGAACGGTTTCTCCCGCTTGCAGTCCAACGAGGTTGCCGACATGCTTGCCTTTGCCAGCGGCTGCGATGTCGGGAATCTCATAGACCTTGAGCCAGTAGACGCGTCCCGTGTTGGTGAAGATCAGAATGTAGGCGTGGGTCGAGGCGATGAAGAGATGCTCGACAAAATCTTCGTCGCGCGTCTTCATGCCGGTGCGGCCCGTGCCGCCGCGGCGCTGCATGCGGTAGGTGGAGATCGGCGTCCGCTTCATGTAGCCGGAGTGGCTGACCGTGACCGCGACCTGCTCGTCGGCGATCAGGTCTTCCAGCATGATTTCGGCGGCCTCGTCTTCGATTACCGTGCGGCGTGCGTCTCCGTAAAGCTTCTTTACTTCTTCGAGTTCTTTGATAATGACTTTGCGCAGCTTCGCCTCGGAAGCCAAGATCGATTCGTACTCGGCAATCGCTTCGCGGACCGACTTCAACTCGTTCGAAATCTCGTCGATCGAGAGCTTGGTCAAGCGATGCAGTTGCAACTCGAGGATGGCGTCGGCCTGCTTCGAAGTGAAAGGTTTGTCGGCATCGAGTTTCGGAGCGCGTCCGGTGATGTTGATGTCGATTTTCTTGCCGCCAAAATAGGCGACCAAATTCTCGCGGGCGTCGGCGCGGTTGGCACTCCCGCGAATGATCACGATCACGTTGTCGAGATGATCGAGCGCGGTGAGGTAGCCTTCTAAAATGTGCTCGCGGTCTTTGGCCTTGTTGAGGAGATATAGCGTGCGCCGCCGCACGACATCGACTCGATGATCGATGAAGTGCTTGATGGCCTGGATCAGCCCCATTTCTTTCGGCTGCTGGTTGACCACGGCCAGCAGGATCATGCTGAAACCTTCTTGCATCGACGTGTGCTTGTAGAGCTGGTTCAGGACGATCTGCGGTTCGGCGCCACGCTTCAGCTCAATCACGATGCGCATACCATCGCGATCGCTCTCGTCACGGATGTCGGAAATGTCATCGATCGTCTTCTGATTGACGAGGTCGGCGATGCGCTCGATCAGACGCGCCTTGTTCACTTGGTACGGAATTTCAGTAACGATGATCGCCTGCTTGTCTTTCGTGACGTTCTCGATGGCGGCGCGGGCGCGCATCATGAAACGTCCGCGGCCGGTGCGGTAGGCTTCGAAGATTCCAGCGCGACCGTGAATAATTCCGGCGGTCGGGAAGTCGGGCCCCTGCACGAACTTCAGAATTTCCGGCAATTGCGCGGTGGGGTTATTGACCAGGGTGATGGTGGCATCGACAATCTCAGTCAAATTGTGCGGCGGAATTTTGGTCGCCATACCCACGGCAATTCCGTCAGATCCATTCACCAGCAAATTGGGATAGCGCGCCGGAAGAACGGAAGGCTGCGTTTCGGTGCCGTCGTAGTTGGGATAAAAATCGACTGCCTCTTTATCTAAGTCCTCGAGCAGCGCCATGGAAACGCGCGTCAACCGGGCTTCGGTATACCGATCGGCCGCGGGAGGGTCGCCATCGACCGAGCCGAAGTTGCCTTGTCCATCGACAAGCGGAGCGCGCATGGCGAAAGGCTGCGCGAGTCGGACCAAGGCGTCGTAGACGGCAAGGTTTCCGTGCGGATGGTACTTGCCCATCACTTCTCCGACGATACGAGCGCACTTGCGCGTCGCGCGTCCGGGAGCGAGGCCCATCTGCTGCATGGTGTAAAGAATGCGGCGATGGACAGGTTTCAATCCGTCGCGAACATCGGGCAGGGCGCGGCCAATGATGACCGACAGCGAATAGTCGAGGTACGACCGCTTCATCTCCTCTTCAATGTTGACGGGCTGCATATTGAGGGCGCCCGGTCCAGTAGGACCGTCGCCGCCCGGAGGAGGAGTCAGAGGAAGCTCAGGATTTTGATCGTCAGCCATTATTTAGGTCTCAGTTCTAAAAGTGTCGGGTCTCAGGTTCTAGAAAGAAGTCACGTAGGGACGGACGCATTCGTCCGCCCAGGCG
This sequence comes from Terriglobales bacterium, assembly GCA_049520915.1. GTDB lineage: Bacteria > Acidobacteriota > Terriglobia > Terriglobales > Acidobacteriaceae > Acidiflorens. The sequence goes on from JBEKPH010000009.1 coordinate 159,812, forward strand.
GAGCGAAGCTCCGCCTGTTGTTTCCGGGCACAAATCTCGCTAAGTTCTTGCATCTACAGGCATTATGTGGATAATTGTACTGTCAGATTATACCACGTTAGTAGCCCGATTTCCGCGTTTCTTACCACTATCAAGCGGGAATATAATCGCTCTCACGAGGGCTTCCAATGATCACAAATGAAAAATTTCAAAAGGGAAGAATGTGGGCTTACGCAGCCGGAGTGGTGATTTTTGTCGTGGCGGTTCTTATGAAATTTATCGCTCGCTAGAAAAAGAACCTGCTCCTGTGAGGTCCACCCGAGGACGCCATGCATCGAATTTCGAGAAGAACCTTCGTGAGAACAGCTGCTGCGTCGATTGCGGGCGCGGCATTCTTGAAAAGCGTTCCCCGCCTGATGGCGAATGCTCTGGGCCTGCCCATCGGCTTGCAACTCTACTCCGTTCGAGATCTGCTGCCGAAAGACTACGACGGCACGCTGCGGCAGTTGGGCACTCTTGGCTATCGGGAAGTGGAAGCGGCAGGCTTCTTCGGACACACCCCGAAAGAAGTGCGACAGGCAATGGATCGTGCCAGTCTCCGGTGCGTGAGCGCCCACTATCCGCTGAAAGATCTGCTGCCCAAAGTCGATGAAGTCATTCAGTTTGGAAAAGACCTGGGCCTGAGCTCCATCGTCTGCGCTGCTCCGTGGCTGAAAGATCCCTTGAGCGTGAAGGACGCTGGATCGCGCGCGGCCCGAGATGCGATGACGCTCGAGGATTGGCGCTGGAACGCCGAGCAGTTCAATCGCATCGGCGAGCGCGTGAACGCAGCCGGTATCCGCTTCGCTTATCACAACCACACCGCCGAGTTCCGCTCAGAAAACGGCGTGGTCTTCTACGACGAACTCTTGCGCGCAACCGATCCCGCGAAAGTAACGATGGAGCTGGATTGCGGCTGGGCCGTGATCGGCGGCAAGAATCCCGCGGACTATCTCAACCGTTATCCGAAACGTTTTTCGATGCTGCACGTGAAAGATTTCAAGATCACCACATCGACGACGGCCTCAGCGCCTCCGCCCTCAACCGAGATGGGACACGGCACCATCGACTACCATCCCATCTTCGAAGCCGCCAAAAAGGCGCACATCGAGCACGCTTTCGTAGAGCAGGAAGAGTTCGACATGCCTCCCATGGAGGCCTTAAAGATCGACGCCGACTACATGATCAAGTTCTCGTGAATTAGAAAGTCATCCGCAACGCAAACTGCCCGATCCTCGGAGCAGCCCCTCGGAACGTGCCGGTCGTCGTGATCTGACCGAAGTTTGGGCTATCGATGTTTGTGGCGCCGTCGGCCACGGTCGGCTGCGCAAACTCGGGATGATTCAATGCATTGAAGAATTCCGCACGAAACTCCAACTTCAACCGCTCCGTGATCGCGGTAGTCTTGGCGACCGCGATGTCGAGGTTGGTTAGTGTTGGGCCGCGCAGCACATTGCGCCCCACACCGTAGGTTCGGTCCGCCGGGTTGTTCACAGGATCCAGTTGCGGGAAGCACGGATTGGGATCGCCGCCATCAAAGTAGTTGTTGTTCTCAAGCGGCACATTGGAAAAACTGTTGGGATCAAAGATAAAGTTTCCCGTCACCGCTTGGGTCGTAACCTGGCAGGCGCCCGTGATGGGATTCGTACCATAGGTGATCTCGTTAATCGTCCGCTGATGGCGGGGATCAAAAGTTCGGATCGGCCCGACCACGGCGGCGCGCGAAAGCGCGGGATCGCCCGCCCCCGAAGTGCCCGGATTCGCTGGGTCGGAAAGGTCAGGCAGTTGGGCAGGAATGTCGATCGGGAACCCAGTTCGATAAGTAAAGATGGGGTAGAGACTCCAGCCCTTGGTCAGGCGCTTCGGCCCGGAGGCCCATGCTCGGTCGATTGGCAGATCCCATCCTCCGCTAAGACTGATGCGATGGCGCACATCGCTGTCTCCGGACGCATAAAAAAGACGCGGATTGTAGGTGGGCACCGCGGAGTTACGTTGTTCGAATCCAGAGGCGTTGTCGAGGTTATGCCCGTAGGTGTAGGCGAGCGTGTAATAAACCGTGCCCAACTTTGAATCTTTCGGCTGCCGCGTCAGGCTCGCTTCGAATGCGTTGTAGTTGGCATTCGACACGTTCTGGAATTCAGGGAGTTGCCCGAAGCAGACAAGACCCACGTATTGTCCACAGTTGGGGCTGCTGCCATTGAGCAGTCGATTGGTCGTCCCGAGCACCATCGGATTGATGTCTTTCAGCGAAGTCAGTCCGCGTCCCGTGCTCCCGACATAATTCGTTTCCAGAACCATGTCTGCAAAAAGATTGCGTTGCAGGCTCAAGTTGTATTGGTAGACATAGGGAGTGCGTAGGTGTGGGTCGTCCAGAAAGATGGAGCCAGTCGTGTTGACGGGAAGAAATGGGGTGAAATCGACGTTGGAGGCGGGTGGCTTCGATGGAAAGCTATTGGGTACGCCCAGACTGATGCAGTCGCCATTCGGATCAAAATTACAGGCATTCTGGAAAGGCTGACTCATATAAGTCAGCGGCGCCGTCACGGGACAACCGTTGGGGTTCGAGCAACTCGGCAAAAAATTTGGAGGATTGAAGAACAGTCCCGCCGAACCCACGAACGGTGGCTGACCGTTGAACTGGAGATTATCTTCGCCCTTCAGGATGTCATAGAAGAGGCCGACCCCGCCGCGCACGCTCGTCTTGCCGCTGCCAGTGGGGTCCAGGGCAAATCCGAAACGCGGCGCAAAGTTTTTCTTGTCAGGAAAGTTAGTTCCGAGGGGCGCTCCACGATCACCCGGAAACACCAGCCCCTCTGGCGCGTTGGGAAATCGCTGCGATTGCAATCCCGGAATCACCGAAAAACTGCGGCCCTCTGTGTCCAACTTCGGCGTGTTGTATTCGTAGCGCAATCCCAGGGTCAGCACCAGCCTCTTGTTGAGGTGCCACTCGTCCTGCCCGAAGACATATGTGCTCTTGCTTCGAATGGTCGAAGGCGCCAGCGCGTTTTGAAAGTACGCGTCCGGAACGCCGAGTAGAAAATCGGCAAAATCGTTCCCGGCGCCCGTCGTGGTGCCCGTGTAAAAATCCATTTCGCCGTTCAAGTAGAAGCCGTAGCTCAGATTCTGCTGATAAGGCGAAAATCCGGCGCCAAACTTCCAGTTGTTTTTCCCATGCGTCCAGGTGAGCGCCTCCGTCCAGGAAAAGGTGTTTTCGAGGTAGCGCGTGGGACCGTTTTCGCTGGGCCCAATCTGGAACCCATTATCGAACCAGATGTTGGTCGGTCCCGTAGCCAAATCCGGAGTTACGCCGACAACGCCAAGCGCCTGCCCGTTGGGCTCATGGCTCTGCGTGACATCCGCAAGGTAATTGCTGCGGTGCGCCACGAAATGAAATTCAGTCAGCAGGGTTGGCGAAATGACCCGGGTGTGCGCAAGATTCAGGAAGTAATACTTCGCCGTGCTGAGGCTGGGATAACCAGCCACGGTGGCGGCATCCAGCGGAGCGAGCTGAGAGGTTCGGTTCAAACCAAGCGTGGCAGAGATTTTGTCTTTCGGATTAAGGTTGAAATCAAACTTGCTCGTCACCTCATTGCGGTTGTCCACCGCCCCGAGCGACGCGGAATAGCTACCACTGGGTTCGCTGGGGATGAGGCCCGCTTTAATGTACGCCTTCGCGACAGGATCAAACTTTGCGGGATCAATCTGAGCATTTGCGGCGCCGCCATTGGTGGTCGCCGCAAAATAAGGGTTCGCAGTCAAGAAAGCCACGACGCCGGGGTCCGGCGAACCGCCATTCGAAAAGTCTCCGTTCAACTCGGCCGGCGTGAAGACCGGAATGAAGTCGTCTGGAACCGCCTGCACCTGCCGTTGTCCCTGGTAGGCCACAAAGAAGAAAGCCCTGTCTTTCACGATCCGGCCGCCAAACGTCGCTCCAAACTGGTTGCGCTTCAGGTCAAGCCGCGGGATTCCCAGTTGCTTATTGAAATAGTCGTTGGCGTCGAAGTCCCGATTTCTCAAAAATTCGAAGGCACTGCCGTGGATCTGGTTCGTCCCCGACTTGGTCACAATACTGATGACGCCACCGCCGTTGCGGCCGTACTCCGCCGTGTAATCGCTGGTCAGAAGCCGGAATTCTTCGATGGCATCGGGATTGGGATCGAGCAGGTTGCTGTTATCCAGTAAGTCGTTGTTGTTTCCGCCATCCAGCAGGAAGGTCACCGAATCGGAGCGGCCGCCGGCGATGCTGTAGTTGCCCGCGCCGGCATTGTCATCGTTGCTTTCCGTAACTCCGGGCTGAAGCAAAGCCAGATCAAGCATGTCGCGTCCATTCAACGGCATGTTGGTAAGAGCGCGCCCAGTAATCGACTGGCCCAGCGTCGGATTGACCGTTTCAACCGGCGCGGCCTCGGCTCCGACGTCGACGGTCTGACTTTCCGCGCCCACCTGCATTTTGAAATCGACGCGCAAGGCCTGGTTGATCTGGAGTTTCTGCTCTCCACTCACCACGCCTCGAAATCCCGTATGCTCGGCACTGACTTTATAAGTGCCGATCGGCAATGCCAATACCTGGAACGATCCATCCTTCGTCGTCGTTACGGTGCGCGTTTCCTGCGTCGCTGTGTTGGTCGCCGTGATCTGGACATCGGGAATCACGGCTCCCTGCGGGTCATAGACCGTTCCAAAAATTCTTCCCGTCGCATCCTGCGCCGAAGATAGAGCCGGCACGATCACCACCACCAATAGGAACAACAGGACCCGAGGAACTTTCATGACGATCTCCGTAATCAACCGCTTTCTAAGGCTCAGGAACTCTGAATTCGGCCCAGCCGCCCACGTTCAGTGAGGCATGGACCCGTCGGCCACGCCTCCTGCCGCTCGACGGCTTTTATCTCCGTTTTGTTTTGCCCTTCACTCGGCTACGCCCCGCTGGCAGTCCACCGAGCGACCCTTGTTGCTGGAGCATTCCCAGAAACACGCTGTCGCCGTTTTTGTTTTCATCAAGCCAGAACAACTGCCCTCCGTCCGCCTGGTAGATCGCAGTGGTATAAGCCGGATCCGCCGTGATGGTCACGCCGAGACTCATGGTGTAACGCCCGGCGTTTGCCGGGTCCGGAGTGGCCGTTCCCGAGAACTTCGCAAAATCCGTTCCGTCGGGTGGCGTGTTGTCGAAGATAAAGAAAGGATCGCTCACCAGGCCAGCGCCGCTCAAAGCTCCGCCACTCACCGTACCCTGCCCCACAAAATCGAACTCCCAACCGAGGAGTGGACCGCGCGAGTTATTGTCAGCCTGAGCTCCGAACGCGTAGTTGCCAACAAAGCTCGCGGTAGAAGTGTTTGTCTGCGGAACCAGAACTCCGGTGCCATTTAGGGTGAAGCCATCGAGATCGGCAACTAGAGCCCCGCCCAAACCGTCTGACGTGTTATTCGGATCGTTTAGATTCAGCGCCGGGTCTGTCATGTAGATCCCGAAGACGCTGACATCTCCCAAGTCTCCAGCCGTAATGGTCAAGCTGCCGTAACCATTGTCGCCAACCGAATAACTACCAGCGATTGGAGCCGCCGGCACAATCGTGGCATTGTCATATTCGTTGTCGTCAGCAACGCCGCTGAATGTGCCGCTCGCCGGAACGGTGCTGAACATGCCCACCGCCCCATAAAGACTCCCGTACGAATTGCTTTGGACGGCAAAGACGGAATTGCCTAGCGAAGTGTTGCTGAACGTGCCGGATCCCTGGCCGAATACAGAGCCCACCGCGGCGTCGCCCAGCCCTGCATCCACGTCGATAATCCGAAGAACTTCCGGACCTACTACGTAGTAGTTGAGCGAAATTCCCAGCGCCGCACTGGTGATTGAACCTCGACCGAAGTTATCCGGTGCGGCGATGGTTCCGGTGAAAGCCGTCCCGAGCGTCGGCGTAGTCGTGGCCCCAGTGTCGTCCAGATCGAAGGTTCCCGACAGAGCCGTACCGCCGCCCGAGATCGAGAAGACGCCACCCCAGACGCTGGAGTCGTAGTTGACGTCCACGCCCGAAAGGGTGAACGCATAGTTTCCATCGTTCAGCGCGCTCGACAGAGTTTGCATGTCCATGCTTCCGCTCGAGGTTGCTGAGCCGTCAAACTGCATGATCAGCGCGTGGCTCGTATTTACAAACTGGACCGCAAGTGTCTCGACCCCATCGAGCCCCAGACTGCTGTTGTCAGTCGTAAGCGTGAGAGTTCCTTGCCCGGTCGTCGGATCGACCACTAATGCGCCGGCTCCCGGCAGGATGTTGTCAGGAGACGGTTCTGGCGAGTTGAGTCCCAAACCATCGTTGTAGTCTTGTTCGCCACCGAGGACGTTCCCATTGCCATCGACCGTGACCGAACCCGCCACTGAGTAATAATTTGGTCCCGCGTCGATCGACTCCAACCCGCTTAAATAGAAAGCGTAATTCAGCGGGTTGTTGGTCAGGATGAAGTTAGCTGGCTCCGCTCCCGAGGCAACTGTTGCCGTTACGGTGTACGTTCCCACGGATCCATTGGCGGTAAATGACGCGGATGTGGCCACGCCGCTTGCGTTGGTCGTAGCGGTGTTCACTCCGCCAGCAAAGGTTCCGCTCGCTCCCGTCGACGGAACTTCGAATGTCACCGTCACTCCGCTAACAGGATTCTGCCCGCCGTCCAACACGGTCGCAACCAACGGCGCTCCGAACGTCGTATTGACCGACGCGCTTTGTGGAGTGCCACCGGTCGCGGTGATCGACACCAGCGCTCCAGTGATATTCGTAAGCGTGAAATTGGCCGCTGACGACACTCCTGCGACAGCAGCCGTCACCGTGTAGCCGCCGGGTGTCGCATCCGCTGTGAATGTCGATGATGTAGCAACGCCGCTGGCGTTCGTCGTATCAGTTTCCGTGGCCGTCCCATTCGCGAATGTGCCGCTCGCTCCCGATGCCGGGGCGGTGAACGTCACCGACGCGCCGGATACCGGATATTGGTTCGCATCCACAACGGTGGCTACTAACGGAGCCGCAAATGCCGTGCTAATCGTCGCATCCTGCAGAGATCCACTCGTCGCAGTAATCGATGCCGCCGGTCCGGATGAGTTCGTGAGGCTGAAGCTGACGGTAGCGATCACTCCGCCGACGGAGGCGGTTACGGCATCGGCTCCGATGATTCCGTTCGCCGTATATGTACTCGAAGTGGCCGTGCCGGTTGCGTCGGTCGTATCTGTTTCGGTGGTCGTTCCGCCGTCGAAGGTGCCGCTCGCCCCGGTCCCAGGAGCGGTAAAGGTTACAAACGCGCCGCTCAACGGCGTACTGCCCAAAGTCACCTTGGCCACTAGCGGCGCCGCAAACGCGGTGTTGACCGCCGCAGTTTGCGGGGATCCGCTTGCAGCTGTGATCGTTTCAGTCGGAGCGGTAAAGTTCGAGCTGTTGCAACTCGTCCACAAAAACACGGCCAGAAAAATAAATCCGAGGATCCCCGTATGAATTCGGCGGTTCGTTATCATTGTCATTGCGCCTCCCCGTTCGAACCGGTCTTCTGACCTGTACGCTGACGTGCCTGTGGTGACAGCAGCACGCCGTGTTCGTTTCGAACGCTATAAGTGCGGCCGTTCGCCGTCACGCTGCGCACCAGAAACACGGACCGTCCCCCGATCGTTCTCATCACGCCCGTCGCCTCAACCTGCTCTCCAGCGCTAACCGAGACCGCGCCTGCGCCGCGCAAACCGAACCGGCCCAAACTCCCATCGATAGGGCCGCTCGGAGTAGCGAGCAACAGGTGAGCGCCCGGCATCATGCCCAACGTCGCCCTCGGAACGATGCTCGATACCGTACCCGAGACTGTGACTTCGTCGGCCACGTCGTAAAAGACCGGCGCCACCCTCACCGGTGTCTGTGCCTGAACCGGACGCGCGGATGAAATCAGGAACAACATGGCGAATACAGATAGCCCGATTCTTAGCCTATTCATCGTTCTCCTCGGAGTTGCGCTCTGGCGCCGGATCCCTGCAAATATCTTCTGCATAAAAGATCTCTTGTCCGCGCCAACACGCGCCGACCTTTTTGTGATTCTTGAGATAGGGTGAGACGGCGAATCGCGCTTCTGTCGTCGCCGTTTTGTTGCCGCCCAGTCTACACTCACTCTTGCGTCTATCGAAAACGAAAATGCGTGACTCAACCGTCAGTCACATTCGCGTTTGTTTCTGCTGGAAAATCGGGTCTAGGAGCTTCAGCGGCGGCGCATGGATGGAATCGCGGAATCAAAGCTCACCCGTTTCTATCTAACTTTCCCTGACAAATACATCTCGGCCACGTGATCTGCAATGGTCTCTGGTTTCGCCGCATCCAGGTTGGTAAGAACGACCACCGTTAGTTGATCGTCCACATAGCGCGAAATTTCGGTTTCGAAGCCCTGCCATGCGCCTTCGTGCTCAACCACCCGGTGCCCTTTCTTCGATTCGATAAACCACCCGAAGCCGTACTCTCCCGCGTTGGGCTTCCCATTTTTCAACTTCGCCACGGTCCACATCTGCTCCAGGCTCGATCGTTTCAACAGCTTCTCGGTATAGAGCGCCGCGTCCCATTTGGCGAGATCCAGTATCGAGAAATACAGACTGCCGTCCGCTGTCGTATTCACGGTAGGCGAAACCCACTCCTGATTCTTCAATTCCCCTTTAACCAGCCTGTATCCCGCAGATCGATTGGGCACGATATCGGCCTCGCTGATGATGCGGGTTGTGTTCATCCCGAGTGGGCGGAAGATTCGCTCTTGCAAAAAGTCTCCATAGAATTCGGCCGTCACTTTGTGAATCACGAGGCCTAATGTCAGGTAGCCTAGATTGCTATAGCTCCAACTGGTGCCTGGCGAAAACGCCAGCGGCACGCCCTCAACCATTTTCAGTTGCTCTGCCTCGGTGTAATCCTTCCGCATCTCGAAACTCTTGGGATAATCGGTGAATCCAGCCGTATGACTCAGCAATTCGCGAATTGTGACCTGCTTCCACGCGGCGGGCGCGTCGGGAAAGTATTTCGTCAGCGGATCGTCCAACCCGATCTTGCCTTCTTCGACCAGCATCATGACTGCCGTTGCGGTGAACTGCTTGCCCACCGAGCCGGATTGAAAAATTGTTTCCGGCTTGACTGCGACCTGCAGCTCAACGTTCGCCATGCCATATCCCTGCGCTAGCACGACACGACCTCCGCGCGAAACCAACAAAGCGACGCCCGGAACCTTCTGTTTCGTCATTTCCGCTCGGATGTAGGAGTCGACAACGTCGGCCTTGTCGGCGGTTTGTTCTTCGGTTTTTTCGGCGATTCGATCTGCGATCGATGCCTGGGCCACTGTTGCGAGCACAATGCACGCGACAAGTGCGCACTGCCAAAACCTGACGACGATTTTCATGATCGGCAGAATAGACCCTTGAAAGAAAAAAGAGAACACTACACAGGCAGAAGTAAGGAATCCACCACCGGCCCCCACATCAGATGTCAACCTCGTTGCGCTATAGTCGTGCACTATGAAAGCGCAACGTTCTCTGGTTCTGATCCTTCTGCTTCTCGGAATCTGCACCGCCCTTGCCTCCGCGGCGTCGTACCAATACAAGCGGCTTGGCAACCCGAAGGACGTTCAGACTCGCCCCGATGGCGGAGTCGCGATGATGGGTGGAGGCGACGATCTCGACGAGGCGTTCCGCTGGCTCTGCGGCAAAGCGAATGGCGGCGACTTCCTCATCCTGCGAGCGCGCGGCAACGATGAGTACAACCCATACGTGAACGGATTGTGCAAAGCCAACTCAATAGCGACTCTGGTCATTCCCAATCGACAGGGAGCAGAGGAGCCGCGCGTGGCAGAGATCATTCGCCACGCGGAAGCGATCTTCATCGCTGGCGGCGACCAGTCGCGCTACGTGAATTTCTGGAAGGGCACTCCTGTGCAGGAAGCCATCAACGAGCATGTGGCTGCCGGGAAGCCCATCGGTGGAACCAGCGCCGGACTCGCCGTGCTCGGCGAATTTGTCTACGCCTGCCTTGAAGACAAACCGGACGACGCCGATCTCACCTCGCGCGAGGTGCTTTCCGACCCCTACAACAAACGCGTCACTGTGATCCGTGATTTTCTGAAAATTCCCGGCTTGGAGAACATCCTTACCGACAGTCATTTTGCCAAACGCGACCGCATGGGCAGAAGCCTCGGCTTTCTTGCGCGGATCGCAGCCGACGGATGGTCGAAAGCACCGCGCGAAATTGCTATCGACCAAGCGTCAGCTCTACTCCTCGAACCGAACGGCCAAGGCAAAATCGTGGGCACAGGACTCGGCGTTTATTTCCTGGAAGTTACCGAAGCGCCCGAGTTGTGTAAGCCAGGCCAACCGCTGACTCTACGCAACGTTGCCGCCTACCGCGCACCCACGGGAGCCCACTTCTACGTACAACAGTGGACCGGTGACGGCGGCCAATCCTATACGATCTCGGTGGATGCCGGGCAAATCCACACCAGCCGCGCCGAAAACGCTGTTTATTAAAGAGGTTTATTAACCTTGATCCATCGCGCAACAGAGAGTGGACACCGAATTCTCCGGCAATGCAACGTTTGCTGACTTGTCGCCCAATCGAAGTTCGCAAATCCGCGCCGCGCCCGAGTTCGTAACCACCGCAACCAGCGACCCATCAGGATTCTCAAAAGCGCAGTGATCCAGTTGCTCGGCAGGACTCTGCGAGTCAATCCTTCTCGCGCCCCGCCGCACAAACTTCGAATAGTGCCCGAGCGCCCAAAACATTCCGCTGTACGAAATTGCTTTTGTCTTGGAATCGATAATCATCGCCCCACCGACCCCTGAAGCGCCCGCACCCACGTATGGCCTTCCATGTTCGTTCGTGGCCAAATTCCACGTCGTAATCGACCGGCAACAATTCCGCAAAATCCCCGTAAAAGTTCGCCCCCAGTTCGTCCACTCCGTCTGGTAATCCGGCGCCGTGTAACTCGGTCCGCCTTCGGTCCAATACATTTCGACATCGGGAAACGCATCCTGCACGCGGTTGATCCACTCCGGCTCGCCGTTGTAGCCATGCCAGGCAATTGCATTGGTGTATTTCAGTACGTCCGGCGTTTCCAGTTCGCCGATCGCGCGGCCCCACAGGTTGTAGTTGTGATCGATAATCCAGATCTCCGTCTTCACCCCGCTGCGTTCGAAGAGCGGCCCCAGATGCATCGTTAGGAAGTCGGCCTCATAGTCCTGCGGCCACGCGCAGGCCGGCATCGTTCCATCCTGATCCGCATCCACTTCGTTTTGGATGGTCACCGCTTGCACCGGCACGCCCTCAGCGTCATACCCGCGCAAAAACTTCAGAAAGTAGTTCGCATACGACGGCATGTATGTGTGTCGCATGCATCCGCCGAGCATTGAATTGTTCGACTTCATCCAGCCCGGCGGACTCCACGGAGATGCAAATAGAAACAGATCCGGATTCACTCCGCGCGCCTCGCGCAGCACCGGCAAAATATATCGGCGATCACGATCGATCGAAAACCGGTTCAGGTCCGGATCCAGTCCGCCCTCGTCGTAGCTATAGACCTCAGTTGCCGAATCCGCCGACCCAATACACGTGCGGCAAACATTCAGGCCCATCTCCGACGGATCAAACAACCTGTGGAACAATTCCGCTCGTGCCGTCGCGGAAAGCTGGTTGAACATGAAACAGGATGCGTCTGAGAATGCTCCGCCAAAGCCAAGAATTTCCTGGTATTTCTTCTCAGGATTGAGAGTGATCGACACCGGCGTCGCTGCCCTCCCGGTCTTCGTCCAATCGACCGCGCCGGCCGCGGCAATCCGCCGGTTTCCGTCTGTGATCCAAAGTTTCAGCGTCGCAGGAATGTAGTTCTTTGGCACGCCCGAAGAGCCTGGCGTCTCAGTCACAGTCGTGCCGCTCGACTTCACAGCACTTTCCGCTTCCCGCACTCCGAAAAAACCACGCCGAGTTAATTGCTTCGCCAATCGCCGCTCCAATTTCCACTGCCCGTGTCCGGTCGAATCTACGTTCGCCCGGAGTTGCTATAAGTCAGCGTCGTCACCGAGTTTCCTGATAGCGACAGCCGCGCCGTTTTGCTCTTCAGCTGGATGGCACAGCTCCGCGGATGTCCCGGATTTGTGATCACTACCACCACCGATCCATCGGGATTTTCAAAGGCACATTGGAAGAGCCCTGCAGCCGAACTCTGCGACTCAATGCGCATCGCTCCCCGCCGTATGAATCGCGAAAAATGCCCCAACGCCCAATACTGCCCGCTGTGGTAGGTCTCTTTCGTCTTCGAATCGATCGTCACCAGCCCACCCAGCGGATAGGGCCCCACATTCGGTCCGCCGTGTTCATTGGTCGCAAAGCACCAGCCCGTAATCGAACGACAACCATTCTGCAAAATGGCAGTAAAGTTCTGCGCCCACGACGCCCAGCATCTTAAGTATTCCGGATCGCTGTAGTCAGGGCTACCCTCCGTCCAATACATCTCAATGTCGGGAAACACTGCCTGCACACGCTGCATCCATTCCGGCTTACCGCTATAACCGTGCCACGCCACCGCGTTCGTATACTTGCGGACGCCTTCCGTTTCCAGTTCCGCGATAGCGCGTCCCCACAAGTTGTAATTGTGATCAATGATCCAAATTTTGGTCTTTACATTGCTGCGCTCAAATTGAGGCCCTAAATGTAAAGACACGAAATCCGCTTCGTAATCCTGCGGCCAGAAGCACTGCGGCATCAATCCCTGCTGATCCGCGTCCACTTCGTTCTGCACGGTGATGGCCTGCACGGGCACGCCTTCCGCCGCGTAGCTCTGCAAAAATTTCACCAGATAATTCGCGTACGACGGCATGTACGTATGCCGCATGCAACCCCCCAGCATTGATCCGTTGTCTTTCATCCATCCCGGCGGACTCCACGGCGTCGAAAACAAAAAGAGATCGGGATTGACCGCCCGCGCCTGGCGCAACATCGGCAAAATATAAGCACGATCATGTTCAATCGAGAATCGCTTCAGTTCAGGATCAGGAGAGCCTTCGTCAAAATTGTAGACCGAAGCCGAATGGTCCGAGGATCCAATGCAACTCCGGCAAACATTCAGGCCCATCTCCGAGGGATGGAACAGCTTGTGAAACAAATCTTCGCGCGCGGCCAACGCGAGTTCGCTAAACAGAAGACAAGATCCATCGGTCAGAGCTGCGCCGAATCCCAGCACCGGCTGAAACTTCTTTCCCGGATTGACCGCAATCGAATCCTGCGCAACTGCCGCGCGCGAATCGCCCCAAGCCACCGGCGCGGCGTGGCTGAGCCTGCGATCATCATCCGTGACCCAGACCTGCAAAGTGCCCGTCGCCGGTTCAGCCACCTCCGACGCGTTCAGCAAAACCTTCCCGGGAGAGGCCGCGGCATTCGCCATCGCCGCCGCGCCCACTCCCGCCACTTTGAGGAAGTTACGTCGCGTCGATCCCGTCGGAGTCATTTTCCTCCCTCACGAACCAGAGAATTGCCGAACTAAACAGAAACGAACTGGGTTCGTTTCTGTCTAATCGCTTAGCAAATTCACTCACACTATTCAAGCATTCTTCCCCTTGTCAACGAAATCCACTATTTTCCGATACAGAAACTGCTGAAGATCAAATTAAGGATGTCATCCGTCGTAGTGACGCCGGTGATTTCGTCGATCGGGCGGAGCGCCGCGTAAAGATCCAAAAGAAGCATTTCGTGCGGCACTCGGGCGGCGACCGCTCGCGTGGCGGCATCCAGGGCAATTCGGGCATCGTTGACCAGTTTCTGGTGACGAACATTCGTCAGGAATCCAGAGTCCTGGCCGGTGGCGCTGTCTCCAGCGACATGGGTCAATATAGCTTCGCGGAGCGCAGGAATGCCCTCACCGGTTAGGGCGGACGTCGAAATCCGCGGGATCGAGCACGCCGAAGGAGGATCAATGACTGAAGCGCTGGCGCTAAGCAGCTCGCGCGAACCACTGGCCGCAAGGTCGGATTTGTTTTCCACCACGATGGCCGGACGGTCTCTCACTTGAACAAGCAGATCTTCATCTTCTTCTGCCAGCGGACGCGACCGATCCACCACCACCAGCACCAGGTCGGCATCGGCCAGCGCCTCCTTTGACTTCTTGATGCCGATGGATTCGGCCTCCGCGCCTTCTGGCGCCTTCCGAATTCCGGCAGTATCCACCAATTCCACAGGAATTCCACCGATGGCAACAGTCTCGCTGATCAAATCTCGCGTGGTGCCTGGCTGCGCCGTGACGATCGCGCGCTCGCGTTCCACCAGACGATTAAAGAGGCTGGACTTGCCAACGTTTGGCCGCCCAACGATGGCCAGCGTCAGCCCTTCATGCACCAGCTTGCCATAAGTAAAGGTCGCTGCCAGTTGCTGGAGCGGGCCTTGAATTCTTGCGATGTGATCGAGAATGGTCGCGTCTGGTGCTACCGAGATATCGTCTTCCGCGAAGTCGATGCCGGCTTCCAGCAACGCAATCAGGTTGATTAGCGCTTGCTTGATCGGTTTCAGGCGGTTCGAGAGCGCTCCGTCGAGTTGCTGTGCGGCGACTTTCGCCTGGAACAAAGTCTGCGAGTCGATCAGATCGCGGACAGCCTCCGCCTGCGTCAGATCGAGCCGTCCGTTCAGAAACGCTCGCATCGTGAATTCACCCGGCTCAGCCAGGCGCGCTCCTTGGGCAAGAGAGAGGTCGACGATATGACGAAGCACAACCGGAGAACCATGGGCGGAAATTTCTACGATATCGTCCGTTGTGTAGGAGTGGGGTTTCGCGAAATAGGTGACCACCACTTCGTCAATGCGACCGGAGATTCGACCGGAAACGCCCGCGCCCCTTCGGCCGTTCGTGGACGGCTCGGCGGTAGACAAATCGACGAGATCGCAGAGTACGGCTCGCCCCGCTTCCAGCTCTCGAGTTCTTCGCAACATCGTCTCGGCTATGGCTTTGGCCTGAGTCCCGGCCACACGAACTACCCCGATCCCTCCCCGGCCGGGAGGGGTAGCAATGGCTACGATGGTGTCGTCTAAGTTCATTTCGCAGCAAGCGAATCAGGGGCAGAGTTATTGTAGCGAGACAGAAGCGTTTGCCGGAGAGCGCAGCCGTCATTTATACTTACGGTTTGCCTTTAGCCAGCTGAATTGATCAGGAGCAGGGATTTTCGATGCCGAAACGTACATTTCAACCTAACAAACGCAAGCGCTCCAAAACGCATGGGTTCCGGACCCGCATGAAGACGAAGAACGGGGCTGCCGTGCTGTCGCGCCGACGTGCCAAAGGGCGCAAGCGTGTTGCCGTAGCGCCGGGTTTCCGCGACTAGTTTTCCCACCGTAAAGCAGTTGCCAGTACCCACTTGCCAGAAAAAGCGGGACTAAGCATGATGGCTCAGCACATGGACGCTGAGTGCACGGGCCGCTGAGTGATGGATAACGCCTTGCAAAATGGTGAAGCGGTCGGCGCAGACGCTCAGGAACCGGTTGTGGCACAGCTCGTAACGAAGTCGACTTTCCGGTTTCCAAGTTCGGCGCGATTGCTCAAGCACTCCGACTTTGAACGCGTTTACAAGCAGGGACGGCGGCACTTTTCCTCGCATATGACCGTGTTTTACCTGCAGCCGGCGGGCGACGGATCGCCAACGGCCACCGCGCGCGTCGGATTCACCGTGGGGAAAGTGTTGGGCGGTGCCGTGGTGCGGAATCGCATCAAGCGCCGTATGCGCGAAGCGGTTCGGATGCAACGCTCAGTTTTGCAGGGTTCGGGCGCAGTGGATGTGGTAATTAATCCGAAGAAATCGGTGCTGACTTTGGAGTTTCCGGTCGTGCTCGAGGAAGTAGGACGGGCGCTCACCCTGATCGCAAAGAATACGATCGCGAAAAATACGATTGCCAAGAACATGATCACGAAGAACATGACTGCACGGAAGCCGGTGGAAAAGTGAAGCCTGTCGCGCTCGCGCTATTGCAGGGGTATAAGCGGTGGATTTCGCCGATCTTACCTCCTTCTTGCCGTTACGTGCCAACTTGTTCGGAGTACGCCATGGAAGCCGTCGAACGATATGGCGTGCTGCGCGGATTAGGAATGGCCGCAGGGCGGTTGTTACGCTGTCATCCTTTCGCCCACGGTGGGTTAGATCCGGTGGTGAAATCTGCCGCGAATCCCACTCCTTCGCAAAAAGCGCGAATGTTGAGGCACCCACTTTGATCGATATGACACCGCCGCAGGCGGTTGGTCCTACATTTAACTTCTACGAAGAAATGATGAGCTGACGAATTGGCTGAATTTAATAATCCTCAACAAGAACCCGGGATGGAGAAGCGGCTGCTCATTGTCTTCGCGCTGACATTCCTGGTTATCATGCTTTTTCAGCCACTCTTGAAGAAGTTTGGAGCGCAGCCTGCGCCTCCGGCGAAACAAGAACAGGCGACCGCCAATCCGGCGGCAACTTCCACTGCCGGCACTTCCAATTCCGCCACTCCGGTCGCGCAAGGTTCAGGAAAAACCTCTGCGCCATCCTCGCGTGCGTCTGCCCCACCCCCCAGTTCGACTCCGCAAGTCGCTGCTAGCGAATCCGAGACAGTGGTCGAGAATGACGTCTACCGCATTGTGTTCACCAATCGCGGTGGACGCGTGAAGTCCTGGGTATTGAAGAAATATACGGACGACAAAGATGCCCCGCTCGAACTCGTCAACATGGCTGCGGCCGACAAGTATGGATATCCGCTGATGCTTTGGTCTTACGACGAGGCTCTTCGGGACAAGCTGAATACTGCGTTATATGTGGCCTCGCCGGCCCCGACCGCGTCACCGAACACCGGGAACGGTGCTGCGGCGCCGCCCGAGCTGAAATTTGCTTATAACGACGGCGACCTCTCGGTCCAGAAGACTTTCTCGTTCGATCGCGACAGCTACGTGGTCACGGCGCGTGCCGCTGTCTACGTAAAAGGGTCGCAAGTCGCAGCGTTCCCCATGTGGCCGAGTGGATTCGGCGCGGACCTGACAGCGCCGCAGTACGCCAATGGACAGGTTGTCTACCAGTACGACGACAAAGTGGAACGCCTGGCGATTAAGAAGATCAGCGGTAGCGGGACCCTGCCCGGACCTTTTAACTGGGCCGGAATTTCCGATCAATATTTCGCAGCTGTGTTCTTGCCGCAGGATCCCCAGAGCTCCGCCCTCGTCACCCTCCGCAACGGAATTGAAATTCGCCACAAACCCACCGATCCCGCCGACAAGCAAATGGATAAGGTCGACGTGTTGGGCGCGGCCGTCGGCAACCTCCATGGTCCGACCGAGACGCGCCTGTACGTGGGTCCAAAAGCGCTGTCCGATCTGGAATCGGTGCGCGTGCCCGGAATCACCGGTGCCGAACCGGATCTCCGCGCGGTCATCGATTTCGGCTGGCTGGGAATCATCGCGCGCCCCCTGTTTCTCTGGCTGAAGTGGATGTACGTACACATCGTCCACAACTGGGGCTGGGCAATCCTGCTCCAGACGCTCGTCATTAACCTGGCGCTCTTGCCACTGCGGCTCTCCCAGATGAAGTCGATGCTGAAGATGCAACGCGTGGCTCCGCAGATCAAGGCGATCCAGGAAAAATATAAGAAGTACACGCTGCGCGATCCTAAGAAAGCCGAAATGAACGAGGAGATTTCGGCGCTCTATAAGAAGGAAGGCGTCAACCCCGTCGGCGGATGTTTGCCGCTCGTCATTCAGATGCCCTTTCTCTTCGCTTACTACCGCATGCTGAACGTTGCCATGGATCTGCGGCATGCCCCTTGGCTTTGGGTACATGATCTGTCCTCGCCCGACCCGCGTTATGTTTTGCCGATTGCAATCGTGGTCACTATGTTCTTCATGCAGCGCATGACGCCGCAGGCGGGCATGGATCCCTCGCAGCAGAAAATGATGAACTTCATGATGCCCGCCATGTTGGGATACATCAGCTTCAATCTTCCCGCAGGCTTGAGTCTGTACTGGGCCATGGGACAACTGATCGGCATCGTGCAACAGGCCGCCCTGAATCGTAGTTCGCTCGGCCGCGAGATGAAAGAGATGATGGCCAAGCGTGCCCGGAAGAAAGAGAAATAGCTGTCAGCTCTCAGTTTTCAGTAAGACCTGAGACCTGACACCTGAGACCTTACTTATGCCAATTACCGACAAAGTTGTAGCTGCGAAACAAATCGGGGATTTCTTGCAGGCTGTCATTTCACACGGCGGCTTCAAGCTCAAGTACCGGATCACCGTCGATCCTCCCATTGCCGAGAATCGCGAGTGGGAACATCCCGAGATTCTGGTGGAGTTCGCCGGACCCGACTCAACCATGTTGCTCGAGCGCAGTGGCGAATTGCTGCGAGCGTTCGAGTTGCTCGCTTCGGAAGTTCTGCACCTGCAAGGCAACGAGCACGAGCGCGTCTGGTTCGACTGCAAGAATTTTCGCGCCCTGCGGATCGACGAGTTGCAGACGGCCGCGCGCGTTGCCGCCGAGCAAGTGCGTCGCACCAGCGAGCCCTACCGCTTCGGTCCAATGTCGTCGCGCGAACGCCGCATCGTGCATCTCGCCCTGCGTGAAGAAAAAGATCTGCGCACGGAAAGCGATGGCGAAGGTGGACGCCGATCGGTCGTCGTTTATCCGGGCAATTACAAGACCACGCCAGCGCCCGCGGCTCGGCGCGAAGGGCGCGAACGGCGGCCCAGCTATTAGTTCGACGGGTTCGTTGGCCTACAAATTGCTGCGGCGGAACAGGGACGATTGCCTCCGCCGTTCCACAAAATTTTCTTGCACAAGTTCCGCGGCAGTTAGTTTCTCGACACTTGACAGCGGCCTGAAATAGCGGTTGTTGCTTGCACTCATGCGAAATATTTTTTATTACAACTCACGGACCTGTGAATTTTTTTGTGCTACTATCCCGTTCGTCTCGTAATAAATTTCACAGATAACCCGTACTGCAAAACAGACGCTGCTCTGCAGGAATCGACGAACTCATAATTTTCTGATTGGCATTTCCCCTGGTATTTTGCTTGGGCGTTTTTGGTCGTTTGGTAAAGAAGTTTTCGATCCATTTTTCCGGTAAATCGTTTTTCTGGTAAATCATGTCTCTCACCAGTTCCGCCATCATTCCGAATCCTTGGGTGCGCATTCTTGACGCACTGGAGAAGAAAGTCAACCGTCACTCCTACGACACATGGTTGAAACCCACGCGCTACAGCCACGCCAGCAACGGAGTCCTGTTTGTGCGCATTCCCACGGCCGAGTTCCGCCACGTCAGTGACAAGTACGCTGACCTGATTCAGGAGGCCGTCGACAACCTCGGTTTGGGATACGAGGAAGTGAAGTTTGTCACTGCCGATGACGATCCCTCGAACACCCCGATCCGTCATAACGGTGGCTTGTCCGGACATATCTCCGGCGGCGGCATGCGTCCCGAGGCCAATTCCTCCGGTCCGCAAGCTGTGGCCGGGCTGCATCCCTCCCAGGGGCGGTTCGATTGGGATAGCGCGGCGCAACTGAATCCCCGCTACACCTTCGATGCGTTCGTCATCGGCAGCGGCAACCAGTTCGCCCATGCCGCGTGCCAGGCCGTCGCTGAGCGCCCTTCCAAGGCCTACAACCCGCTCTTCCTTTACGGAGGAGTTGGTATGGGCAAGACGCACCTGATGCAGGCCATCGGCCACGAGATCAAGCGTCGCACTCCCCAGGCTGCCATCTGCTATGTGTCGAGCGAAAAGTTCACTAACGAGATGATCAACTCGCTCCGCTACGACAAGATGATCAGCTTCCGCGATAAATTCCGCACCATGGATGTTTTGCTCATCGACGACATCCAGTTTCTGGCGCAGAAAGAGCGGACGCAGGAAGAATTTTTCCACACCTTCAACGCGCTGCACGAGTCGATGAAGCAGATCGTCATCGCCAGTGACCGTCCGCCCAAAGAATTAGCCGAGTTCGAAGACCGCTTGCGCAGCCGGTTCGAGTGGGGTCTGATCGCCGACATCCAACCACCCGATCTCGAGACCAAGGTCGCCATCCTGCAAAAGAAGGCCGAGCAGGAGCGTGTAACGCTGCCCACGGATGTAGCTCTTTTCATCGCGTCGAACATTCGCTCGAACGTCCGCGAGCTCGAAGGTGCCCTGATCCGTCTGGTCGCACATTCTTCGCTCATTGGCGCCGAAATTACGCTGCCGTATACCCAGCAGGTTCTCAAGAATTTCATTGACTCGCAGGCGCGGAAAGTCACCATCGAGTCGATCCAGAAGGCTGTGGCTGAGCAATTCGGACTTCGTCTGGTCGAAATTAAAGCGAAAAATAATTCGCGCTCCATTGTCTATCCTCGCCAGATCGCGATGTATTTGGCGAAGCATCTGACGGAAGCCTCTCTTCCCGAAATTGGCCGGCAGTTCGGCGGGAAGCATCACACCACCGTCCTCCACTCGGTCGACAAGATCGAAGAGGCTCGCAAGAACGACAAAGATTTGAACAGGTTGCTCAATAAATTAACCGAGCAATTGGGCGCATAAACGCGGTTTCGGACGGCTTATTCACTCTTTCAGCTAGTCTTCCGGCAGGCGCGCTGTGGAGTGGTTGTGGAAACTGTGGGAGACCGGTAGCAAAGTGTAAAGTGCGGCGCGGGATACTTCGCCCTCCGTCGCAATCAGCCGCGATTCTTCACACGAGGGATCGATGGCCAACTTGCTGAAGGGCAGTGATCTGGACCCGTTTTCCACTTCTCCGAGGCCCCTACGGTTACTACTGGTTTAATTGCTTTTGTATTTGATATAAGAGAGAACAGAAGTACAGAGTCGGGAGACCCAATATGCCGGTGGAAGTCGCCCCTGCCGTTGCCACTACGACCATGGAAATCACGGTCAGCAAATTTGAACTGCTTCGCGAATTGACTGCTACCCAAGGCGTGGTCGAGCGCAAGACCACCATTCCCATCCTGTCCAATTATCTTTTCGAAGCCTCGGGAGACAAACTTTCGCTCACGGCGACCGACCTCGACCTCAGCTTGCGCACCTCGTGCAATGCCAAGGTAAAAAAAGAAGGCGCCTGCACCATTCCCGCACGCAAACTTTACGATTACGTACGGCTGCTGCCCGACGCCGATATCACCATCAAACTTCTTGAGAACCACTGGGTCAGCATTCGCTGTGGACGGTCCAACACCAAAATGGTTGGGATGGCGAAGTCGAATTTCCCTGGACTGCCTGTGTTCCCGACCGCCGGCGCAATCAAGATCCCGGCAGCCGTGTTGCGGTCGATGATCGCGAAAACCGGATTCGCCATAGCCAGCGAAGAATCCCGTTACACGCTCAACGGTGCCCTGATGGTGTTGAAGCCTGAGTCGATCACCATGGTCGCAACCGACGGTCATCGTCTAGCCCACGTCGAACGCGTGGGAGAAAAGTTCGAAGGCGTTTCGGGCGAAATGAAGACGCTGATTCCAAAAAAGGCAATGGACGAATTAAAGTCTCTCCTCGATTCCGATGTCGAGACCATCGACTTCGCCAAAGACGAGTCGACCCTCTTTTTCCGTGTTGGCCCGCGCTTGCTGACTTCGCGGCAACTCACCGGACAATTCCCGAATTACGAAGCGGTATTGCCCAAAGACGTTACAAAATCAATTGCGCTGGAAGGCGAAGAACTCGGAGCTGCAATCGCTCGCGTAGCCCAATTTGCCGATGAGCGTTCGCGCGCCGTCCGCCTGAAGCTAGAAAAAGGCGAACTGAAACTTTCCGCTTCCTCGACCGAAACCGGCGAATCCGAAGATTCCATTGAAATTGCCTACGACGGCGATCCCATGGCCATCGGTTTCAATGCCCAGTATTTGATGGACTTCATCAAAGCCACCGGTTCGTGCGCCGTGAAATTGGAATTGAAAGACGCTCAATCCGCCGGACAACTCCGTCCCGCCGAAGGCGAAGACTACAAGTACCGCTACATCGTCATGCCCATGCGGATCTGAACCCGCAAGGTGTACAGAATACGGTGGCGATTCGTTCGCCAGCATTCTTGTTGGCGCGTGCGTGCTTGCCGCTTTGTGCTCAAGGATCCTGGCAAACTGAGTCACCAGCGCCGTTCCTTAACAACTTGACCCAGGCCGACTGAGCATTTAGATTGGTCGGCCATTCTATTAAGCGGAGGGATTTGTATGCTATCCGGTTTCAAGCAATTTATTCTGCGTGGAAATGTTGTGGATTTGGCCGTGGGCGTAGTCATCGGCGCTGCTTTCGGATCGGTCGTCACGGCGTTGACTAAAGATCTTCTTACACCCCTCATAGCCGCCATCGTCAAGGCCCCGGATTTCTCGGCCCTGAAGTTTACTCTCCGCGGCAGCACTTTCCTTTACGGCGAGTTCGTCAATACTCTGATTTCGTTTGTTCTGGTCGCGGGCGCCGTCTACTTCTTTGTCGTCACTCCAATCAACGCACTTATCGCTCGTACCCGCAAAGCCGCCGTGCCGCCCGACCCCACTACCAAGAAGTGTCCGGAGTGCCTGAGCGAGATTCCAATCGATGCCCGGCGCTGCAGTCATTGCGCCGAGCCTGTCTTGGGGAAGGCCGCGTAGGGAGCCGTAGGGCCACTCAGAGCACCATTTGAGGCACTCGCGTGAGACAGGTTCAAATGCGAGCGCTGTCGAGCCAAGCAAGAGCGGGAAGAGCTTTTGCTGGCATGCTTTCCTTCGTGGACCTTTGTGACCTTGGTGGTAAACGGGTTCTTAGCCGGGGCGACCAAAGCGCTCGCGACCGCTTGGCTAAATCTACCGAGTTCCTGTAAAATCTAAGTTTCGGCAACAGCCTGGAAGGAATCTAGAGTTATGGCACGAGTTTGCGATGTCTGCGGCAAGGGGCCGCAGTTTGGAAACACCATCAGTCACGCCCACAATGTGAGCAAGCGGCGTTGGAACGTCAATCTGCGCCCGGTTCACGCCAAGGTGGGAGCCGCAACCAAGCACATACGCGTCTGCACCTCTTGTCTGCGTAGCGGCAAAGTCGTCAAAGCCTAAAAATAGGTCTGGAACGGACCAGTGTGGAGACGGGCATTCCTGCCCGTCCAGGCCCAGCGAAAGCTCGGCCGCCGTCGGGCCCAATCCCATACCAAGTCCGTTCAGCCCGCCCTTACTTCACGTTCACCAGCCGGACGTCAAACACCAGCGTCGAGTTCGCGGGAACCGCCGGAGGCTTACCCGCGGCTCCGTACGCCAGATCCGGAGGAATCCGCAGCTGCCGCTTTCCCCCTACCTTCATCCCTGCGATGCCTTCGTCCCAGCCTTTGATCACCTGTCCCGCTCCCAGCATGAATTCATAAGGCTGACCCGTACCGACTGAGCTGTCGACTTTCTTTCCCGTCGATAGCCAGACCGTGTAGTCGACCGTAACGTGCTGCCCGATTTGTGCGGTAGCTCCCGTACCCAGCTTGGTCTCCCAGTATTCAAGGCCGCTCGCCGTCTTCGTAGGCTCGCCTGTAACCTTCGTCGGACCGCCCCCGGCCGCAGGCCTTGCCGGAGCCTTTTTCGCGGGTGTCGTCTGTCCCACGGCGAGGCTTGCTATCGTCAACAGGAACGCGGCTCCGATTGTCAGTGCAGTTTTCATGAATCCTCTTTTCTTTCCGATCTCCGAATCTCACAAATGCCTATGCCAGCGCGATCACATCAATCTCCACCAGCACATCCTTGGGCAGCCTCGCCACCTCTACCGTCGAACGCGCCGGCGGAGCTTCCTTGAAGTACCTCCCGTACACTTCGTTCATCGCCGCGAAGTCCGACATGTTCTTCAAGAAAACAGTGCAGCGCAAAACCTTCTCCAGCCCGCTGCCTGACTTCTGCAGGATGGCGGCCAGATTTTGCAGCACGCGGTCCGTTTGCGCGCTTACATCGCCCGTGATCACTTGCTGCGTCGCCGGATCGATCGCGACCTGTCCCGATGTAAAAATCAAACCTTGAGCCCGTATGGCCTGCGAGTAGGGTCCGATCGCCTTGGGAGCCTGATCGGTCGCGATGACTTCACGCATGAGTCCTCCTGTGGACGGCTTCTGGTAGAGATGGATGGCGAAGAGCGATTAACGCAGATTGCAGCCAGCGAAGTCAACCACCCAAGAGTCGCCCTTACGAGCAGGCTTCATTCCACCAGCCTAGAACAGAGAACTTTGCCGCCGCGTGGGCGTGATACCAAAGTGTTCGTATGCCAGTTGCGTGGCAACGCGCCCTCGTGGCGTACGGTTCAAGAATCCGATCTGGATGAGGAACGGCTCGTAGATTTCTTCGATAGCGTCGGGCTCTTCGGCGAGCACCGCGCCCAGCGTGTTCAAGCCCACCGGCCCACCTTGATACTTCTCGATAATGGTTAACAGCAGCTTGCGATCGACTTCGTCGAAACCGTATTTGTCGACCTCCAGCATGCTGAGCGCCGACTGGGCAGTCGGCAAATCGATCGTCCCGTTGGCCCGCACCTGCGCATAGTCGCGCACGCGGCGCAGCAGGCGGTTTGCGATACGTGGCGTTCCCCGCGATCGGCTCGCGATTTCAGTGGCTCCAGCCCGATCGATACCCACGCCCAGAATCTCGGCAGATCGCTCGACGATCACGCGCAGATCCTCATGCGTGTAAAACTCAAGCCGCAACAACAGTCCAAAACGCGAGCGCAACGGAGCCGAGAGCAGCCCGGCGCGGGTCGTCGCGCCAATGAAAGTGAAAGGCTTCACATCCATCGTATGCGTGCGCGCCGATGGCCCCTGCCCGATCATGATGTCGAGCTTATAGTCTTCCAGCGCCGAATAGAGGATCTCCTCGAGCGCGGGTTGCAAGCGATGCACTTCATCTATAAACAACACCTGGCGATCTCGCAGATTGGTCAGGATCGCAGTCAGATCCCCCTTAATTTGCAGCGTCGGCCCCGAGGTCTGCTGGAAAGCCGCCTCCAGTTCGTTGGCGATGATATTGGCAAGCGTAGTCTTCCCCAACCCCGGCGGCCCGTAGAGCAGCACGTGATCAAGCGCTTCGCCCCGTGACTTTGCAGCCTGGATCGCGACGTCCAGATTTTCTTTAACCTTGTTCTGCCCAATGAACTCCTGCAACCTCTGCGGCCGCAGCTTAAGCTCAAACGAAGAATCATCCTCAACCGGCGCCGCCGAGACGAGGCGGTCTTTGTTATTAAGCGCGTGGTTATGAAGCGCGTGCGAACGGGGATCGGGATTGTTTTTAGCGGCAGACACTGCGGAGATGGTAGCAGTTCTGGGTTGTGGGTTGCCAGTTAGCGCTGCCTGCACTCCTGCGACTAGCATTCGGTTGCGGGCGTGACAATGGCGCGAGAAGTCATCTGCCTTCATCTTCGCGTTCCAGTTCGTCAAACATATCATCCGCAGGACGGCCCACGCCTTTGCAGGCCTGAGCTAGGCCGCGGCGAATACTGGCGACAGCGTCAAGTTGACTGGCCGCTTCCTGAGAAGCTTTGGCACCGCGAACTAGAGCCTCCGCTTTACCCTTCTCTGCGAGCAAAGGGGGACGATCCGTCTTCTTCCGATGTTTCATCAGGCCCTCCCGGCTGCGGTTAGTGGCGCAACACAGCCTTGCCAGTTTCAGAGCATTTGGGTATCGAGCGAAGCAATGAACTGGATCCCCGGCACAATTTTTCGGAGCAGCCTTTTGTCGTTCGTCAGGAAGAGATCGGTGCCCGCTTGGGCAGCTGACGCCAGATGGATGGCATCGGCCGGAGCAATACCGGTTGTCCCTCGAATTCGCGCATAACGGTCCGCGGTTTCGAGTGTGAATGGAATTACCTCCGCCACCGCGCTTCGGAGCAATCGTCTCGCCTCGTCCGCCAGTTGCGGAGTGCCTTTACGATAGACCCCGGCAAGCACTTCTCCGAAAGTGAATGCCCCTGTAATCAATTGATCGTGGCGTTGTTCCATTCGGGAGCGAATCCCGTTCACTCTTCCTGCATACTCCGGATGGTCTTCCAGCCAGTAGATGAAGAGCATAGAGTCCCAATAGACTCGGCTCACTCATCCTCCTTCAACGGGTAAAAATTGCTGCGTTCGGCGCGAAGATAGGCTTCACCGCCTCCAAGTTCGGCGAAGACGTCTTTCAGGGAGCCACGCAGGCGAGTCCAGGGGTCCTCTGGTTTCGGGGACGACTCTTGGTTGCCGACAAATTCGTACGTGTAAATGACGGTCGTACTTTGTCCGGACTTGGGGCCGCTGGTTTCTATAAGCTGCAAATCGTTGTCGTGGCGAAACTCCCCGGTCTTCAAAGCGCTGCAAACCGCCGGGACGGCGCGATTCATTTTGAGTTCGCGGACTACGTCTCCCACTCGGATCGAAAAGCGCCTCTGTTTCTGTTGCCGCGCGGGTAAAACGTATTTTTCCTTGGCATACTCCCGAACCCTGTCAGCGTCTCTCATCCCCGACCCTCATTTAGTCAGTGCTGGATCTCTCATTTCTCGACATTAACAGCTTACAATGGAATAGAATGGAATGCAATAGAGTACTTCATTACAGATGCTGAAACCGCGTTGCTATTGAAGAGTTTCCTTGATGATGTAGAATCGATCCCTGGCACTTGTAGCGAATAAAAGGCGAAACAACTATGGGAGCACCGAAGATTGATGAAATCGGGCCCTGGTCGGTAGTGAAGCTCGACATACTCAAGAGATATGCCGTCGAGTATTCGAAGATTTTGTCAAACCAAAGAGATCCTTCCTTCTTTCACCTGTACATCGATGCCTTCGCCGGAACGGGCGTTCACTTATCCAAGAAGACCGGGGAGATGGTGTTGGGCAGCCCGCTGAATGCTCTCCTTGTCGAGCCCCCCTTCCGCGAATATCACCTCATTGATCTGGACGGAGACAAGATTGATGGACTAAGCGAAATGATCGGCAAGCGGGCAGACGTCTTGCTTCACAAGGGCGATTGCAATCAAGTATTGCTCAGGGAGGTATTTCCGAATGTCCAGCGCGCTGATTACAGGAGGGGCCTGTGTTTGCTCGACCCGTATGGACTGACACTCGATTGGAGGGTAGTGCAGGAAGCCGGAGTCATGCAGTCGCTCGACGTTTTTATCAACTTTCCAATCTATGACATCAACATCAATGTACTTCGGCGCGACTCGTCGACGGCCCTTCCGTTGCACATCGAGCGCATGAATGCCTACTGGGGTGACGAATCATGGAGAGATGTCGCTTACGACAAATCCCCCGGGCTTTTTGGAGACATGGAAGAGAAGGTTTCCAACGATCGCTTCGCCGAAGCATTCCGAAAACGGCTCAAGGATGTAGCTGGGTTCAAAAGGGTTCCGGATCCATTGCCGATGAAGAACAGTAAAGGTTCCGTTGTTTATTACTTATTCTTCGCATCGCAGAAAGGCACGGCAGAGAATATTGTCAAATATATCTTCGACAAGTTTGGGGATAATTAAGAATGTCACTCAACTCCCACATCGAGTGGACCGACGCCACTTGGAATCCAGTCCGCGGCTGTGTCAAGATCAGCCCCGGATGCAAGCATTGCTACGCAGAAACATTTGCCGAGCGATTTCGCGGGGTCAAGGGGCATCCTTACGAGCAGGGGTTCGACCTACGCTTAGTGCCGGAGAAACTGCCAGAACCCTTCAGCTGGCGGTCTCCCAAACTTGTTTTCGTCAATTCAATGAGCGATCTCTTCCAGCAGGGAGTGCCGGACGACTACGCAGAGGCCGTCGCGCACGTGATGGCGACGGCGAATTGGCACACCTATCAGGTGCTGACGAAGCGGTCGGAACGGTTGCAGCATTTGCTCAACGG
This sequence comes from Terriglobales bacterium, assembly GCA_049520915.1. Lineage (GTDB taxonomy): Bacteria > Acidobacteriota > Terriglobia > Terriglobales > Acidobacteriaceae > Acidiflorens. The sequence goes on from JBEKPH010000009.1 coordinate 187,622, forward strand.
CAGGCTAGCTTTTGCGGCGGCACGCGAAAACATCTGGTGGGGCGTGAGCGTTGAAGACCGGAAACATGGCTTGCCCCGAATCGACCATCTTCGGCAGGCCCCCGCAAAGGTTCGCTTCCTTTCAATCGAACCGCTCCTGGAAGACCTCGGCGAAATCAACTTGTCCGGTATCGCCTGGGTGATTGTGGGCGGAGAGAGTGGGCCGGGTGCGCGTCCGATGAAGCGGGAGTGGGTCGTCTCGATACGAAAGCAGTGCCGAGCCCAAGGCGTGCCTTTTTTCTTCAAGCAATGGGGCGGCGTGAGAAAAGCGAAAAATGGGAGATTGCTCGATGGCCGCGCTTATGACGAATACCCGAACCGCGTGGTCGGTCAGGTTCCAGACCGGAGTGTCTGCCAGCAATTTGCTATGAATTTTGCGGCGTCGTTTAGATCAGGCCCTGGGCGACCCTTAGTGCAGATCCCCGTATAGAGTTTGATTGTAGACCGCCGGTTTCACTGCCCAATCACTCCCAGCCGCACCCCTTTGATTTTCCCCGCGTCGAACCACACGACCTTCTGCCCGAACCAGCTCTTGTTTCCGCTCAGCTTGTATTTCTTTACTGCCCCGGCGAAATCGCGCGCCGCCAGCAGATACGCCACAGGACTCTCACCATACTTCGCCAGACGATCCGCGAGCCAGCCTCCTCCCGCCGGAGCGGCCAGAATCACCGGCTCCCCAGGAAAGTAAGCCATCTTGCCGATGTCCTTCTGCGTCTCCAACAGCGGGTCAGACCAGCCGTACGTCTTCTTGAACAACGCAATCGCCGCGTCAAGATTATTGACGCCCAGTACCACGTTTTCTACCCCAGTCAGCGGAGATCCCTGCACACTGGCCGAAATCTGAACCCGCCACGCCCGCGGCGTTTCGTCTTCAATGACGAAAGGCAGCGTCGAACCCGGCGTTCCGTTGCCCACGTCCGCAGTCTTCCACTCGATCGACATTCCGTCAGGACGCTTGCGGCTGCCGGAGTCGGGCCCCTTGACCGCAACGCCCGCCTTCTTCAGGCGATCGACTTCCTGCAGCAAAACATTCGTGCCCACCGCCCACGCACACGTGACAGCATCTTCCGACATAAACTTCGACCAATCCGAACCCGCCGTCACTCCTGGCTTGATCGGCGCGATCAATTCGATATAAGTACCGTCATCGAAGCCGATGCTCGCCATCTGCGTTATGCCGTTCCCGTGCGGCCCTCCCAGATCGGGAGTCAGGCCCACATCCGTGAAATCCTGCCTGAGCGCATCAAGGTTCGAACCGCAAATGGAAACGTGGTCAAGTTCAAGCACTACGCTCTTGCTGTCCTGCGTCATGGCGGGTCGTGCAATCAAGAAAAGAACGAGCGTCGCGAAGAACAAGCGGCCACAGATCGGGGATCCCCGCTCGGACATGCGTGCCTCCTTAAAAGAAGAAATAGAATGGTACGCCAGAAAGCGCGATCAGGGAATGATTTCGTGCGGGTAATCCGCCGACCGGGACTATTAGTGGGATTACGTGCCCTCCGCCCAGCGGCCCCAATGGCGATGGAGGCCCGTGGAGTGGCATTCAACTCAGCCCCTGTGGGCTGACCTCTCGCGGATCGTCCACAAAGAATCGCGCTCACGAGTAGAATCCATGGTTCGACTATGCACTGCGAAATCGCCACGACCCTCTTGCCGTGGCCATGGAGACACCGCTGATGAAGATCGCCCGTTTTGCCTCACGTGTATCGACTCTTCTTTTGTTTTTGATCGTGGCCTTCTCGCCGCTCGTACGCGCCGAAACTTATCCCGTGAAATTGGATCGCGACGTTCCGGCCAAGATGCGCGACGGAGTCACTCTGCGCTCTGATATCTATCGTCCCGACAGCGCCGGAAAATTCCCGGTCCTTCTGCAACGAACGCCCTACAGCAAAATAAATGGCTGGGATAACGGATTTTTTTCCATGGCAGCGGCGCAAGGTTACGTCGTCGTTGTACAGGATGTCCGTGGGCGGTTTACCTCGGAAGGCCAGTGGTATCCCTTCATTCATGAAACGGAGGATGGCTACGACAGCGTCGAGTGGGCGGCCTCGCTCCCATACTCCGACGGCCGCGTCGGCATGTTCGGTGGCTCCTACGTGGGAGCCACCCAGATGCTCGCCGCATCGGCGCATCCTCCGCATCTCGCGGGAATCTGTCCCAGCGTCACTGCGAGCAATTATCACGACGGCTGGGTCTATCAGGGCGGAGCCTTCGAGCAATGGTTCAGTGAGTCCTGGGCCTCGGGTCTTGCCCACGACACGCTCGATCGCGCCGTGTCCAAAGCCACGAACGCGAAAGAAGGCGAGAAAGCGCTCCCTCTCACCGCCTATCCGCTGTTCAATTTCCCAACGTCGGCTGCCCTCGACACTTCGACACAAGCCCTCGCACCTTATTTTCTCGACTGGCTCGCGCACCCCGCGTATGACGATTATTGGAAGCGGCTCAGCCTCGAAGAGCGTTACTCCGACTTTCGCATCCCCGTCCTGCATATCGGAGCGTGGCACGACATTTTTCTCGGCGGCACTCTACGCAACTACGCTGGACTCAAGGCTTCAGGCGGGACCGATGTAGCCCGCCAGGGGCAACATCTCGTCATCGCCATCGGCGGACATGCCGGCGACGGACGAAAAATTGGCGATCTCGATTTTGGTCCCGAAGCTGCAAAATTCAGTGAGACCGATACCGCGCTCCGCTGGTACGACTTCCTCTTCAAAGGAGTCCAAAACGAATTCGCCGGCAAGCGCGTCAAGATTTTTGTCATGGGAGTGAATCAATGGCGCGAAGAAGATGACTGGCCCCTAGCCCGAGCCAAGTCCACCAAATATTTTCTCAATTCCCATGGAGCGGCCAATTCCGTTCGCGGCGATGGCTCTCTCAGCACTTCGTCCGGAGCAGGGCCGGCCGACACTTTCACCTACGATCCTGCGAAGCCCGTTCCGACGATTGGTGGCCCGCTATGCTGCGACCCCGAGCATTTGGCGGCGGGTCCGAAAGATCAGCGCCCCGTTGAGGATCGCAACGATGTTCTCATCTATTCCACTCCCGCGTTAGACCACGATGTTGAAGTCACGGGCCCGGTCCAACTGCAGTTGTTCGCTTCCTCTTCCGCCGTCGATACCGACTTCACGGCGAAGCTCGTCGACGTCTACCCCGACGGTTCCGCGTTCAATTTGGCCGAAGGAATTATTCGCGCGAAGTATCGCAACTCGCAGGCGAGCGCCGACACACTTACGCCCGGCAAAGTCTATCCCCTGACCATCGATCTGTTGGCGACCAGCAACCTGTTTCGCGCCGGACATCGCATTCGGCTGGAAGTCTCCAGCAGCAATTTCCCGCGCTTTGACCGCAATTTGAACACAGGAGAAACGGCAGCAACGTCCACCAAATGGATTCCCGCGACGAATACCATCCTGCACGACGCGGCGCACCCATCGGCGCTGGTATTGCCGGTCGTACCCACAATCTCGCCTTCGAGTCCACAGTAAACATCGAGGAATGATGAAGTTGACACAGTGATATATAATATAGAACAGAGTATATAACTATATACTTATGGCGCTTAGTATAAAGAGCAATGTGACGGAGCGGCTCGCCCGCCAAGTGGCGTCCGCGACTGGGGAGTCTCTTACGGATGCCATTAGAAAGTCGCTGGAAGAGCGTTTGGAACGATTAAAGGTGCAACGCAAAGCCCATATCGCGCGCGGCCAGATTGAGGACTTGCTGCGTCGAGTGGATGCGCTTCCGAATCTGGACTCCCGTCCCGAAAGCGAAATCCTCGGCTACGGCGAAGACGGCGTTCCTCAATAGGTCCTTCTCCATGGTTATCGACACCTCTGCGCTGGTGGCCATTTTCCTCGGCGAAGCGGAGCGTGAACCGTTCCTGCAGCACATCCTCGCGGCCGACACGAAGCTTATCTCCGCTGCGAATCTATTGGAAACAGGAATCGTGCTCGAAGCGCGGCGCGGCGAGACGGCCGGTCGAGAATTCGACCTCTTCGTGGTTCGGGCGAATTTGGAAGTGGTTCCGGTGGATGCCGATCAAACCGAGATTGCGCGTTCCGCCTGGCGCAAGTACGGCAAGGGACGGCACCCCGCCTGCCTCAACTTCGGTGATTGCTTTGCCTATGCATTGGCCAAATTCTCAGGCCAGAAGTTGCTGGCCAAGGGAGAGGATTTTCGATTTACCGACTTGGAATTAGTCCACTGAGGTTTCTGCCCCGGCGTCGACCGAAGGTTCGCCACTGAAGAAAGTAGTCGGTGGTTCAGTCAGAGAAACAGTTGGTCAGACAAACGACGTTCGCGAGAAGACCTGGGTTGATAAGAGTGACCTACTCTTCCTCTTCCTTCACCTCGCCCCGTTCCGCCTTCGCCTTCTCGATAATCTTGTCCTGCAACTGCTGCGGCACGGTATCGTAGTGATGCATTTCCATCGAAAAGCTGCCTCGCCCCTGTGTCATCGACGTCAAATCGGCACCATAAGTCAGCATCTCGGCCATCGGAACCTCAGCCCTCACGATCGTGTTCCCGGCCTTGTTATCCATCCCCTGAATACGTCCGCGCCTGCTATTTAGGTCGCCCATGATCGTCCCCGCGAACTCGTCGGGGATCGTGATCTCCACCGTCATGACCGGTTCCAGCAGGGTCGGCTTGGCCGCTTCCATAGCTTTGCGGAAAGCGATCCGTCCCGCCATCTGAAACGAGAGGTCGTTCGAATCAACGTCGTGGTACGAGCCGTCGTAGAGAATCACACGGAAGTTCACCACGGGAAATCCCGCTAGATAGCCTCGCGCCGCCGCGTCCTTGATTCCCTTTTCCACGGCAGGTATAAAATTCCGTGGAATCGATCCACCAAAAATATCGTTGACGAATTCGAACTCGGCGCCGCGCGGAAGCGGCTCCATCTTAATCTTGCAATCGCCGTACTGCCCGTGGCCGCCGGTCTGTTTCTTGTGTCGTCCCTGCACGTCGGCTTTCCCGCGGATCGTCTCGCGGTACGGAACCTTCGGAGCTTTAAGTACGACCTCCGCGTGATACCGCTTTTTCATCTTCGAGACGACAACTTCGATGTGTTGCTGCCCCGTTCCCGCGATGAGAAATTCTTTGGTCTGCGGATCGCGGAAGAATCGCAGCATCGCATCCTCTTCCATCAGCTTATGCAGGCCCACTCCAAGCTTGTCCTCATCGGCCCGAGACTTCGGTTCGATAGCAAAGGTAATGGCCGGTTCGGGCAACTGCACAGCCGGATACCGTATCGGCGAATTCTTGTCCCCGAGCGTATCTCCGGTAAGCGTCTCGCGCAGCTTCGCCACTGAGCCGATATCTCCTGCATGCAGCTCTTGAATGGGTACGGCTTGTTTCCCCTGGATCAGCGAAATATGTGCAAACTTTTCCTGGATGTTGCGATTGTAATTTTGTAGCGACGCGTCGTTTCTCAGAACTCCCGAAAAAACCTTGAAGTAAGAAATTCGTCCCGCAAAAGCGTCCGACATGGTTTTGAAGATATAGACGGAAGCAGGCTCGCTGTCGGTGCCTTTGCGGTCAGCCGGCTTCGTCGTACCGTCGTCCGTCCACTCAGTGATGGCGTGGTGTTCGCTGGCGGCGGGCGTGTAGTCGACGATGAAATCCATCAGTTCGTCGACCCCAATGTTGCCCAGGCCCGAGGTAAAGAGCACGGGAAATAACTTATCTTCGCGAATCGCCTCATGCAGTGCCGGGACCAGATCCTCCTCGGGTATCGTTCCCTTTTCGAAAAATTCTTCCATCAACTCGTCTTTGCCTTCGGCCACGAGTTCCACCAGTTTTTCGTGCGCTTCTTTCGCGACATCGGCCATGTTGGCCGGGATCGGTCCCTCCTTGCCTTTGCCATTTCCACCCATCTCGTACGTATAGGCCTTCATACGGACAAGGTCGACGATTCCGCTGAAACTGCGTTCACTTCCGATAGGCAGTTGCAATGGAGTCACAGCCCGTCCAAACGCATGGGTAAGCGACTCGAGCACACGGTTGGCGTCGGCCCGCTCGCGGTCCATACGGTTGACCACGATCATGCGTGGAAGATCGACGTCATTGCAGTAATTCCAGACTCGCTGCGTCACGACTTCGACTCCAGCGACGCCGTCCACGACGACCAGCGCTGCGTCGACCACCGGCAGCATCATCTTGGCTTCGTGGACGAACATATTGAAGCCCGGAGTATCGAGCAGATTGATCTTGACCTTGGAGGTGTCCGTCTTGCCCCACTCGACAAACGCGAGTCCCGTCGAGATCGACATCTTGCGGGCGATTTCTTCTTCGTCGTAATCAGTGATGGCTGAGCCGTCGTCAACACGGCCCAGCCTGGGTGCAGCGCCGGCGGTATAGAGCATGGCGGACACAAGCGTAGTTTTACCGGCGTGGCCGTGTCCGACTAAGGCAAGATTGCGGAGTTGGGTTGCTTCGTAGACCTTCACGGGTTGTCTCCTTCCGCAGGCTTGCGGCAAGGGTGGTATGGCCCGGGATGTTATGAGTACGGGTAACAGGCCACGTTGCCTGCGAAACTCCCGATGCTAACACAGGCAGTGCCGTGGCTGAAAGGATGGGCAGCGATTTCGGGAGCGATTTGTCGCGGCGGCCGGCACCGAATCCGCGACCTATTTTGCGTTTACAAATTTCGCCAGCGGAATGACCTCAACTTTCTTGGCCAACGAATAGGCCTTATCTCCGGGATACAAAACGCATAGCCGGTCGAGTTTGAGATCGGAGAGTGCGATCCGCATGGAGGGCGTCAGAACGGGAGCGTCCGTCCGCTTGCACTCAACGCCGATGCGACGGCCATCCTTGAAAAGAAGAAGGTCAAGTTCGGCCCCATTGTGCGTGGCCCAGTAATAAGCTTCGTCGGGTCGAAACGACTTGAGAACTTCCTCGACGGCGTAGCCTTCCCACGAAGCACCGACTTTTGGGTGATTCTCGAGGTCGTGCTTGCTGTTGATCCCGAGCAACGCATGCAGAAGACCGCTGTCGCGGACGTAAACCTTCGGCGCTCTGACCTGCCTCTTGCCCAAATTTTCAAACCAAGGCGGCAATTGCCGCAGCATGAAGACGTCGGCCATCAAGTCGAGATAGCGGCGCACGGTCGGCTCACTTACACTCAACGACCGGGCCAGTTCAGCCGAATTCCAGACTTGGCCATGGTAATGCGCAACCATATTCCAGAAACGCCGCAGAGCCGTTGCCGGAATTGTGATGCCGAGTTGCGGCAAGTCCCGCTCAATGAAAGTTTGCAGGAACTGTCGCCGCCACGCCATGGAATCGCCCTCGGTCCGCGGCGTGTAGGCCAGAGGGAACCCTCCGCGCAGCCAGTGACGCCCTTGCGCGTCCGCACCTAGATCGGCCAGGCGAAAACCTTCGAGTGCCACGGTCTCGATGCGGCCAGCGAGAGTCTCGGAAGACTGGCGGAGCAAGTCGGGCGAAGCGCTGCCGAGCAGAAGAAAGCGAGCTGGAAGCGGTCGCCGGTCGGCCAGAACCCGCAGCAGCGGGAACAGATCAGGGCGCCGCTGGATCTCGTCGATCACGACCCACTTCTTGAGGGGCCGCAGAGCAGTGTCCGGCTCGGACAGCCGGGCTAGGCTCCGCGGATCCTCTAAATCAAAATAGTTGAGCGAATCGGGCGGCACAATCTCGCGGGCGAGGGTGGTCTTGCCGCACTGGCGAGGCCCCAGCAGGGCGACAACGCGACTGCGCCGGAGTGCGGCGCGGACCAGTACGATGTCGTCCATCCTGACAATCATGGTCACCATTATATACCATGAAATTTGAACGCTAACCGTTCGATTTTCATGGTATACATTTGTTACCAACTTTGCATGAGCGTTACAGGGCGGGGCTCTTCTCGGCAATCAACTTCCTGACCTTCTCCACAAACTCCGTCGTGCCCATATCCTCGGTCTTTTCCTTACCGCGGGTCCGGACGTTGACCTTGTTCGCCTCTGCCTCTTTATCTCCCACCACCAGCAGAAACGGCACTTTCTGCATCGCGTGCTCGCGGATTTTTGCATTCATCTTTTCGTTACGCGAATCCACTTCCACCCGGACGCCCGCCGCTTTCAATTGCGCCGCGACTTTTTGCGCGTACTCGACATGCCGCTCCGCGATCGGAATCAACGCTGCCTGCACCGGAGACAGCCACACCGGGAAGGCTCCCGCATAGTGTTCGATCAGGACGCCGAAGAAGCGCTCGATCGATCCGTAGAGTGCGCGGTGCACCATGAGTGGCTGCTTGCGGGTGCCATCTTCGGCCACGTATTCCAGTTGGAAACGCTGCGGCAGATTGAAGTCAAACTGCACCGTGGAGAGCTGCCACAGCCGTCCGATGGCGTCGACCAGTTTGATATCGATCTTCGGCCCATAAAACGCCGCTTCGCCCGGAATAATCTTGTATTCGATATTCCGTTCCTTCAGCACCTTTTCCAGAGAATCGGTAGCCAGTTTCCACTGCTCATCGCTGCCGACGAAATTCTTGCGATCGTCAGGATTCCAGGTGGATAGCTCGGTCTGGAATTTGTCGAAGCCGAAATCTTTGAGCACTTCGAGCGCGAAGTCGAGGCAACCAACAATCTCTGATTCGATCTGTTCGGGAGTGCAGAAGATGTGTGCGTCGTCCTGCGTGAATCCGCGTACGCGCAGCAGCCCATGCATCACTCCCGACCGCTCGTAGCGATAGACCGTTCCCAGTTCGCCCAACCGCACCGGCAGATCGCGATACGACTTCAGCGAATCGCGGTAGATCAGGATGTGCCCCGGGCAGTTCATCGGCTTCAGCCGGTATTCGGCATCGTCGAGTTCCATCACGTCGAACATATTGTTTGAGTAATAGCCCTCATGACCCGACGTGAAAAACAACTGCCGGCGCGCGACATGCGGAGTGACGACCAGCGAATAGCCGCGGCGCAGATACTCTTCACGCATCCAGTCTTCCATCTCCTTGCGAATAATCCCGCCCTTCGGATGCCAGAAGATGAGCCCAGGCCCGGCGAGCTCCTGAATCGAGAACAGATCCAGCTGCTTGCCTAGCACTCGATGGTCGCGCTTCTTCGCCTCCTCGATTCCGTTGAGATAAGCGTCCAGATCTTTCTTGGAAAAAAACGAGGTGCCGTAAATACGCTGCAGCTGCGGATTCTTTTCGTCGCCCAGCCAGTAGGCCCCCGCAATGTTAAACAGCTTGAACGCCTTGATCTTCCCCGTCGATGGGATGTGCGGTCCGCGGCAGAAATCCTGAAACTTCCCAGTCTGATAGATCGAGATTTTTTCATCGGGCTTCGTGAACTGCTCGATGAAATGGCACTTCATGAAGTCGCCTTCTGCCTTGAACTTTTCCAGCCCTTCCTTGCGCGGCAGAAATTCCCGAGCGTAAGGCAGGTTCTGCTGGACGAGCTCCTGCATCTTCTTTTCGATCTTCTCCAGGTCTTCGGGCGTGAAAGGAGTGGTCCGATAAAAGTCGTAGAAAAATCCGTTTTCCGTCGCCGGTCCGTGGCCAAGCTTCGTCTCCGGAAAAAGCTCGAGCACCGCCGCGGCCAACAGATGCGCGGACGAATGACGATAAACTTCCAGCGCCTCGGGATCGCGGTCAGTCAGGATGCGAAGATCGGTGTCGTGATCGAGCGGCCGCGTCAGGTCAATCAGATCGCCATTGGTTTTCGCCGCCAACGCAGCGTCGGCGAGTCGGGGGCTGATGGACTTGGCAACCTCGAGCGCGGTCGTGCCCTTGGGCACATCCTTGCTGCTGCCGTCAGGAAGAGTTATATGAATGTCAGACATAGATAGACCCTTGTATTCCGCAGAACCGCTAAGTTTATCATTTGGTTGAGAGAGAAACCGGTGATTGGATTACGGCCAACTCGCTACGAACTTCTCGGCGCCGCTCGCAGCATTTCGATCGCCGCCTTTACCTTCGCCGACACGACTTCCGTATCTCGCAACGTCAACCCAGCCGTGGATACCGGCTCGCCAACGCGCATCTCCAGCGGTTGGCATTTGACGTGATACGTGTTCATCGGCAGCAGGTCAAAGGTATCCACCAGCGCGATGGGAACGATATCAGCTTGCGCCTTAATCGCCAGGAAGAAAGCTCCCGGCAGGAAGGCTTGTAGCTTTCCATCCCGCGTCCGCCCGCCTTCCGGAAAGATCACCAGCGGCGTCCCGGCTCGCAGGCTTCGCAGCGCCGACTTGACCGCTCCAATCGACGCCGTCGGATTCTGCTGGTTGATGCAGACTTGCCCCGAGCGCTTCAGGTGCCACCCTACAAACGGATAGGCCAGCAGCTCACTCTTGAAAATAATCCGAAATTGAAATGGCAGATAGACATACAGGATCGGAATATCCAGCGCCGAGGCGTGCGTCACCGCATAAACACGCGGCTTCAAATTCGCGCCGTCGCCCACGCCCAGGTGCCCCGCACCTACAACCGTCAAGGGCGACAGGATCGTCTTCATCGTCAACCACGACCAAGCCCGTGCAAACTTGTGCTGTATCCGCCCGTTGCGATCAAACAGCGATGCGACCAGCGACAGTGTTCCCAGAATAATGGTGTAAGCCCACACCAGCGGATCGATGAAAAAGTAAGAACGCAGCCGGCTCGGCCATCCATGGCTCGGTTTGGTCTGAGCTTGCGCTCCGCGTTCTAACCACGAGGGCATGGCCGATCCTGGCGATTCGGTCTGGCGCGCCTCGTCATTCCTGGGCGCTGGCTCGACGGTGGTGGCGATCTTATTCACGATTGATTTGTCTACTGACCCTTCGCAGGCGGATCCCGCGCCAATTACTCCCACACCAAATCTTAGATGCGAATACCCAGGATTCGCATCGCCTCTCCCACGATGTAAATTGAGCCGGTGATCACTACTAGGGCATTCGATCCAGCCAGTTTCTTGGCTTTCGCAAGCGCCGCCGCCACATCCTCAGCCTCTTGCAGATCCGTGCCCGCCGCCACCCGTGCGGCCGCCTCCCGAATCTCCTCCGCCGTCGCCGCCCGCGGATTATTCGCACTAGTCAAGATGACACGGCTCGCGATCGGGAAAAGTATCTCCCCGATTTCCCGGATCGCCTTATCGCGCATCGCGCCGAAGATCATCGTGATCTCCCGCCCAGTCTCCGAATCGTCATACGCCGACAAAGTCGACCGCAGAGCCCATGCGCCCGCAGGATTGTGCGCCACATCCAGCACGTACTCGGGATTTCCCCCCTCAGCCGGAATCACCTGAAATCGCCCGGGCCATCTCGTCTGTCGAATGCCCTGCGCAATTGTCTCGGGCGTGATTTGCGCCATCCCCAGCTTGTGGAGCTCTTCCGCCGCGGCAATCGCCAACGCCAGATTTCGTAATTGATGACGACCCACGAGCGGAGACTCAACCATGATTCGCCGCCCCATCACTTCCAGCGGATAGCGGTTCCGGATCCCCGTCGGCTTCTCAGTCGCACTCAAACTGCTGGCGCTTCCCGGCGAGATCGGAGGCACATAAGGAACCGCATTGACAGCGCGCGCACCTGCATCCAAAATCGCGTTGCCAATAACATCGTTGGCTTCCGCCAGTTGCGGCAGCGTGACGACCACCCCACCCTGCCGGATAATGCCCGCCTTCTCTCGCGCAATCTCCGCGATCGTTTCGCCCAGATACTTTTGATGATCCAACGAAACATCAGTGATAATGCTCAGCCGCGGCTCAACCACGTTGGTCGCATCCAAGCGCCCGCCCATCCCGACTTCGAGGACCACCATATCGGGACGGCTGTTGGCGAAATACTCAAACGCCATCGCCGTCAGCATCTCGAAAAAGCTGGGATGCCACGGCAGATCACCTTCCGCCACCAACCGCTCGGCCGTGCGATCGACGACGTCGTGCAGCATGGCAAAATCGTCATCCCCAATCGCATGCCCGTTCAACCGAATGCGCTCGTTGATGCGAACTAGGTGCGGCGAGGTGTAAAGTCCCGTCTTCAGGCCCGAAGCTTCAAGGATGGCCGCCAGCGTCGCAGCGGTCGAACCCTTGCCGTTGGTGCCCGCAATGAGCACCGCTGGAAAGCGTTTTTCCGGATGTCCCAAGGCCGACAATAAGACGCGCATGTGCTCCAAGTCGAACTTGTGCGACGGCGCCTGCGCCAACTCGTGGCCCAGCGCGTACATCTGCGCAACTGCAGTTTCGTATGACAAAGGTAGGCTCTGGCCTCCACTCGGCCGTTGTTTCTCAGTTTCTCTCTTTATTTACAGCCCATCCAGAAAACCACACCCAACCGTCAGAGGGCGCACTGAACAGGGAATAGCAACCGCCGACGGGCGTCAGAGTTTTGCATTCGCGGGACGCTCGGACCACCCGATCAAGAACACAAATTCAAAGCGGATGGCTGACAGCGGAGGGCTGTCTACGCAGCCTGCACCATGAAGTCGAGGGCTCGCGCGATGTAGGGCTTCAAGTCTTTGCGCGCTACAACGCCATCCAGCATTCCGTGCTCCAGCAGGAACTCGGAGCGCTGGAAGCCGGGCGGCAATTTCTGTCGAATCGTCTGCTCGATGACCCGTGGTCCGGCGAATCCGATCAGGGCCCCGGGTTCGGCTATATTCAGGTCGCCAAGCATCGCGAAAGAAGCCGTCACTCCCCCGGTCGTGGGATCGGTGAGAACCGAAATGTAAGGGACGCCTGCCGCGTCGAGCCGCGCCAGCGCCGCCGAAATCTTTGCCAATTGCATCAGGCTGATCACGCCCTCCATCATGCGGGCCCCGCCCGAAGCCGAAACGATGATGATCGGAGTCCGCGTTTCCGTCGCGCTCTCAATCGCCCGCGTAATTGCCTCGCCGACCACCGCTCCCATGCTGCCGCCGATGAACGAATAAGCCATCGCGCTCACCACCACGGGCCGCCCGTTTAGTTTGCCGCGGGCATTGATGATCGCGTCCTTTAGGCCCGTGTCAGACTTGGCCTGCTTTAGCCGCGACGAATATGCCTTGAGATCGACGAACTTCAACGGATCGGTAGAGACCAAATTGCTGTCGAAGACTTCATACTGGTTGTCGTCAAGCAGCTGCGCCAACCGGGCTCGCGCGTCGATGCGGAAATGTTTATCGCACTTCGGGCAGACATTCAGATTGTCTTCCAGATCTTTTTTCCAGATGATCTGGCGGCAGCCGTCGCACTTCACCCACAACCCTTCGGTGCGGACCTTCTTCTCGCCCGAGGTATCCAACTCGCCCGATTGTCGTTTAAACCAAGTCATAACGGTAGTCTCAGTTCTCTGTTTTCAGTGATCAGTAAACCCTTTTCGCGAATCGTTTACTGACAACCGATAGCCGACAACTGACAGCTAGTACTCAATTCCTCTCTGCGCCATCACGCCCTTCTCGTAGGCATGTTTTACTTGTCGCATCTCGGTGACGGTATCCGCTAACTCGATGATCGACGGATGCGCGCTTCTCCCCGTCAGGATCACGTGCACCATCTCTGGCTTCTTCTTCAGCGACTCCACCACTTTGGCCGGGTCCAGCATACCGTAGCTGATGGCGTAGTTGATTTCATCCAGAACCACCAGGTCCCACTCTCCCGACTGGATCGCCTTCTCCGCCTCCGCCCAAGCCTCTTCCACCATGCGCACGTCTTCCGGATCGGGCTTTTCCGCCCCGATCTTTACAAAGCCGCGGCCCATCTGCTTCATGATGAATTTGTCGCCGAAAGCCTGTACCGCATCCAGCTCGCCGTAATGCCACGAGCCTTTGAGGAATTGCAGCATCAGAACGCGCATCCCCTGCCCAACCGCCCGCAGCGCTGTCCCCATCGCTGCAGTCGTTTTCCCCTTGCCGGGACCAGTATTCACGATGATCAGTCCACGGCGCACGTCTGACATAGAGGCGAATCTCTAATTGTACGCGGATGCGAATCCTGCTGCCACAGGCGCTGAGGTCGGTTTCGCCTTTGATTTTCCTTCGTGAGCCTTCGTGCCCTTGGTGGTAAAGGGGTTTGCCGATTGAGCCACCACTCGCGGCGCAATCCTCAAAACGCCGGATGCTTCGCCATCCTCCACGACCACATCAGAAACGACGTGGAAGTGAGGTCGATTCCCGGCTCCGTCGTGCTGTACGACTGCATATTGTCCTGATAAACCGCAAACTGCGACCGGTCAAAATTCCCCGGGCTGCCATTGAATTTCTTGAAAGTGTCCACTCCATCAGCCGGACACAAGATCATCCCGTAGAGCGCCCCAGCAGTCGTATAGCTGTCCGGTCCCTCCGTCGCGGCGCCCCATAGCACCGGAGTACCACCAGAAGTCCCGTTCAGCGCCCCCGCGAGATTCGCCACCTGGTGCTGAATGCAGTTCGGAAACATCGTCCCGTCTCCCACGATGAACGACGACCCCCACGAATTCGCTCCCAGAATGTTCGCCAGCCATCGTTGCGCGTACAGGTCGTACTTCTTCGCGTCCGTAATCGAGGCTGCCTCGCTCGCCATCACCGACAAGCCCGCCCCGTGCGACGTCGTATCGCCATAGACCCAGGGATATCCGAAACCAAACGGGTCGTTTGCGGATTGCCCAATCGCGTCGTCAACCTGCCGCAGGAATTGCTGCCGAATGCCAGACTGCGAAATCGCCAGACCCTTCGGATTCCCCGCCATCTTCATCGCCCGGTAAAGCTCAAAATGAGCGAGGCCGCTGACATCATAGAGATTCAGCGTGTCCGTTTGTCCAGTGGCATAGATATTCGTGACGTAGTTCTTGGCGAACCGCGCCGCCGCCGCGAGGTAGTCCATGGGATCGGTGTGCGCCAGTCCAGCCGGAAGCGCTTGCTCTTCGCCCGAATCCTGCTGCGCCAACTCCAGAGCAAAGTAAAGCTCAGTGGCGCCCAACTCCATATCGTCATCCCAAACGCTTTCGCCATATCCGTCAAAGGGTGCAATCGTCAGCAGGCAGTTGTTGCACGTGCCCGATCCTACGCCCGGCGCAGGGTCCGGATACTTCAGATCCGCCAGGGCAAAGACGTCTTCCGCGTTCTTAAGGCAATCGTTCGCAAGAGTCGGATTTTTCCCGCGATTCAGTTGGTAGCAAAGCGCGAAATCGGCCGCCAAACGCCCCGCCAGGTTCGGACTGATCGGCGCTCCCGCCGGCGCCGCCAGGTAGACCGGACGATTGCAGATAAAAAATGTCGTATAGGGGTCGCACGCTTCGGGATCTCCCTGCTGTTGGAAATTGTCGGCCGCTTGCGGCAGCGTCCATATGTCGTATTCCGTGATCAGGCAGTACGGCGTCGCATACGTTCCTCCGCAATTACCGCTCGCTGAACTGGGATCGCCCTCGCCGTAGTAGTCCCAGTCTTGCGTATTGTCGACCTGGTAATAGAGGGTTTGAGTTTTGTCGTCCCACATCTTCATCAGCCAGTTGACGCCGAACTTCGCTTCATCCGTAAAGTCCGTGGACGCCGGAGCCCCCAGACCGCTGTTGCCCGCATAGGAAACCGATCCCGGCGGCGCCGCAGGATTCACCGCCGCCTTCGACCCCATCTGCTCGGGAAAATCCCGAACCCCGATCTGCATCAGCGCGGTCGTGTAGCTGACCGTCTCCACATATTTCTCGTAATCGCCTGCATCCCACCATCCCCCGGACGCGTCGATCGCGGGTAGCTTAGCCGAGATCAAAGGCGGGGCTGGCGGTACGTTGTCGATGAAATCGTTGCCATCGAGCGTAGGCGTCTCATACACCCGCGCATGTTTATCTTTCAAGTGTCCGGGCGCGCTGCGCAACGCATTCTGTACGTAGTTCGCGCCGTCGCGTTGCGTCTCGTAGAAAAACAAAGTGTTCAACAGCAGGCCGGGATAAAGCTTCCCCGCTTCGTCAACCGCAAAACGTGGCGAGCTAGCTTGCACCGGACCCGCAACCGAAATCGTGTACAGGTCACCAGCCGGAACCTGGAAGTCGACCGCGTAGACGCTGTAACTAACCGTCTTGCTGTGCGCCCAAACGCCAACCGGGGAACCAACTTTGCCCGAATACCGAGTTACACCCTTCGAGTTGACCACGCTAAACGTCGCCCCATCCGCAGCTGTCCGCGACATCAAATACGCGCGAAATGGCGCCGCGCCAGCTTCGTATCCGACCTGACTGACCCGCACGTACGCAGACTGGCCCATCGCCCGCGGAGCTAGCGACGACACCGCAATTAAGAGGCTAATGAACGAAATAAATGAAAAGCGGCTAGCAGCGCGATCGAGGAACGCCATGGCTTACTCCAGGCCGAGGGGGGGACGGCCTATTAAATGCGTTTAATACAGGGAAAGATGTTCCTATTTTAAAGCAGGAAAGTCAAGCCAGAGGCCGCAGGGAGGCGGGTTGTGTCGAGAGTGGAACGGGTAATGTGGAGCTGGGGTGTTTGGAGCCTGGCTCGTGTGGAGACGGGCGACCTCGCCCGTCTCACCACAGCACTCCGCTGTCTTACGGCATCTCAACTACACGCTGCAACTTCGGTGTCGCTTCCCCGTTCGCTGCGCCCGTGTCCTCGGCGCCCAGCAAACGGGCTGCGATCCGCAGTGCATCCATCTCTTTGCGGACGCGCAGTAGTTCTTGCTCTTTCATTCGTAACACGTCGTACGGGTTCTTCATTGGGGGAGGGCCTCAGTAAACAAATACAGACGGGCTTCGCCTGTTCTTGAAACTACAGTAAACATATTTTTCGTTACTGGGAAGCTGCCAGAGGTGCATCGGGCACGGAAATCGGTCTTCTCACTAAAAGGCTGATCGGCCCCTGTCCCGTTATCAGAAGGTTAATGTCCCAAATGATAAGGATGTTTCTTCAGGATGGTAAACGCCCGATACAGTTGTTCCACCAAAACCACCCGCGCCAGTTCGTGCGGCAGCGTCATTTTGCCCAGCGACAGAGTGAAGCCAGCTTGCCGCCGTGCTTCGTCACCGAATCCATCGCTCCCGCCGATCGCGAACAAGACAGGCGCGGCATTGATCTGCTCTCGCTCCAGAAACTCAGCCAGTTCTTCCGACGAAAGCTGCTTCCCTCGCGAATCGAGCAGCACCAGCTTATGCCGGTCATTCTTCTGTTGCCGTTTCTGCTGCCGCTCACCGCTCGCCAGCGATAAAATCGCGGCCTCGTCTTTCAACGCCACTCCCGCGATTTCGGCATAGTGCCCGATGCGCTTCAAATACTCATCGGTGAGCACCTGAATGGCCGGCTCTTTCGTCTTACCGATCCATGCGACTTTGATTTTCACAAGGTGATTGTTAATCGTGATTGCGAATCAGGCCTTCTTTTTCCGCGCCTTCTTGGGCGCTGCCGCCGCTTCGTTCGCTGTCACTTTGGCGCCTGTCGCTCGTCGCGCCTTGGGCTTGGCCAGTAATTCGGACGGCTCCAGCCGCTTGGCCGACTTCCACAGCCGCTCCAGATCATAGAACTGCCGCGCCTTTTCCGAAAAAATGTGGACCACAAAATCAACGTAGTCGAGCAGCACCCATTCCGCTTGTTTGTAACCTTCGGAATGCGTCACGCGCAGGCCCAGCGCCTCCAGCCGTTCATCCACCGCGTCGGCGATGGCCTGAACCTGACGCGAGTTCGTGCCGCTGCACATGACAAAAAAGTCGGTAAACGCACCCGAATCTTTTTCCAGTTCCAGAACCGTGACATCTTCCGCTTGTTTATCTTGGCAGGCCAGGATCGCTTCGCTCACCTGGAGTTTGAGGTCGTTCTTTTTTTTCATACGGGCTGTTTGATTGTAACCCGCGACGCCGCTCGATACAGCTCATGCTTCTTGATGTAGTCCGCCACTCGCGGATCCAACCATTTCGCCAGCGGTTTACCCTGTGCTGCCGCTTCGCGAATCGCCGTCGCCGAAACATTCTGCTGCACGCCCTGCAAAAGGTGCAGAGTCACGCCCTTCAGCACCAAATCGCCCTCAGCTGGCTGCTTGTGAAAAGGACGCGTCACCGCAGCTGGCGGCCGCAAATCCTCCGGCAGAGATTCCGCCACCTCCCGCAGCGAATATCCCGGACGGCTGGCCACCACGAACTCGCACTCTCCCAGCAACGCCCGCGCCTCCCGCCATTTCGCAATGTCACGGAACGCGTCAATTCCGATCAGAAAGAAAAGCCGGTCCGCCTTCTTCATCGTCTGTTTCAGCCGCCGAACCGTATCGATCGAATAATTCGCAGCCGCCAAATTCCGATCCGCTTTACCGCCGCGCGGGATGTCGAACTCCGGCGCCTCCAGCAGCGATGGCTTAAACCGCTTTTCGTCTTGTGTAGCAAGAGCCACCATCGCATAACGATGGATGAACCCTGTGAGCGGATGTTTTTGTTTATGCGGAGGAATATTAGCCGGAACAAAAAGGATCTGTCCGAGCGAGTAAGAGTCAGCGGCGGCCTGCGCCAACGCCATGTGTCCCCGATGAATGGGATCAAAAGTTCCGCCAAAAATGCCGATATTCACTTAAGAATCTCGATGAGATTTTCGCCGAACGCTTTAGCTAACCGCCCGCTTTTACCAGACACATGACTAAAATTGACTATTGAAAACTCAGATTCGTGTCAGGGTATCGCTTTAGCGATACCGGAATTCGTTTCCTATCAAACGCCCCTTTAGGGGCTGTGGCAGCCTTCGCCGGGATGACTGCCTAGTTTCTTGCTTTCCGCTCATTGTTGCAACCCCGTAGCACCGGCTTTGCCCCGCCATTGCACGACTGTGTTCTCTTTTTCTCTTTCCCACGACGATTTTGTACCATTGAGTTTTACGGACGCATCGAATCAGACTAGGCTGTGGACACGTTTCTTGTCATGTCCTGCGCTCGCCCACTTCGTGTCTTGCAGTGTACCTCTGGCCATGCCTCTGGCTATAGTTCGCCGCGAAAACGCGGTGGACTGGCGTAACTCGCTGTGCGCGCTCTCGGCGCTCTAAGATGTGCCCTATGCGAATGAAAGTTCCCCTCATCCGCAGTCTTGCGGTTGCTCCGGCGCGCGCTCCCATCCTGCGCTACGGAGTCGCTCTCCTCAGCACGCTCCTCGCCTTGATTCCTACTTTATTTTTCTCGGACCTCGCGGAAAGCCGCCTCGTCGTCTTCGCCGTCGCCGTGATGGTGAGCGCCTGGTATGGCGGATGGAAGCCCGGACTCGCCGCAACCTCTTTCGCCCTGACCGTCAGCGCTTACTACTCGCTCAACGGAGACCAAACCCCAAGCGAATATCACAGGGCCATCGCGCACCTCACTCTGTTTTTTGCCGTCGCCCTTCTCATCTGCTGGTTCAACGCCGCCCTGCGCGCCACCCAGGAAAGCTTGCGTCGTTCCGAAAGCAACTTCCGTTCCTTAGTTATGAATGCTCCCTACGGCATTTGTCGCTGCGACTCGCTCGGCATTCTTCAGGACGCGAACCCCGCGCTCGTAGCCATGTTCGGTTATTCCAGCGCCGCCGAACTGACCGGCAAGCACCTCGGAGGCCTCTATGCCGACGCTCAGCAATGGTTTCAAACCGCCGACTATTTTCACTCGCGCAAAGAATTCAATGACCTGACCACCGATTGCATCCGCAAGGATGGATCGGCCATCGTCGCGCGCATTTCCGGCCGCACGATCGCTAACGGCAAAGATGGTGGAGCCTTCGAGATTTTTATGGAAGACGTGACCGAAACACGAACCCTGGAACTACAACTTCGGCAGGCACAAAAAATGGAAGCCATCGGCCGCCTCGCTGGCGGTATCGCGCATGACTTCAACAATCTACTGATGGTGATCTCTGGTTACTCCGAGTTCTTGCTCGAGCGCATCGGACCCGATCCCCGTCTTCGTGGGCCCGCCCAGGAAATCTCCAATGCAACGCAGCGCGCCACCTCTCTCACCCGGCAATTGCTCGCCTTCAGCCGCAAGCAGATGCTGGCGCCCAAAGTCCTCGACCTCAATGAAGTGGTCGCCGAAAACCTCAAAATGCTCACCCGCATGATCGGCGAGGATATCGATCTCGTCATGGTTCCCGGCCCTGGACTCGGCGCCCTGCGTGCCGATCCCGGCCAGATCGATCAGGTCATCATGAACCTTGCCGTGAATGCCCGCGACGCCATGCCCCAGGGCGGCAAACTGACCATCGAGACCGCCAACATCCATCTCGACGAGGTCTTCGCGCGCACCCACACGCCCCTTACCGCCGGCGATTACATCATGCTCACCATCAGCGACACCGGCGTCGGCATGGACACCGACACACAGTCGCGCATCTTCGAGCCCTTTTTCACCACCAAAGGAGCCAAAGGCACCGGCCTCGGACTCTCCACCGTCTACGGCATCGTCAAGCAGAGTGGCGGCTTCATTTTTGTCGATAGTCAACCTCAACGCGGAACCACTTTCCGTGCCTACTTTCCGCGAATCGATGGACGAGAAGACGTTGTCGTCGTGCAGGACGCTTTGACTTTGCCCCGAGCCGAAAATGGCGCAGAGACCATCTTGCTTGTCGAGGATGAAGTCAATCTCCGTCGCCTCGCGCGTCAGTATCTGGAAACCCAAGGCTACAAAATTCTTGAAGCCGAAGACAGCGCCGCCGCTCTGCAAATCGTCGAAGGCCATCAAGGCTCGATCGATATGCTTCTCACCGATGTCATCATGCCCGGCATGAACGGCCGTGAACTGGCAGTGCAAGTCTGCAAGCAGCTGCCCGAAATCCGCGTCCTCTATATGTCTGGCTATACCGAGAACGCCATCGGTCACGACGGCACGCTCGATGCCGGCATCAATCTTCTGCAAAAACCATTTGGACTTCCCGTCCTGCGCGATCGTGTTCGCGAGATCCTTGATTCCGAACCCATTCCCGCGGACGTCGCGATGGCCACTCGCGCCGCCTCAGGCCTGCTCGGCAACAAAGTGCCGCCGTTCCGCGCGCGCCGTTTCAATCTCCAATTGCCCCTGCGCTATCGTCCGCTCGGCGAAAAAAGCTGGCGTCCCGGCACCACCGAAAACATCAGCCGCTCCGGCTTGCTATTCCAGGCCCAGGAGGCTCTCGACCCCACCGCCCAACTCGAAATCAGCCTCGTGCTGCCCGCCGAAATCGCCGGCCTTGCCTCCACCGAGGTCATCTGCCGCGGAGAGATCGTGCGCTCGGTCCAAGCCCGCGGCTCGAACCTGAATCCCGCTCTGGCCGCGAAGATTCTCCAGTACCACTTTCAGCACGGCACGCACGTCGGCGAAGCCTAACCCCCAGATCAACCTCTAGAAGAGACCACTTCGCGGTTACTTTCGATACCTGCGTGATCTTGAACAACCGCCTCGCGGACTGCTACATTGCGGCCAGTACTGCATTTTTTCGCTGGAAGGCTGACGATGTCTCTAGTTGTGAAATTGGAAGATGATCTCGGCGAACGCGCCGACTGGGTAATGCTCCACGGCGTGATCCCGTCCACGGACCATGCAGATTTCCTGCTGCTCAAAGGAATTGACCCCTTCGGCAAAACTGTATTCAATCATCTTCAGATGGAAACTTTCCTTCGCGAATGGGATCGCGCGAAAGATCACGCCCGCGATGAGAGCCAGTTAGAGGCTTGGGAAAAAGTGAAGACCATGGCAGAAACCTGCCGTCAAGACCGCGACCTCTACCTCCGCTTCGTCGGCAACTAACCCCCCGCCTCTCAGCAAACTGAGATTCAAAGATTCTGAACCCAGCTCGAACGGGAAGGGCACGAGTTCCACTCGTGCCGCAAATTGTGCTCCGTCAAGAACGGCTTCAAGCCGCTGAGGGACCGCCTGCCGAATCAAGACTCTTTGCGCAACCTACTTCGCCGAGGAGACACCTTCGGCGCCTCGCGGCGTTCCGCAATCAGTTCATCCGCGAGTGATCTCCCAGGTTTTATGTACCGCCTCACCCGACCTTGCGCTCGCTCGACGCGGTCCTTCACCGTAGAGTTTCGTAGCTCGTTATCCTTTATTTGCAGCACGACTTCATCCTCAAGCTCTCGCCAAGAGCCAAAAGCCAAGAGCCAAGAGCCAAAAGCTAGATCCCTACTTCGACAGCGCCCCCAGCGCCTCGCGAAAGAGCGCCTCGAAGGTCTGTCCGCTCTTCCCGCCTCGCGCCCCTAGCAACGCCTTCTCGGCCGCCGGCCTCTGATACCCAAGGTTGACCAGCGCCGAAATCACGTCCTCTTCCACCGGGCTCGCCAGGCTCGGACTCATCTCCGACATTGCAGTCGGCGCCACGAGCTTATCGCGCAGCTCGAGCACCATGCGCTCCGCCGTCTTTTTCCCAATCCCCGGAATGCGCGTCAGCCGCACCAGGTCGCCGCCGCGAATCGCTCCCACCATCTCATCGGCTGGCATGCCGCTCAGGATCTTGATCGCCAGCGTCGGACCAATGCCGCTCACCGTCAGAAGCTTCTCAAAAAGATGTTTCTCCGCCAACCTCAAAAATCCATAGAGGCTCAGTGCGTCTTCCCGAACATGCGTATGAATATGGAGCGCGACCTCCGCTCCCGCGGCCGGCATCTCCGTAAACGTCGGAACGGTGATAGCCACGTCATATCCGACGCCATGCGTCTCGACGATAGCCTGATTCGGATGTTTCGACAGCAACGTTCCTCGCAGATGCGCGATCATTGCAGGTATTGTACGGCAGGTCGAAAGCGCGAAGTCTTGGCCGATCGCGGCCGGCGATCCGCCTCGTCCTACGGAATTAACCTGTTTTTAACATTCAGC
>JBEKPH010000010.1:0-127411 GCA_049520915.1 Terriglobales bacterium
GGCGCGACTCGCCGCAACAGCGGTTGAATCAGCGGATAGTGCGTGCACCCCAGCACCAGTACATCCGCATCACGCGCCTCTCCCGCAAAAGCCTCCGCCAGATAAATCCGCGCCACCTGCTCGGTCACCGGATGG
The DNA here is from genome assembly GCA_049520915.1 of Terriglobales bacterium. Classification (GTDB taxonomy): domain Bacteria; phylum Acidobacteriota; class Terriglobia; order Terriglobales; family Acidobacteriaceae; genus Acidiflorens. The sequence goes on from JBEKPH010000010.1 coordinate 136, forward strand.
TCTACCCATCCCTCTTCGACGAGCGGCACAAAAAGCGGACAAGCTTTCTCCAGCGCCTGGACCTCTCGAGCTTCCAATGCTCGACGGTAGGCATGGCTGCTGACGGTAGCCTCGGTTCCGATGACTACTACTTTCCCTCGCTTGCTGGACGCGGCTGCCGCCCGTGCCCCCGGTTCGACTACGCCAATCACACTCACTTCCGCCGCCAATTTGATCTGGTCAAGCGCCAGCGCCGTGGCCGTATTGCAGGCGATTACCAATAACTCCGCGCCGCGGTCCTGCAAATAGCGCGTCGCGCCGACTGCATACTGCGCGACGGTCTCTGCCGACTTATACTGCGCGACGGTCTCTGCCGACTTCGATCCATAAGGAAGCCGCGCCGTATCTCCGAAATAAAGATAGTCTGCGTCAGGAACGCGCTTGAGAAGCGCTCGCAAGACGGTGAGCCCGCCCACGCCCGAGTCAAAAACTCCAATCGTTGGTCTGTGTGAATTGGATTTCGCGGCCAGAACTCACCCTTCGCTATTTTGCGTCATTGCCCCAGACTGCAACCGGATTTTCAGCGTTCTGTGGATCCGCCACTCGAGTTACTCGGTTTAAGTGGCGCTGTTTCAAGACTCGATTGGGAGCTTGCTTATGTCAACAGGAAAATGCCAGCGATTGCTAGCGCGCGCCGCTGGCGCTTGCAACCGCCGCCCCCGCATCCGCAAACGAAAATGCGATTGAAACATTCGGATATTCTTTTCCGCCCACTTCGACATACGGATAAACAAAATAGTTCAGCGGAGCGCCATCCTGCGCCGGTTTGAGTTTCAAGTCGCGGCCCTGTGTGAATTGCACTCGATTCACGTCGTGCGCGCCAAAAAAGTAATCGTGTTTCTCGGGATGCTTCCACGCCTCCGAGATATCCACCGGAACCCATCCCGTCGCGTCCGTATAAAATTCCGCCCAGCAGTGATATCCCGGAATCTCGGCCGAGTGCTTATCCGCGGGCAGTGGAAACCCGATCTGAAACCGCGCTGGAATCTTCTCGGCGCGCGCCATCGAAATGAATACCGAATGAAAATCCGTGCAGTTCCCATGCTTCGAATCGCAAGCCCATAGCGTGTCTCCGCGCCCCCAACCTTCGCCCGTCTTGTCATACTTCATCGTGCGAAAAACGTATTCGTAGATATCTTTTGCTTTTTCGAGAGGAGTATTCGCACCCTTCGTTTCTTGCTCCGCCAATTGCGCCGGCACGCCGGTCACTGGAACCAACCGGTCCGCTTCCAGAAATCGCGTCAACTCTAAACGCGGCGCTTTTTCCGCATGCACACCATTCGCCAGCTTTCCATTTACCAGTACGACGTGCTCGTGCCGCACCACGTCATAGTCGACCGAAAAGCTGTATTCAGTCTTGTCCGCTTTTGACTTCTCCGCATACAAGACTTCGTTTCCATACTCGGGCTGCCGAACTTCCTTCAACGCCAGTTCCCCGCTCCTGGAGAGGATCTTCGCCTCCTGAAAAGCATCCGAATGCGCCAAAGGAATCCAAACCCGAACCCGTTCGCCCGCGCTGACATTTTTCACAGTGAACGCATAATGAAAGGTGAAGTGCCGCTCGTTTTGGCCGGAAGTTTGCCCAAAAGCAAAGAGTGAGAGAGACAATGATCCAAACAACACGCACACCAGACACCGACGCATGACGCATCCTTTCGACGAAGAATTGTTTTCGATGACTACTCAACAGCAGGGAAACGGCCGACGGACGTTTTAGGAGGGACTATCGTCAGGTAAAACCACGTCCGGCAAGGCGAGGCGCGCAGCGCATGATTTCGCAGTGTGCCCGTTTCGCAAGCGCCGTGTCAAATTCGGTGCGACGACGTTCGTGACTGGAACCAACGGGAGCATGGTGGTCTTGGCGAAGCGACGCCCAGTTGCCTCAGCCACTCACGCCCCGTTATCCTTCCACCCATGTCCAGCACTCTCGTCGAATGCGTCCCCAATTTTTCCGAAGGCCGCGACGCTGCCAAAGTTGACGCCATCATCGAAGCCATGAAACTGCCCGGAGTCTACCTCCTCGATCGCGAAATGGATTCCGATCACAACCGCTGTGTCATCACCCTCGTCGGGGATCGCGAGGCCATCCAGGAAGCTGCCATTCGCGGCGTCGGCAAGGCTTCCGAGTTGATCGATCTCACCCGGCATCAAGGCGCCCATCCGCGCATGGGAGCGGCTGATGTCGTCCCTTTCATCCCCATCGACGGCGTCACGCTCGAAGACTGCGTCGCCATGGCTCGTCACGTCGCCGCCGAAATCAATACCCGTTTCCAGATTCCTGTTTATCTCTATGAAGCAGCCGCGGCAACTCCCGAGCGCCAGAACCTCGAGAACATTCGACGCGGCCAGTTCGAAGGCATCCGCGCCGATATCGCCACCAATCCCGCGCGCAAGCCTGATTTCGGAGAATGCAGCGTCCATCCCACCGCTGGAGCTACAGTCGTAGGAGCCCGCAAAGCTCTCGTGGCCTACAACGTCTTCTTAAACACTCCTGACGTTGCCATCGCCAAGAAAATTGCCAAAGCCGTTCGCTTCTCCAGCGGAGGCCTGCGCTTTGTCAAAGGCGCTGGATTCCTGGTTCGCGGACAAGCGCAAGTCTCGATGAACCTCACCGACTTCGAGCAGACGCCTGTGCATCGCGTCTTCGAATTCGTGAAACGCGAAGCCCAGCGCTACGGTGTCGTTCCGGTATCGAGTGAAATCGTCGGCCTGATTCCCAAGAAAGCGCTGGAGCAAGCTGCGGAATGGTTCCTGCAAGTGGAAAATTTCGATTCTTCGCTGATTCTGGAAAATCGACTCGCTGCGGTCATGACGGGAAAGATGGCTGTGGGCGGGCTCCGCGCCGGAGTCGAACCTTTCATCGAACAACTCGCCGCTCCCACCGCGACTCCGGGAGGAGGCAGCGCCGCCGCCGCTGCCGGAGCTATGGCCGCTGCCCTCGCTGCCATGGTCGCGACTATGTCGCGTGGCAAGAAGGCCTACCTGCAATACGAAGCTCAACTCAGCGAAGCGATCGCCAAACTCAGCGGCCTGCGGGAAGAACTCAAGTCTGCCATTGACGCCGACGCAGAGTCCTACAACGTAGTCATGAAAGCTTATAAATCAGCCAAGGAATCTGCAAACGGAGGAGCCGCGATCGGCAGTGCTCTGAAGCAGGCGACGAGCGTCCCGCTGAGAGTGGCCGAAAAAGCGTTCGAGGTCGAGAGTATTGCCAAGACCTTGCAGCCGATTACGAATCCCAACATGAAGTCCGATCTCATCACCGCCATTGCGCTGTCAAAAGCTGCTCGCGGAGGCGCGCTCGCCAATGTCGAAATCAATCTCGATTCGTTAACGAAAGATTCGCCGCAAGACGAACAGTTCGTCGCAGAAACGCGGCAACGAGCTTTAGCCTTAGAACTCTAACCTTAAAAGGTTAGTGCACAACGAAAAGGTCCACGATAAAGATCTTAAGGATGAAAAAATCACGCAGCGGAACCTGTCCGATCTGTCTCGCCGTCGCCACTGTCATACTCCTGTCATTGTCGTTGCACGCCGTCGCGCAGACTCCCTCGCCCGCGCTGCTCGTCCTCGAGAAGAGCGACAGCACGCTCGCCATCGTCGATCCTGCAACCCTGAAGGTTGTGGCCCGCATTCCCGCCGGACCGGATCCGCACGAGGTCATCGCATCCGATGACGGCAAACTTGCGTACATTTCGAACTACGGAGGCGAAGGCAGCGCTCTCAACACGATCTCCGTGATCGACCTTGTCGCCGCAAAGCCGCTCCCAGCCATCGATCTCGGCGCTTTGCACTCTCCACACGGTCTAGCTTTCGCTGGAGGCAAACTCTATTTCACCGCCGAAACCAGCAAAGCCATCGGCCGCTACGATCCCGCCACGCAACGTGTTGACTGGATTCTCGGCACCGGACAAGATCGCACGCACATGATCGCTGTTTCCAAGAGCCTTGACCAGATCGTGACCTCCAATGTCAGCTCTGGGACGATCAGCATCCTGGAACAGGTTGGGCGGACGAACGGAGGCTACGGGCCTCCGCCGTCAGCCAACGGTCCCGACGGTGCGTTGGCGCATCCACCACCGCCTCCGCGTGGCAATGCCGTTCCCAGGAAAACTTGGGAGGTAACCAATGTTGCCGCTGGACGCGGTTCCGAGGGCTTCGACGTGTCTCCGGATGGAAAGGAAATTTGGGTGGCGAACGCGCAAGATGGCACGGCCACCATCATCGATCTTGCCAGCAAGAAAGTGACGGCAACCGTGGCGATTGGGGTCAAGGGCGCCAACCGCCTCAAGTTCACGCCGGATGGAAAGCAAGTGTTGATCTCGGGCTTGGGCAGTCGAGGAGACGATTCGACTTCCGGCGGCGATCTTGAAGTTCTCGACGCCGTCTCCCGCAAGTCGATCAAGCTCCTTCATCTCGGAGGTGGTTCTGCCGGGATTCTCATCCCCCCGACCGGCGACCGCGTCTACGTTGCTGTCTCCGCCAAGGGCAACATTGCTGTCGTGGATCTAAAAACGTTGGAAGTGGTCGCTCGAATCTCCGCCGGCAATCAACCCGACGGCATGGCTTGGGCGGTTGGGAAATAATTCCTCGGAACCGGGGGAAGGATCTCGGGTGGACTGCGTCGATCGGCGGTTGCCTCGATGAGCCCCATCGGCAAAAGCAGCGGGCCGTGCGCCCGCTCCGCACAAAAGTGCGAAACATTCCCACTCAAGCCAGATGCGGGCGTAATTGGGCCGCGCACACTACAGTCCCAATTGGAGAATTCCCATGTACTAATGGGTGGCGTGATGTACTAACGGGGTTTGGGAACACGGCTCCATCTCCATAGACTCGGCGTGATCAATTTTGGTCGCAAAGGACACGCAAATGTCTAGAACAGTGGAAACGCTTCCCGCGAAAATGTTCGCTGCCGAGAGCTGGCGTCCCTGGTTGCTGACACTTTTGGTAATGTGCGCGATGACGACGTTCTCTGTAGCCGCGAAACAGGGCGGACAATACGATGGTCCCGCTGAACTACCCATCGCGACCGTGCCAAGCACGATGGCGGACACTCCCACTCCCGGTGCAATTATCAGCGTGAGTGCGGGCGCCGATCTGCAAGCCGCCATGAACGGCGCGGCGTGCGGCGATGTCATCGAATTGCAGGCAGGGTCGGTCTTCAGTGGACAATTTACGGTCCCCGCCAAGAACTGCGACATCAATCACTGGATCGTCATTCGCACGAGTTCCGCCGACAGCGCATTGCCGGCGGAAGGGCAGCGCACTACACCTTGTTATGCGGGAGTCGCTTCGCTGGTGGGGCGGCCGCAGTATTCCTGTACGAATCCGCAAAACGTCCTCGCGATGGTGCAGATGCAAATCCAGGGGGCTGGCCCTTTTCAGTTTGCGAATGGCGCCAACTATTACCGTTTGATCGGGCTGGAAGTGACGCGAGCGGCGGGCACGCCGGGCGACGGCCAGCTGATATCGGCCCTCGGCACAGCGGACCACATCATTGTAGATCGCTCGTGGCTGCATGGCGGCCCGCAGGATGAAACTTACAACGGCGTGAGCTTGAGTGGTATGACCAACGCGGCCGTCATCGATTCCTATTTCAACGATTTTCATTGCATCGCGATTACCGGACTCTGTACCGACGCGGCGGCCATCAGCGGAGGCGTCAGCGGCACGCAGGATGGTCCGTTCAAGATCCAGGACAATTTTCTGGAAGCATCGGGTGAGGGAGTGATGTTTGGCGGCGGCGCGTCTGCCTATTCACCTTCGGATATCGAAATTCTGAACAATCATTTCTGGAAGCCGTGGCAGTGGATGCCGGGGAATCCGAACTTTGTTGGCGGGACGAATGGCGAGCCCTTTATCGTTAAGAATCACCTTGAGTTGAAGAACGCGGTTCGCGTCCTCATCGATTCGAATCTGATGGAAAATGTCTGGGGCGGATTTACCCAGACCGGCTACGGAGTGCTGTTGACCCCGAAGAATCAACATGCGGGTCACAAGAACGTTTGCCCGAAGTGTGAGGTGACGGATGTGACGCTGCGCTTTTCGCAGATCTCGCACGCCGGGGGCGGACTGCAGTTGGCGACCGCGATTTCCGGCGATGGGAAAGACGGAGGTCCGGCTCTGGCCGGAGAGCGCTGGAGCATTCACGACGTCGTGCTCGACGATCTCAGCGATCAATATGTCGGGGGCGGCACTGCGTTTGAAATATTGAATGGATGGAAAAAAAACCCACTCAATACCGTCACCATCAATCATGTGACGGCGTTTCCGGAGGCCTCAAGCCACATGATGATCGTAGGCACGGGGCACGAAAGCGCGCGAATGTATGGGCTGGTGTTCACGAACAATCTAGTGGTGACTGGGCGGTATCCGGTATGGAATACGGGTGGGCGCGCCAGTTGCGGACATAAAGATGTGCCAATCACCAGCCTTAATAACTGTTTTACGACGCGCACCTTCTCCTCCAACGGTCTGATAACCCCTCCGCCACAGTTTCCGCCGTCAACGTGGCCCGCGAACAACATGTTCGCGCAAACGATCGACGACGTCGAATTCACCGATTACAATGACGGCAATGGCGGAAACTACGAACTCCTGTCGAGCAGTCCTTACAAGAACAAGGGTACCGATGGCAAGGACCTCGGCGCTGATATCGTAGCCTTGCAAGCGGCGTTGGCAGGCGTGGAATAACCCGGCGGCTGATCTAGTTCACACAGAATGACAACTCTCGAAATACCCCGCGAACTCCCGCTAACCCCATGGTTCGTCATACCGAGGGGGTAGGGTACCAGCTGGGAATGGCCTGATTCGACGTCTCCTGCTATTGGTAGCAGGCCCAGCCGCAGCCTCCAGATACAACAAAACGCCCGGAAGTCCGCGCTCGACCACGAACGCAATTTCCTGCGGCCGGATCGTTCTTACTCCACGGGAAGGGGAAGCACTTTAGTTACAACACCCTTCTCCGATTAAAGATTAAAATAACGGGAGAACAGCCAAAGACTTCCAAACTCACCAACGTACGGTTTGCGGTGCGCATCTAACCGACGCAGACCCACGGGAGAATCAGGTTTTGGATTCACGTCTGGAAGCGTTCATTTGGAGACGTTTATGTCGAGGAGTTCTATGAAGAAATTGTGTTTCGCGGTTTTGCTTTTGTCTGCCACGGCCGGACTGGCCATGCCGATCGCATCTTCGGCGCGGGCGCTGGTGCCCTCTGAAATCCAGCAACTGATTGGCGTGGATTATCGCGCGCTGAAAGATTCGCCGACCGCAATGGCGCTTAAACAACAGGTTCTGCCCGACAATCTCAAAGAACTGGAGTCGGCGTTGAAGGGTATCGGCATTGATGCCGAGCACGATCTCGATCAGCTCAACTTCGCGTCGTTCCGGACGGAGAAGAAGGGAATTCAGACGATTGGTGTTGCGGCGGGATCGTTTTCCGCCAAAGCCGTGCTGAAGAAAATGAAGCTGAAGAAGATCACGGCCACGAAATACGGGACTGCCAGCATTTATCCGATGGATAACGGCCTGGTGATGACCTTCCTCGATGACAACACGCTGGCCTTCGGGACGGAGGCGTCTTTGAAGAGCGCGCTCGATACCCGGGACGGCAAACGTCCTTCGCTCGATTCGAACCCTGAGATGGCCGAGCAGATGGCGGCTGTCGATGGCGCGGCGGTGTGGAGCATCCTGGACCAGAAGGGAACCCAGTCGATGATGTATTCGGCGATGGGGGACGCTTCAAAAGTTGGCGACTACGAGACGCTCAAAAAGCGGATTCTGGCTTCGCGCTACACCATGAACTTTCAGAGCGGAGTGAACTTCGATTTGAGCGTGCTCACTTCGGATGCAATGACGGCGGCGACGCTTTCGACGCTGTTTAAAGGCGTGATGCTGTACAAGAAGATGAATGCGAGTCCGGTGGAGAAGACGGCTTTGGATGCGACCACGGTCGACTCCGACAGCGCGAATCTGCAGTTGCATTTCAAGAGCGATGACCAGAAATTTCAGGCGCTGATGCACTCGCCGCTGTTCGCGGCTGTATCGCACTAATTTGTCGAACTGATGTATTGCACTGAGCGGCTGAGCCAAGATCGCAGGGCCTTGCGATTGTGATGCGAAAAAGAAAACGTCCCGAAGGTTCTCGGGACGTTTTTTATTGACGGCCGCGATTTGAGGTTCGCAAGCTGACGTTTGCTTTGGTGAGCGAACTTTGAATCAGGGCAACGGACGATAGTTTAAGATGCAGGGGATGATCGGCTTGTGCATCGATCGCAGGCTCTCCCGAATTTTCCTGCTACTTGTGGGTTTCGGGCTTATGGGCGCGGTGCTTGCGCTCGTTGCGAGGCCGCTTGTGGCACAGACGATTCCGGCGCGCGATTCCATCGAAACGCTCGCGTCGGACTTCTGGCAGTGGCGAGCTGAGCACCAGCCGTTTTCGCGCGACGATATTCCGCGTATCGAGCGTCCTGAGAGCAAACCGGATTGGTCGCGAGCGTCGATCGCGGAGCAGAACGCGACTCTGGAGGGTTTCGAGAAGCGCTGGAAGCACATCGATCCGAAGGGTTGGCCGGTGCCTCGGCAAGTGGATTACCGGTTGATTGGCTCGGCGCTCGCCCGCGTTCGCTGGGAACTCGAAGTCAATCCGCGATGGGAACGCGACCCGTCGTTCTACCTCGATCAGACGCTGACGGCGCTGCTGGAAGCGCTGGTGCAGCCTCCGCCGTTTGACGCCGGGCGCAGCCGCGAAATTCTGGACAGAATGCAGGCGATTCCGCGGATCCTCGAGGAGGGGAAGGCGAATCTTCGTCCCGTGAGACCTTTTGCAGCGCTCGTGATCGGTGATCTCCAGCAGATTCGTCCGGAACTGGAGCGAGTGGAGCGCGAGGTCGCTCCCATGCTGCAAGATCGAAGTGCCACGCCGCAGGATTTGTCGGCGAGCTTTCAGCAGGCGACCGAACAAGCGATTCGCGCGCTGGAAGCGTACCGAGCGTGGCTGCAGGCGCAACTGGGCGCGATGCCAGAGAAAGTGGCTGTCGGGCGCGAGAACTACGAATTCTTTCTGCAACAAGTCGCGCTGCTGCCGTACAGTCCGCAGCAACTGCTCGCGCTCGGCCGGCAGGAGTTGGATCGCTCGGTCGCCTTCGAGCAATACGAAAAACAACGCAATCGGGGATTGCCCGAACTGCAACTCGCTGCCAGTCTTCCACTGGAGATCGAACGGGCCCAAAAAGAAGAACTGGCGATCCGCAAATTTCTCGAGGAGAAGAGCATCCTGAGTGTTCCGCCGGAGATGGGGCATTACACGCTGCGGGCGATGCCTGGCTATATTGCGGCGCTGGCCGATTTCGGAGAGACCGACGACTTTACCGGGCCGTCCCGATTACGGGAGGATGGGATCCGGTGGGTCGTTCCTCCTTCACCGCAGCTAGGTTATTTTTGGCTGGCGACCGCCAAGGATCCGCGGCCCGACATGGTTCATGAAGGGATCCCTGGGCATTATTTTCAGATGTGTCTCTCCTGGCATCATCCCGATGCGATTCGGCGGCACTATTACGATTCTGGAGCCAACGAAGGCATCGGTTTTTATGCCGAAGAGATGATGTTGCAGGAAGGGTTGTTCGACGACAGTCCGCGCACGCGAGAGATTATTTACAATTTCATGCGCCTGCGAGCCTTGCGAGTGGCAGTCGATGTCAATCTTGCACTCGGTTCTTTTACTGTTGCCCAAGCTGCGGATTACCTCGTGGAGCACGTGCCCATGGACAGAAAATCGGCGGAGGCCGAGGCGGCTCTGTTTGCCACCGATCCGGGGCAAGCCATCAGCTATCAGATCGGGAAGGCGCAGATCTTGCATTTTCTGGCGGATGCCAAGCTCGCGCAGGGAGACAAGTTCAGCCTGCGGGCTTTTCACGATTTTCTGTGGACAAATGGCAACGTCCCGCTGGCACTGCAGCGATGGGAGTATCTCGGGAACGACGATGACCTTCGCGCCATCGGGCAGCCATAGAATTACATTTAGATTGCGACCCGGAAGGGTGACGCGGAAGCGAATGGCGAGCGCGCTGCGGTGCCGGGAGGCTTTAGGATGGCGATGACGATTGAGGCAAGCTTGGTGGGGAGCCGATGCGGGTTTTAGTCACAGGCGGAGCGGGCTACATTGGCAGCGTTGTCGCCGAAGAATTACTCGCGGCCGGGCATCAGGTGGTGGTGTTCGATAACCTCAGCCGGGGACATCGTCAAGCGGTGCCGAAGAATGCGGAACTTGTGGTGGGCGAACTCGCCGATCGCGCCGGTCTGGACGATGTGCTGCGTTCGCACAGGATCGAAGCCGTTTTGCACTTTGCGGCGCTGATCGAGGCGGGCGAGTCGATGAAGACTCCGGAGGCATTTTTCCGGAATAACACGGCCAACGCGCTGACACTGCTGGAGGCGATGCTGGCCGCCGAGACCAGGATCTTCGTCTTCTCCTCGACTGCCGCGTTGTATGGCAATCCCGAACGCACGCCGATTGAAGAGAACGATCCGCTGGGACCAACCAACGCCTATGGAGAATCGAAGCTGCTGGTCGAGCGCATGCTGGCGTGGTTCCATCGGATTCACGGGCTGCACTACGCCTGCCTGCGATATTTCAATGCTGCGGGGGCGTCACGGCCCGACAAAGGAGAGGCGCACCATCCGGAGACGCATCTCATCCCGCGCATACTTCAGGTGGCGCTTGGCCGCGGGCAGCACGTTCAGATTTTTGGCACTGACTATCCCACGTCCGATGGGACGTGCGTTCGCGACTACATCCACGTCAGCGATCTGGGCCGCGCGCACTTGCTGGCTCTGCACAAACTGAGGGATGAAACGGAGAAGTCGAGTCCGCTGATTTACAATCTGGGCAACGGTCAGGGTTTCAGCGTGCGACAGGCGGTCGAGGTGGCGCGGGAGGTCACCGGGCATCCCATTCCTGTCGTGGAATCGCCCCGCCGCGAAGGAGATCCAGCGGTTCTAATCGCAAGTTCGGAGAAGATTAGGCGCGAGTTGGGATGGGTTCCGAAGTTCACCGACTTACAATCAATCGTCGAAAGCGCATGGCAGTGGCATCGTGCGCATCCGGAAGGCTATCCGCGGTGAGTCTCGCACGCGAGCTCTAATCATGACTCTGCCCTAACCATGACTTTTTCGCAGCTGACCTCACAACCGCATCGCCGCCTGAATCCTTTGACCGGAGAGTGGGTGCTGGTTTCTCCGCATCGCACGGAGCGCCCGTGGCAAGGACAGGTCGAGAGCGTTTCTGCGCCCGCTGTGGCGGCCTACGATCCCACTTGCTACCTTTGCCCCGGCAACGAACGAGCGGGGGGAGCGAGAAATCCCGCTTATACCGAGACCTTGGTTTTTGACAACGATTTTGCGGCGCTCAAGCCCGATACTCCGGCGGGTGAAATGCAAGAGCGTGGACTTCTGGTTGCCGGCAGCGAAGCAGGACGCTGCCGTGTTGTTTGCTTCTCTCCGCGACACGATCTCACCCTGGCACGAATGAGCGGGTCCGAGTTGCGACGGGTTGTCGACACCTGGGTGGAAGAGTTTTCGATGCTCGCGAGCGACCCCGAGGTCAACGCCGTACAGATTTTCGAGAATCGCGGAGCGATGATGGGATGCAGCAATCCCCACCCTCATGGACAGATCTGGGCGAACCAGACGGTGCCCAATGAACTGGCGAAGGAACTTGCCGCGTTTCGCGAATACCGCCGAGGTCACGAGACGACTCTGCTGCAGGATTATCTAGCGATCGAACTGGAGAAACAGGAAAGAGTGGTTGCGGCGAACGACCACTTCGTTCTGCTGGTGCCTTTCTGGGCCGTATGGCCATTCGAGACGCTGGTCGTGAGCCGGAGACCCGTGTCGGCGCTGGATGAATTGCGGGACGAGGAGCGCAGGGCGCTGGCCGAGATCCTGGGCCAGGCTACCATTCGTTACGACAATTTATTTCGCACGTCGTTCCCCTATACGATGGGCTTCCACCAGCGGCCCACGGACGGCAAAGCGTATCCGGAGTTTCAGCTGCATGCTCATTTTTATCCGCCCCTGTTGCGCTCGGCGACGGTGAAGAAGTTCATGGTCGGCTACGAGATGCTGGCGATGCCGCAGCGGGACATCACGGCGGAAACCGCGGCGCGCTGGCTGCGAGATCTCCCGGTCACGCATTATCTGGACAGTCTGCCCGTCAATCCGGCGATTTGACGAAACTCGGACGACAGCCGTTCGGCGGGTGACGCAGTTTTGAGGTGTTGGTCGTCGGCAACGCCGCCAAGAGTCACGCTGAACGAATTTTCCGATCAGTTCGGGTACTCCCCTCCTGGAATGTCCGAATGGTCGCGGATTTCAGCTGGTGCCCGATTAGCATCGGAAATCGTGGCTGCGGCGGCGGCTAAGAAGTTATGCTCTGAGTTGGCGGCCTGATCGCATCCCGCGTAAGAAAATTGCGGAACGATCTTCCGCAAGTGAGCCAGGATGGCGACTCGTTTGCCGAGTGCGACGGCGGCCTGGAGTTCATCGAGCGAGCGCTTCAACACCGGCCATGCCGGTTTCGCACTTTCGGTGCGAGCGATTTTCTCGCAGCGGCTGGGGAAAACCCGCTCGTCGGGATAAAAAAGTTCTTCAAAGAGTTTCTCGCCAGGCCGAAGCCCGACGAACTGGAACGTCTGCGGAGGTTTTCCGGAAAGGCGAACCAGGGTTTTCGCGAGGTCCGTAACCCGCACCGGTTCGCCCATGTCGAGGACGAGGATGTCGCCATCGCGTCCCACCGCGAAAGCTTGCAAGACCAGACTGACCGCTTCCGCAATCGTCATGAAGAAACGGGTGATATCGGGATGGGTGATGGTGATCGGCTGGTTCAGCCGGATCTGTTCCTGGAAGATTGGAATCACGCTGCCGTTCGAGCCGAGGACATTGCCGAAGCGAACGGAGACGCAGCGCATTCCTTCGGCGGGCCAGGCCGCGAGCAGGAGTTCGCCGACACGCTTGGTGCAGCCCATGACGTTCGTGGGATTCACGGCCTTGTCCGACGAAATCATCACAAAGGATGTGCAACTCGATTTCTGCGCCACCTTCAGCAGCGACAGCAACCCGAAGACATTGTTGCCCACCGCCTCTTCGACGTTGTCCTCCATCACCGGCACATGCTTGTAAGCGGCGGCGTGGAAGATGACTTCGACCCCGTAGGTGAGGAGTATTTTATGCATGCGCTCCGGATTACAGAAGTCGGCGACACAAAATACCTTTCGTTCTGCGCCGCCCTCTTGCGCGAGTTGATGTTGCAAGTGAAAGATACCCGTTTCGTTTTGATCGAGGCAGACGAGAAGTCTTGGTTTGCAACTCTGGATTTGCTGGCAGAGTTCGGATCCGATGGATCCGGCGGCTCCCGTGACCAGGATGACGCGGTTCCGAATATGTTCGCGTACGGGTTCGAGGTCGAGATTGTTCGGGACCCGTCCGAGGAGATCGGTGAGCGAAACATCACGGACTTGCTGCAGGGTGACCCGGCCCGCAATCAGTTCCGCCAGCGCCGGCACGGTGCGGAAAGGAAGTCCGCTTTTCTTGCAGAGCGCAACCAGGCGACGCATCTGAGTTTGCGTGGCCGATGGAATGGCGATTAGAATTTCGTCGATCTTCCGCTTGCCCAACGCCTCATTCAGTAACTCGGTGGCGCCCAGCACGGGAACTCCGAGGAGTCGGGATCCCTTCTTCAAGAGATTGTCGTCGACACAGGCGATCACATGGTATTCGCTTCCCGGCTCCTGGGTTTCACGAATGATCATCTGGGCCGCGTGGCCAGCACCGACAAGTAGCAGCCGCCTGGAGTTCGATTCCCGGCGCGCGGATTCCGCGACGAGCCGCGAAAGCACGCGCACGCCGGTTAGGAGCAGAAAGGTGAGCAAGGCTTCCAGTGCATAAATCGACAAGGGAAATGCGGTGAGGCCGAGTCCGTAACGCAGAGTGAAGAAGAATGCGATCGAGCCCGTCCCAGTCGCTTTCAAGACGTCCATCGCATCGCGGATGCCGGTGTCGCGCCACCACCCGTGCATCAGGTCGAAGAGTGGCATCGACAGCAGGCGTACCACGACAAGAATGGGAGCGGCCGTCCAGAGCAGGCTGGGATCGGGCAGGCGGAACTCGAAGCGCAGCAGCCAGGCACCGACTAAAGAGCCCAAGATGAGAATGACTTGGGCAACCAGAACCAGCAGCGACCGGCACTCCAAGGGCGCCGGTGAATTTTTCGCAAGTCTTCTCATACAGTGAGTTCGTTTCCTTGGTGGGCGGATTTAGTAGGTTCATCGACAGCGGCGAGAGACGACTTGAGTGTTGGCTGCGAGGCAGGCGAAGCAGCCTGGTGGCTCAGGATGGTCGGTAAAAACTGCCGGCCTGAATGGAATTGCAAACGAGAAATCGGTTTAGTGGCGTATCCCTCGAGATCGAACCACTTGCCATAGAGTCAGTGCCAGGATCTTGAGATCGAGTCCCAGCGATTGGCGCCGCATGTATTCGGCGTCGAAGCGAACCTTGACCGGAATCTCCAGTTCATCCCGACCGTTAATCTGCGCCCATCCGGTGATACCGGGAAGCAGTCGATGCAGGCCATTTTGGGTGCGGAGCGCGACCAGATCGTTCTGATTGAAGAGCGCGGGACGAGGACCGACGAGGCTCAGATCGCCTCTCCAGACGGAGACGAGCTGCGGCAACTCGTCGAGGCTGGTTCTGCGCAAGAATGAGCCGATCGGGGTCAGATAATGTTCGGGCCGGTGCATGAGATGAGTCGCGACTTGCGGAGTGTCGACGCGCATGGTCCGAAACTTCGGCATACGAAAAAGGCGGTTGTCTTTTCCCACCCGTTCGGACCAATGCAGAGCCGGACCCCGCGAGGTCAACCACACGGCGAGCCAGCAAAATAGAAACAACGGTGCGCAGAAAACCAGGAGAGTCCCGGCCAGCAGGAGATCGGTGCGGCGCTTCCAGGCTGGCATCGGCGCTGCGGAAAGCGCAGACGCGGAGGTGAGGGTAACGGTGCTCATTGTTATGCATGGCCGTCTTGGCAACGGCTTTTCTTGTTTGCGTTTGGGGTGCCCAGATGGAATATCGGCAGAAGAGCGGGAAACATAAGTGGCCGCATGGACGGGAGTTCCGAGATCGTCGGGTTCGTGAAGCCGGATATTGAGCTCGATCTTAGAAGGCCGTTGCCTGCGGTTTGGCTGGGGCTCCCGGCCCCTTAATCACGCGCTTGTCGGAGCCGAGGAGATATTCCGCCCGCTTCAGGCAGAAGCGAGTCTTCACTGCCAGACGAACTACAAGTTTGAGGGCACGGCTCTTGCCAAAATAGTCATACGCCTCGTTAAAGGTGATTAACGCATCGTGTAGTTCGCGAAGAGAACGCTGCGGAGTTTGGTTGACGCTTTGGCTCCCAAAGTGAACGACCTCGGCGCAGGGCGTGTAATAAACGGGAAAGCCCTTCTGCTTCAACATGAAGTTATAGGCCAGGTCCGAGACGAAGAGGCGGAAACGCTCGTCCAGCATGCCGGCCTCTTCCCACGTGGAGCGGCGAAGAATGTAAGCGGTCGTGCCGATGCTGTCGACGGGCTGCGCTCTTGAATAATCAAAACGGGTGGCGTAGTAACGATCGGCAAAGCGGCTTCGGGGGAAGAGTTTGTGCCAGTTGGCGGCCTGCAGCGCGAGCGTGACTGGCCCGGAGAAACGGCGGATGCAATGTTGCACGGAACCATCGGGATTCAGGAGCTTGGGACCACAGGCGGCGATGTGCGGATTCGCGTCCATGTACTCGACCAGGGCTCGAAAGGCGTTGCTGGTTAAAACCGTGTCGCTGTTGAGCAGGCAGGCGTAGCGGGCCCGCGACATCCTCATTCCGAGATTATTGTTTCGAACATAGAACTGATTAGTGTGGTTGCGGACGAGGGTGACCTCGGGGAAGATCCCGGCGACCATGTCGGCACTTCCATCGGGCGAATGATCGTCGAGGCAGATGATTTCAAGACGCAGGCCGCGTGTGTGTTCGTAAATGGAGGAGATGCAATTGCGGAGTAACTCCCGCGTATTGTAGCTGGGAATGATAACGGTGAGATCGAACGGAGCTGCCATCCACTTGTCCTTCTTTCTTTCTCTTCAAATCTCTCTTTCTTGGAGCGTGCTCGATTTCGTTTGCTGCTCTCAGCGTTGAGCCTATTTTTCCAGACACCGAACTCGGGATCCGGAGGTCGCTATGCCCCGGCCGTTGCCGCGTCACCCTTCTGCTCTCGAGACTTCGCGAGCTGGTGGGCGGGAACGCCGACCGCGATGCTGTTCGCCGCGAT
Source organism: Terriglobales bacterium (assembly GCA_049520915.1). Lineage (GTDB taxonomy): Bacteria > Acidobacteriota > Terriglobia > Terriglobales > Acidobacteriaceae > Acidiflorens. The sequence continues at coordinate 16,524 of JBEKPH010000010.1, forward strand.
TGACTCCAGCACGACCGCGTTTGCTCCTACGCTGCTGTTGTCGCCAATATGGATGCCGCCCAGAATTTTCGCGCCGGCGCCGACGACCACGTTGTTTCCGATTTCCGGACGGAGTTTGACATCGAAGCGCATATCCAGTTCTTTGGCGCCCAGAGTAACGCCCTGGAAGATAGTTACGTTGCGGCCAATACGCCACGCTCCAATGACCGTTCCCGAAGGATGGGGGAAGAAAATTCCCGGGCCAATCTCGGATCGTGCGGAAACCTCCAGGCCAAAGAGCACGATGTTGAGATAACTCAGCAGCGCTGGAAGGGCCGGAACTCTCCGCAGCATGGCGGCGCGGCTGGCGCGGCAAAGCACGATCGGCAAAAAACGGGGATGCAAGAGGCGGCGGAGAAGACCGCCAAATCCGGGCCGCGAGACTGTCTTGCCCGCGAGTTCAGACTGGCGCGCGAGATCGCTACAGAGAAGCTGCTTTAGCATGGGTACGATCCGTATGATCCGTTTTCTCAGTTTGGCCGCTTGCGGGGACGTGGGACGGCATCAGACCATGCGCCACCAGTTCGGCGCTAGCGCGATCTAGAAGGTCGGATTCCAGGGGCTGGGTTTTCACCCAGGTGACAAACCGTGTCAAACCTTCTTCCAGCGAGATCTCGGGCGTGAACCCCAGGCAGGCGTGCGCGGCCGCTAGATCGGCATATCCGTGGCGAATGTCGCCCAGGCGATACTGGCCCGAGATGCGGGGTACGGTCGTGCCGCCGAGCCGGTCTTGTAATAGGAGAGCGATCTCCTGTACAGAGGTGGGGTGGCCGGAACCGACGTTGAGCGTGGCTCCGTCGGCTCCGCTTCCGTTTATGCCGAGGACGACGGCCCGAGCCACGTCCGAGACATGCACGAAGTCCCGGCTTTCGTTGCCATCTTCATAGAGGTTGACAGTTTTACCGGCCCGGATCTGGGTAGAGAAAATCGAGAGAATGCCAGTATAGGGATTTTTCAGCGACTGTCCTTCGCCATAGACATTTTGAAAACGAAAGATTACGGCGGGAATCCCCAGAGCCTGCGATGCGATGTGGACCAGGTCTTCCTGGGCCAACTTGGTCGCGGCATAGATCGAGGCGGGCGCGGTCCGGGCGGATTCGGGCGTCGCCGTCCGGCGGATTTCGCCTGCGCAGATCGGGCACGCGGGTTCCCAGAGAGCGGCTTCCAGCCGCGTCTCGGCCCGCATCGGCGGATACACCAGGCCACACAGGCTGCATTCGTACGCGCCTTCTCCATAGACCGAGCGGGACGAAGCGAGGATGATTTTGGATACCTGGTGGCGATGGTTGGACAAATAATCGAGCAGTGCGGCCGTGCCGCCGACGTTTGTGCCGGTATAGCGGCTGATTTCGTACATGGATTGCGCAGTTCCCGTTTCAGCTGCGAGATGCGCGACGCAGCCAACGCCGTCGAGCGCCTTTGCCCAATCCGCGGCCTGGCAAACGTCGCCGCGCAAGACCTCGACTGCGGGATCACGGAGCAGTTGGGCCGCGGAAAAATCGGGCACGGCTCCGTGAATCTGCGCGCTCAGGTTGTCGAACAAAACAACGCGCCGCTTTTCCACGAGCAGTTGTTGAGCGAGGTTGATCCCGATGAAACCGAGACCCCCGGTAATCAATATTTTGTCAGTGGCCAAGGGAAACTCCCACGAGGTTGAAGAGCGCGAACGCGGAGCCGCACCCGAAGGTTGCGAAGTGGATATTTCACCATCTCGGCCGCGATTCCGAAGAGGAATTGCAGCGGGGGGATGCTGTCTTCGGCAAACAATTTTTTCAGGGCCAGCATTCTTCCGAGATGCATGGCTTTTATGTCCTGGCTCAGTCCGGCTACGCCGAGGCTGGGCTTGAATGCTCCGGCAAGAAACCGGGGGATATAAACACCGCGACACCCCTGCCTCGAGAGCAACTCCATGTAGGCTTTGAAGTCCTCTCCTCGACGAAGCGAGGTGTCATACAAAACCATTTTTTCCCTTGCGACCATCACCGTGCTGGTGTTGTCGTTGCGAAGGAGAGGAGTCCAACGGGTAAACGGGGAACAGGGCAGCGGCGGTAGTGGGGCATTCTCTTGGGTATGGCATGCCGGGGTATACAGATCGTCGCGATACCCGTGCATGGAAAAGTCGAGGTTTCGACTCGTCACGATTTCGTACTGCAGCGAGAGTTTTTCCTTGAACCAGACGTCATCCGAGTCGAGAAACGCGAGGTACGAACAGCGGGCGGCGGCGATGCCCACATTTCTCGCAGCGGACACGCCGCAGTTCTGCTCTTGGCGGAGGAAGCGAAGCGCGATCGTGTCGGGATACGATGCCGCGATCCGCTGGGAATCGGCCCAGTCGTCGCTGCCATCGTCGACCACGATGACCTCGCGCGGAAGCAAGGATTGACCGTAAACGGAGTCGAGCGCCCGCCGAAGGGTCGAAGATGAGTTGTAGGTCGGGATGATGACGCTGACGTCGCAGGTCATGGATGTTTTACCCTCGCACGGTTCGGATGGTCTCTCTTGCCAGATCGGATGGAAGTGAATCCTCGTTGACACAAAACTTCGAGGCTTCCGCCTCGGCGTTCCGTTATGGGCAGGCGACCGCGTCGATTTCGGATGGCGAAGGAGTCGTGTGCCGCGTCGCCGTTCTTCCTACAAGACCGAGCGCCGCCAGAAATATGCCGTAAGAAAGAAGGGTGTTGGCTGCAGCCCCGCGTGCTCCGAAACGGGGAATGAAGGCCAGATTCAAGAGGATATCGCTGGCCGCGGCAATGGCTGTGCAGAGTAGGATTCTTCTCTCCAGGCCCCAGGCGATCAGGGCGTTGCTCAGGTAAGAAGTCAGGAAGTCGAGCGGAATCGACCAGGCGAGCAGCGCCAGCAACGGGGCGGCCGCGAGAAACGGGTGTCCGAACATGACGGTGAGTACCGGCCTTCGGGAAAGCGAGATGAACGCAGCCAGGACTGTTCCGCCTGCGAGAAGTGGCAGCAGGATTCCGGGGCGCAGCATGCGGGCCCGCTGTTTCGTGTCGTGACGCGCGAAGTGGGGATAAAGTGCCTGCGTCAACACGTAGTACGTGGCCAGCACTTGGTTCAAGATGCGATATGCGGCGCCATACAGACCTACTTGTTCGGGACTTGACATCACCCCAAGCATCAGGACATCAATATTGTTGAAGGCCAGATTGCACAGCCATGCGAGACCCATCACGCGGGTCCGGCGCCAGGCCAGCGAAGCGCGAATCTCTTCCATCTGCTGGCTTGGTATCAGTTCCGATGACAGCCTGTTCCAGCGGCGGGAGATTCCTGCCTGCAAAAGCCAGCCGAAGACATTTCCGGCAACCAGCCACCAGAGAACCTTGTGGGCGGAAGGCCGGCCGGCGGCAAGGAATAGAAGAACGCTGATGGGTACGGCAGATTTCGCGATGCCGACGATGCGCAAATGCCCCTGACCCCAAGCGACCCAGTCGAGCGAAACGGCATAGAGCGCGCCGGCGGCGGAAAAGACGAAGAGAAAAACTTTCATCTCCAGCGGCAGTTTGGCGCAGGCGGCATAGACGAGCAGCAACGGCAGCGTCAGGGTCGCTCTGAAAATGCGCCGGCTCTGCACCTGATCGACGATCGCGCACGCCGCGTGCGGATACAACGCGACCAATCTCGCTCCGACATGGCGAAGTCCGAAGTCGATGAGCGGCTGCAGGTATTGCGTCAGACTCTGCGCCAGCGCATAGACGCCGACCACCGTGATCCCGTAGCGGTGACCCAGCCATACGACGGTGGCAACGCTACAGGCTCGCCCCATCAATTCGCCACAACCGAGGTTGATGACGTTGCCGAGCAGACCGGAAGCTGAAGTTCTTGCCGACATATTCTGGTAGAGGAAGAAGAAACAAACGTGCGAAGGCCACTCATTCGTTGCTGGCATCGCCGGTGATCGATTCGGAATTGTGTCAGTCCGACAGGTAACCCGCGAGTTGACCCGCTCCGCGCAGCACATACAACCGGGATCGCGCGAGATCTCCCCGGCACAGCCGGATCACGGCACCGCCAAAACTTCGCAGAAGATGCCATGCCAGCCATTGCGGGGCAAAACGATGGATGCGCTGCAAACGGCCCGTGCTCAAGGCATACGAATAGGTGGTCCTTCTGAGCCGGTCGAGCGATCCGAGCGGAGGATGATGGACGGTTAACGCGGGCTCGCAAGTGCCGTGGAATCCGATGGCCAAAGCCCGCAGGACGTAATCAATTTCTTCTCCCGATTGATAAGCCGTGGGCGCGCCGACACCCATATTCTCATCGAAAGCGCCGACAGCGTTCGTGAGGGAACGCCGCATGAAAAGACCAGTCGACATCGCACAACTCCAGACATTGTTGCGAGTGCAAGGGCGCCGCGTTGTGGGCAGACGGGAGGAGCTAGGCTGGCCATCGGCGTCGCGCACGGCGGTGATCAGGAATCCGGGGTCCTCGTGCGAATCAAACCAGGCTGCAACCTCTGCCAGAAGAGTTTTCGGATACCAGCAATCGTCATCGGGAAAAGCGACGATATCACCGTGGATGCTGCCGAGTCCGATATTGCGGGAAAGCGAGAGCCCGCGTTCCGATCGCAGGTGACGGATGGCGAGCCCGGGATGGCGGTGCAGAATGGGAACCAACCGCGCGTCCGGATTCTGGTCGACGACCACGACCTCAAAGTTTTGGTAACTTTGCTCGTCGAGACTGAAGAGGAGACGATCAAGGTCCGTGGTCCGGTTCAACGTAGCGACAACGAGAGAGATCATGATTTTCTTCAAGAGAGATCGCGACCTGCCAAGACGGGACAGCCGTGCGTTGACGCCCGTGGTGGGAGCTCGATCGCGCCTTGCCAAAGGACTCGGCCCAGACGCCCGAGGGCCCGATAGAGCCACCATCCCATCCACAGCAAGAGCAGCGAAAGAGCGATGCGTGCCGCTACCGATACGCAATCCAAAAGGCCTCCGCGAGCCATCCAAAGCACATCCGGCAAGAGCATCGTGACCAGAAACAGCCCAAGGGGGCTCCGGGAATAAAGATGCATGCGATGGAGGAAAATGCCGAGTAGACCTGAGATGGTGACGACGCCGGTGAGGCCACCCATCACATAGGCTTCCGCCAGATACGAGGAGCCGGTACCAAAACCCAGTTGATAGGCGGAAGGGTTCAGAAACGTGGAAATATCATCGGCAAAACGCTGACCGGGGAGGTATCTCGTCTGATCGGGTGGAACGAACGCCAACTCCAGTTCGCCGATCAAATAAGAGGAGATGTGAGGAGCAAAATGCCGACGGTAGGCGATGGCGACAGATGTCACGTCTAAAGATGCGCCTTGCTCTTCGAGAAATCGCGAGGTCCCAGCGAGGGCGAAGGATTCGCTGCTATCAGCGCGCAGGAAGCCGATTAACGACGCCATGACGACGAGTCCCATGCCGAGCAGCGCGACTGCTGTCCAGCGGGCAGGCTGGTTCGACTTCACCTTAGCGAGATACCAGAGCGCAAGGATCAGGCTAAAAATGGCTCCGCGCGACCCAGTGAGCAAGATGGGCGCTGCTACCAGGAAGTAGAGGGTGCCGGCAGTGCGGAGCCAACTCTTTCTGCGCTCGAGAACAAAAATGCCAACGATCGCGGGCAGACTGATCATCGAGACGGCGCGGACGACGAGCGGAATGCTGGCTGCCATTCCTCCATGGTCGATGAAAAACACAAGGTATCCGCCGTGCTGTTTCGCATACTCGAAATAGCAGAAATTCTTGTACAGTTGCACCGGCACGCTCAAAGAGAACAAGCAATAGAGATAGGGCAGGTATTGATCGCAAGACGCGGTCAGCGGAGGAACAGAGCGGCGGTAGTTCCATCGGCAGGGCGCATAGACGCAGAGCGCTGAGAGTGAAATCGAGAGCAACACCAGACCTTGCACGTTGCGGGAGATATCGAAGGGGTACACCGTCAACAAGCTCACCCGGAAAATCTCCGCGGCGCTTCCGGAGAAGTAGGCGAGGAGCCGCCCGCCCTGAAACAACGTCAGCATGCAGAGAAAGAAGAAGCAGGGATGCCGTCCACCGTCAAATCGCCGCCACGAAAGGCCGACGAGAGAAATCAAGATCAGAAGTGTGAGGGCTGCGGCCTGATTGGAACTCAGCCAACTCGCGAGGAAAGCGAGCGTCCCGGCGGCGAGCACGGACGAGAATCCGAGGGTTTCCAATAAAACCCTGAGTCTTGCGTCTCCGCTTGCAGGGCGCGGATTGCTTCGAGGTGAGCGATTCATCTTGATTCGGTTGACACGGAGAAAGAAGGATTTCTTGGTTGACGGTTCGAAACTCGGAATCTGCTGAACGCGGGTGCTTGGCGTTAGAGGCCGGATTGAAAAGACGATTTCAAAAGGCGGAAGCGGTCGCCAACATCGGGGTTCGTTCTCATGCGAGCGAATGCTTCGGCCAGGAAGACATATCCAACCGAGCCGAGAAACCCGAGCAGACTGGCGACGGCCACGATCCACGCTCGTTGCGGCGAAGACTTACGGTCGGGTTCGATGGCTGGGTCAAGGACTTGAATCACGGCGGCAGTTTTGGCCTCATCCAGTTTTGCGGCTTCGTATTGCCGGGCCAAAAGCTCGAAGATTGTTTCCGCGTACTTCACGTCGCGAAGTTTCCGGACGTAAAGCAGGCCCGCTTCCGGGACATTCCCCGCAGGCACATTTCCCGCGGAAACCTGGGCATCGTCGGCCACTCCGCTGCGCTTTTCCAGTTGCGAGAGTTCCGCGCGCAGGCCGGAGAGTTCCTGTTCGCGCAGTTCGACATCAGGATTCTGTTCCGTCGAAAACAGCCGCATGGCGTGCAATTGCACTTCTTTCGCCGCCACCGACGCCCGGAGTCTGGCCACCGCTTCGATAATGGCCTTGGCCTGGCCGTCCAACTGGATCACTCCGGTTTTCTGTTCGGTTTCCTTCAACGCCTGTTCGGCATTCGCCAGGTCGTTCTTGGCCGTTTCCAGCTGCCGTTCGAAAAACAAGCGCCGCTGTCCCGCCTCGGTGATCGCCATGTCTTGCGTTAGTTGGCGCAACTCGTCTACGTAACCGTTGGCGATCTGGGGGGCGCGATGGCGGTCGCGGTCCTCGACCGAGATGCTGACGAAGCCTTCCTTGGCGAGGATAATGCTGCTCGCATCTTCCAGGTCGCGGCGGGCGTCCGACATCTTCGTATCGTGATAGACACGGAGCAGATCAAAGCGCCGGATCAAGGCATCTTCGGAGGTTCGGCTGCGCAGCATGCCGACATAAAGGTCGTTGGGATTCTTCAGACCCAGATCTTTCTGGGCCAGGGCTCCCATGGCTCCGAAGGAGCCGAGTTGCCCGATCATCGATGCGGCCAGGGACTGGCTCTGCTGCGGAGGCAGAATATTGGCGGTGGCGGCGTAGCGGTTGGGGAGCAAGGCCGACCCAATGGCCGCGAGTAGGGCGGCGGAGAGCGTGGTCTGGAGAATAATGCGTTTACGACGACTCAGTAGGATCAATAAATCGAGCGTGTGCGCCTCCATGCGGCCGCCGGCATTGAGAGCAGCGGTCTGCGCCTCATTCAGGGAATGCGAAAGGTCTTTCTCCGCGATCGTCCGATCTTCACCAGGGGCCGATCGAACGACCGCCAAGTCCTGATCCACTTTGCTCTCGACGAATGTGTTCTCGACAAACAACATCGCGCGAGTCTCTTCGGAAGAGTGCGTCCCGGTCATCTCGGTTTCAGGGATGGTGGTTGCGGTCATTGGATCACCCGAACTGCGGCGGCACCGAGGGCGAATTGCGAGAAGACCTGGCTCCAGTCGCGTAAGCCCTTGAGAAACGACCCATGGGACAGGCGTTCCGGCACGATGATCGTGTCTCCTGGCATCAGGCGGAGCGATTCGAAGCCTCCATTCCACAATCCCTTGACCGACTGCTTGCTGAGGACAGAACCGTCGGCGCGGATGACAAACATGCGGCTTTTGTCGGCGTCGCGCGTTGGCCCTCCCGCGCGCCTTAGGTAATCGTCGACTCGCGCCTCATGACGGTAGAGGAAGGAGTTCTTGTTGTAGACGGCGCCAAGCAACTCGACGGTTGCGGGACGAAACGGGACCACGAAACGGTCGCCGTCTTCGAGCGCGATCTCCGGCAGGTCGGCAACGGTCGACGAGTTCGGCGTCAGATCGAGCACCAGGCGGCCAGTAACTCTTACTCCGCGAAGCTTTTCGACAAGTTGGCGTTGCGCTTCGAGTTTAGCGTGCTGGTCGGCGACTTCGTCAGGGTTTACCCCGGTGGGTGCCATGGCGTTGCGGGAAATATCTTCGTCCAGTTTCTCGATCAGCAGGTCGAGCCCTTTCTGTTGATCGCGCCGCACCGATTCCCGCGTAAATTCAGCTCCATATAAATAGGCGTTTGAGGTCAATCCTCCGGCACGGGCGACCAGATGCCGTATGGTCTCGCCCGCCTCGGCGCGATAAATTCCGGCGCTCGGAAATTCTCCTTCCAGGCGCACGAACTTGCTCCGCCTCTCCATTGGAACCGCGAGATCGACCTGGGAAAAAATGGTGATCACATCCCCAGGTTCGAGCAGCAGATTGTTTTCCTCGTCTCCTTGCAGCACGAGTCTTCCAAGATTGAAGGGCACGAGTCGAGTCGTAAGGTCCTGGGGGTTGAGCCGTTGGATAACGGCATAATCCCAGTTGATCTCCGGGGCGTCCTGCGCGATGGGGTCGGAAAGTCCGGGAGCGGTGGGCCCACCCGGAGTTCGAGCCAGCGCTGGTGTCCCTTCGAAAAGGGCGTTCCCAGCCTCGCCTTCCATCTGTTCGCCATGGGTTTGTGCCTCACCTGAGAGAGACTGACTTGTTTCGCGGGCGTTCGGTAACCATCTCTCGTTCGCTCTTTCGCCGGCGTTGGCCACGGAGTTCGCGAAGCGCCAGTGGTCCCGTGTGACCAGCGCCTCCTGGTTCGGCAGGATGTCGCGCAGACGCATTCCCGGGCGCCACTCGCGCCGGCCGGGATGAGCCACGTTGCCCCGTAGGGTCACGGCGTTCTCAAAATGAGGAGAAACGGAAAAGATCCGAACCACATCGCCATCTTTCAAGCGTCGTGCACGGCCTACCGCGTCCAAAGGGAATTCCTCGACCCGGCGGATGTTGTGTTCGTCGATCCGTTCGACCATCGCCTTTTGACCATCCGCCGTCGTCGCTAGACCTCCGGCCAACTCGATCGCGCTTGCCAGAGTCATCCCGTCGCGCAGTTCGAAAATCGCGGGGACGTTCACGCTACCCGCGATGGCAATCGACGGTCCGGTGGGCGGGATATAGAGAACATCCCCGGGCAACAGCCTCGTGTCTTTCGATGTGTCCCCTTGCAGGAGCAGATCGTAGAAATCGAAATCCGTGACCACGCGGTTGCCCCGCTTGAGCTGAATATGGCGCAATGATCCGCTGCCGGAGGGTCCGCCCGAGGCGAACAGGGCGTTCACCAGCGTGCAGAGGGAGCTCACGGTGTAGCTCCCGGGGCGGCGAGCCTGACCGACCACGAAAACTTGAATCGATCGGAGCTGCCCCAGGCTGACGGTGAGGTCGAAGTTACGAAACACCCGGCCGATGGCACTACGAAAGTAATCTTGGAGCTGTTGATATTGCAAGCCAGCGACCGCCAAGGTGCCGACCTTGGGCAGGAAAACTTCGCCTTGCCGGTCGACCACGAGCCTTGCGTTAAGATCAATCTGGCCCCAGGTTCGGATCAGGAGTTCATCGCCCGGTCCGATGGAATAATCGCTGGTTACGGGAATTCTTTCCAGAGGCGCGAAGGTCGTCGGGCCGTGTTCGAACAGGCTCAGTCCATAAATGGGCAAGATGCGTCCGACGGAACTGGCGGCAAACTTCTGAAACTCAGTTGGCGCTATTTCGGGAAACGGCTCAGACGGCGCTGGAAAAAGGCGCTTCGTTTTCCGCGCTGCCTGCGAAGTCGCCAAATTTCCGTCGCCATGCGTCTCCGGATTCGCTCGATCGCTTTGCCTACCTTGGGAGGGAAGGGCACCCTCATCGTGGTAGGGTGCTGCGGTCGGACACTCTTCGGCCGCACATTGCGGGTCGTTGGTTAAGCGATCATAAGCCAGGCGATCATCGGTTGCCGGCGTGCTCAGTGTGGTTTGACTCCAAGCAAGACCGGAACAAACGAGCGCGATCCAAAGCGCCGGGATGATCGCCGCACAGAACCGGTTGAGCACAGCGAACGGCCTGAGCCGGACCGCGACGATTGCCACGGCATCTCCCTGATCGATCAATACTCGATCGATCCACTTTCGGCGAAGCTCTTCTCTCTGCCGCGTGTCCTTCACCATGGATGGTTCAATGCCTTCCTCCACTTCGGGTGGTATGTGAACTCGACGGAAGCAACCACGTCGGGTCCGGCTAGCGGAGACAGTACGGGGAAGTTCCAGCGCTCGTACTGAAAGAAACTGCCGATCTCGATTTCCGGACGCAGAGAAACTGACGCCCGGGCAAAGAAATCCTGAATGTTCCCCCCGTCTGGAATGAAATCGCGGTCGACGTGCGCCTTCCGATATCCCAGTTGCAGCCGAGTGCGAGGTGAAAACCAGTAGGTGGTCCAGAGCTGCATGCCATGACCTTCCCGGCCTACCCAGGAGCCGATGATCTGGCCGCCATTGGTATACGAATCGTGATAAGCGCCGTTGTAATAGACGTATTTGCCCGCACGGTTCGAAAGTGCGGGGGGGTCCGACCACACCATCTCGGCGCGGAAATCGAGTCTTGCGACTCGAGGAATCTGCGGCAGATAGATTCCGGGATTCATCAACGCGCGCTGCGGGGCGCCGAGAGGCGATGTGTCATCGTCAGTCATACCATCGTTGTAGAGAACCAGCCAGTTGCGCAGCCCAGGGATGCGATAGCTGAAATCGAAGCCGCCGCGACGGTCGCCTACGTCGGCGGGACTGCCCGGCGTCGTGGTCTTGTTGTCTCCGAAACTGCTGACCCCGCGCCAGAACATCCGGAGCGTGACGGGACGAAAAACGATGGTGCGCGAGAATCCGAGCTCCAGGTTCGGCGTCGGTTTGAAGCTGACCTTCTGCCCATCGATGCCCGGCTCGTGCGGATAATGATGGCCGGCCATCAGTCCGAAGAAGAAGTCCCAGCGCATGGGGCCGAGCCACTTAAGAAAACTTGGCAGTTGCCAGGGAGACGGGTTGGTCAGACGCAGCATGTCCAGTGGTTGAGCATTGTCGCTGAGATTGGGCGGGCCGCCCTGGCCGGGTCCCCACCACAAGCTCTGCCGCCCGGCCGAGATCTGGATCGTATTGAAGTTCCACGCGGCATAAGCGTCGAGCAGTTGGAAGTTGTCGAGCGCAGTCGTGTGAATCGGGAGTTGGGGTGGGGTTCCGTCGATTGCGCCAATCATCTGTTGCACCGCGGTACTGTAGGGGGGAAGCGCTGCTGCACGCTGGTATTCGCCGCGCACGTAAAACGCCACCGGACCCGCTGATGCCGAAGCCGACGCCCCGTCCACGGTATTGGAACCTTGACCGTAAGGGCGCCCGAAATCGTTGATCAGGGTTTGGCCGAAGTGATAGCTGTCATCGAGCGGGGTGCCTGCGATGCCGAGATAGCGGGAGTAGACCTCCTCGACCCGCATCTTCATCTCGGAGCCGCCGGCGCTGTCTGGACCAGCACTGGAGCGCTGCAGTTCGTCGGCAAATTCGGTTCGCAGTGCAAAGGCGATCCGGTAGGCTTCGGTCGCGGGTTCGGCACCCAAGGAATGTGCGGCCTGAGCCGTGTAACCAATGTCTACGGGACGCTTTTGAATATAGGAATCGTCGCGACTCCTATCTCCGCGAACGGGATCATCAATTTGAAGATCTTCTTCGGCGGCCAGCACCAGTCGCGCACATTCCATTCGCGTCCAGGGGCGCAGCGAAGCGAAGGCACTCGGCGCATAGCCGAGGGCGGCGAGCCGATCGAAGGCTGGATAGACCCAGGATCCGAGGGGAACTTGAGGAGATCCCATCTGCTTCGCGGCGCGCCGGGGCGACGGTGCATCATCCTCTAGCGCTTGCTGATGGATCGTGCTTTCTCCGTCCAGCTTCGGGTCGTGATGCGTACGATAGACGTACCGGCCAATCGCGAATCCGAGCGCGCTACCCACTAAGACATCGGAGGGGAAGTGTTGCCGGGCCGCAACCCTCGCCAGACTGATTCCGGTTGCTCCTCCGTAAGCGAGCAGCTTGGTCAGAGATCCGGGATATTCTTGGGCAATCACACTCGCGATCGACCATGCGGCGAGGGCGTGTTCGGAGGGAAAGGATGCTCCTCCGGCGCCAAACTTCCCGGCGTTATTTTCGTCCGGCCGCGGCCTCTGAAAGACAACCTTCATGGACTCGCCGACCACTAGGCTGTCCACGGCAGATTCGGCCGCCAGGACACCGGTTTCTCGGCCGTGGCCGTCGTTGGTGCTCTCTCCCCGTAAGTAGAGGCTGGCTGCGGTTCCCATCATCGCTACGAGACCGTAATTGCTGAAACTATTGCTGTGGGAGAGTGGTGTGGAACCGAAGTGACGCATGATGCTCGTGTCGGCCGCTACTAGGCCCAGCGTGCTTAGTCCCAAAGGCACCATCCAGTTTTCATCTCGCGTACGTAAGTGAAAAGGACTCCTCCAGATCGCTTTCTGATCCGAGAAAAGATTTCTTGGGAGGGTAGCCAGGCAGAGATGATTCGGAGTGCGGCCTGGTTCGATTTCATTTGTCGCGTCGTTTTCCGTTCGGGTTGTGGGTAGTGTGTTTGACAGGAGTTCGTATCGGACTCGGTCGCGCCTTTGAGTCTCGTTTGGCGCAGGACACGGTGTCGGATTGAACGCTCCGGACGCCCAACCGACGGCCTCCATCAGCCGCAGGAGCAAAGCGGCCGCTGCGAATTTTCGAAAGGGCGGACGGAATGGCAGGGAAGAACGCATGGGTGCGGGTTGGGTTGCGCCTAATCACGAATCACTTAGGTCACGAATACGGACCAAGGGGGAAACAAATTATGTTAGGGATTCCGCTGCCGGCTCCAAGTCGCATTCATCGACTTCAACGGCCACGCTTCGCATCAGCACATCCAAGGCAATCACGACTCGGAGGTGATTCTTCTTGCGAACAAGTACGCCCTCAATTCCAGTCATCGCGCCGGTTGTGATTCGTACACGCTCTCCGATTACCAGGTAGGGGTGAGGCTCGATTGTCCTTAGACCCATGCTGGAGCGCAGGGCCTCGATCTCGCGAGTGGGCAGGGCCGCGAGGTTTCGTCCAAAACTGACGAGCGACAGCACACCGGGAACTTCAAGGACCCGAACGCGCTCTTGGGGCTCAATGTGCACGAACACGTAATTGGGAAAGAGCGGCAAGCGAAGATCCGACTCGCAGCGGTTCTTCCAGCGATGCCGCGTCGCATACAAAGGGCAGAACGATTCGACATGGCGTTCGATGAGCTGTGAGGCCACGCGCTTTTCGTGGCGCGAACTGGTGTAAGCCGCGAACCACCTGCCGGAAGACTCCTGAAGCAGAGGCATGTCCAGTCGACTTTTCGGTTCTCTCACTTCCAGTTCTGTGTCCATTGCTCATTTCTTCCATCGGGATGAAGCTTCGCTATCCTCGCTTAGCAAGGTCTGTTCAGAATTTTGAATTGCAACCAACTACTTATGCTCCTTATTGCAGTTACCCTGCCAACACGCAAGAGGTTGCGGCGATGAGGTTTCTACCGCGGGTGCTTGTGTTTACAGGTATTGAATCGTCAGCGCCACTTCGCATCTTCCCGATACGGAAACCTAAATCGGGTCGTCCGTTCTAAATCAGCATTGTCGAAATGCCAGAAAGCGCTGTGGAGATAAAATCTACGCGTCCATCCACCCTACCTCTAATAAAGGGTGCGCTCACTACGCGGTGCACCTCACGACGGACGAGAAACCCGATGCCGGGTTTTCTGATCGGACCTATCGAAAAGATCGATCCTGCCGGGTACTGAAGTTTGTTGACCTGGACGAATAGCGCAAAGTACACTCTCTTTTATGTTGGTGCAAAATCTTTCCGCAATGAGCATGTGCTTCTGTTGTTGTTGCGCATTCGTGTGCTCTGGCGCGGGGAGGCTGACAACTTAAAGATCAGATTTTAAAAAAACAGCCCTTATAACCCCACCGCCAGAGGAATCTGGAGGTGGGGTTTTTCATTTTGGGGAACAAAAAAGGCGAGGCTCAATCGAATGACGAATGCTGCAACCGAAACTAAAGCGCAGAGAGTGGAACGCCTCAAGCGCTCGAAGAATCCATGGGAAGGGCTGGACGAGATCAGGCGCTTCGCGCGCGAGGGCTTTGCGTCCATCCCGCCCGAGTGGATCGGGACTTACTTCCGCTGGTGGGGAGTCTACACACAAGGCGATGGAGCAGGCGTCACCGGTGGCCAAGGCGGAGAAGGCCGGGCTCTGCAATGTTTCATGGTGCGGATCCGAATTCCCAACGGTCTGTTGCGTTGCGAACAGCTGCGGACCATCGCCGAACTGACCCGCCGCTATGCCCATGGCATCGCAGACATCACGGTTCGCCAGAATATACAGCTGCATTGGGTGACCATCGAGGCCCTGCCGGAGGTGCTAGAGGCACTCGCCAAGGTTGGATTAAATACGATGAGCGCGTGCGGTGACGTCACGCGCAATGTCACGGGCTGCCCCGTGGCTGGCGTCGACGCGGATGAGATTTGCGACGCGTCGCCCCTGGCACTCGAAGCCTCGCAACTGCTCGCGGGTTACGGGATGCCGCGTATGGTGCCCGTATCCCGAAATTAACGACGTTGGATTGACCGCCGTGACTCGCATCGTGCGCGGCACGCCAGAAATCGGTTTCTCTCTGCGGGTTGCGGGAGGACTTTCTACCGAACCCTATCTGGGCGCGCGCTTAAATGCATTCGTGCGGTGGCATCAGGTATTGCCCGCCATCAAGGGAATAGCCGAGTTGTTTCGTGACTCGGACGTCTTGCGCGAGCATCGCGAACGGGCGCGGTTGAAGTTTCTCTTCTTACGGCAAGGATGGACAGCGGAAAGATTCTTAGACGAACTGCAGCAGCGCATCGGATTTCGATTTGATCCGGCGGCTGAGGAAATTCCTCCCGCGGACGTTTATCGCGATCACGTCGGAATCCATCCGCAAAAGCAGTCCGGTCTTTGCTATGTGGGCTCGGCAGTGCTTCGCGGACGGATTACCGCCGACCAGATGCAGGCGGCGGCGGACCTGGCTCATCGGTTTGCATCCGGTGAATTACGCACGACGAACATGCAGAACCTGCTGATCGTTAACGTCCCTCAGGCCAATGCTGAGGGATTGGCAAAAGAACTCGACGCGATCGGTTTACGAGTTGGCGGTTCCTCGTTCTGGCGCGGCACCGTCGCCTGCAGCGGCACCGAATTCTGCAAGCTCGCCATCACCGAGACAAAGAGTTTTTCACGTTGGCTGGTTGAAGAACTGGAAGAGCGGCTGCCTGGTTTTGATCAGCACTTGAAACTGCACGTTACCGGATGCCCGAACAGCTGTGGACAACACTGGATCGCGGACATTGGGATCGATGGCAAGAAGTTGAAAGTCGATGGACAACTGGTAGATGCCTATTATTTCTGCCTCGGCGGTGCGCTCGGCCTGCATCAGGGTACGGCTCGGCCGGTGGGATATCGCTGTCCGGCGACAGAGGTCCCAGAGGCGATTGAAAGATTGCTTCGGCAATATCTAACGGCGCGCCGGGAGGACGAGAACCTGCGGCAGTTCTTTGCCCGGCATACCGACACCGAGTTGCGCGGGTTTCTGGCTGGCGCTTTGGTGGAAGCCGTTGCTCGTGATTTGCCCCCAGTTGCTGTCGGCCACAGGGCGCACGCTGCCGGAGGCGATGGTGACTAGCTTGTTCCCAATGTTCATGAAGTTGACCGGAAAACAATGCCTGGTCGTCGGAGCGGGCCGCATCGGCGGGCCTAAAATCGGCGGCCTGATCGATACGGGGGCGCGCATTCACGTGGTGGCGATTGAGGCGAGCGAGCAGGCTCACGAGTGGGCTCGTGCCGGAAAAATCGACCTGGAAATCCGATCGTTCTCGCCCCGCGATCTCGATGCGAAATTTTTCGCGATCGTCGCCACTGCCTCAGAGCAACTGAACAGACTTGTCTATCGTGAAGCGGAGCAGCGCGGGGTCCTGTGCAACGTAGTCGATGTTCCGGAACTTTGCGATTTCTTTTATCCCGCAGTGGTACGGAGGGGAGATCTGCAAATTGCGATTTCTACCGCGGGACAGAGTCCGTCGCTGGCGCAGAAGCTGAGGCAACAGCTTGAGCGGCAGTTTGGGCCCGGATACACGGAATGGGTTGCGCAACTCGGGGAGACCCGCCGGCTCATCCTGGCCAGTCCGCTGGACAAAGAATGCAAGTGGGAATTGCTCCACTCGCTCGCGAGCAGGGAAGCGTTCGAAGCCGCGCTGGCGAAAGTTGCGGCGGTTGAGCAAGCAGAGCTGAGCAGGCGAAAGCTAGAAAACAATAGAGGACACGCGGTAGGCACCGTTTAGAAGAGAGGAAATATGAAAGGCAAAGTTTATCTGGTGGGAGCTGGTCCGGGTGATCCGGAGTTGCTGACGTTGAAAGCTCTTCGCCTGCTGCGGAGCGCGGAAGCGGTGCTGCATGACGACCTGGTCAGCGCCGAAATAATGAATCTGATTCCGGCGACGGCTCAGCTTCACAACGTGGGGAAGCGCTGCGGCAGGAAAAGAATTCTGCAAGATGAAATCAATTACTTGATGGTCGCGTTGGCATCGTCGGGATTGCGGGTCGTACGGCTAAAGGGTGGAGATCCGCTGATTTTTGGGCGCGCCGGGGAAGAGATCGAATCCCTGCGAGCGAACAAGATTCCTTTTGAGATTGTTCCGGGCGTAACGTCGGCGATGGGGGCAGCGGCAGCCGCGCAGATTCCTTTGACCCACCGCCGGTCGTCGTCCGCAGTTGTTTTTATCACCGCGCACCAGGCTCCTAAGCCTCGGGCAGCAAAACGGCCATTCGATGGTCAGGCTTTCGAAGAAGATGCTCTGGATTGGAGCAAGTTTGTGGGCAGTGGTGCGACTCTTGCGATCTATATGCCGGGGCAGGACTATTCCGACATTGCCGGAAAACTGACGTTAGCTGGACTTGCGGGCGAGACCCCGTGCGTCGTCATTTCGCGAGCGACAACCAGCAATCAGCGAACGCACCGGACGACGGTGAGGGAGTTGCACCAGGCGCCGCGACTTGCCTCGCCAACGTTGCTATTGGTTGGGGATGTCGTTCGCATGGCGGATCCAGCGGCAATGGTGGAGGGATTTGCAATTCCAAACTTCACCTCGGCTATCGAAACCGCCCTTCCAGCGCTGGAATTACAACCGGCGACGAGCGCGGAGGCAAACCTGTGACCGACATGATGGCCGAAATGCAACTAGCGTCTGAAGATTGGAGTCCGCAACGCGTGCTGGCTTGGGCCTTCGATTCGTTCGGAGACAACGTGGCTATCTCGTCGGCATTCGGGGCCGAGGGCATGGTCCTGATCGATATGGCTTCGCGGTTGCGAAAAGACTTCCGCGTTTTCACCGTAGATACGGAATTCCTTTTCCCTGAGACGTACAGCCTCATCGACAAAATTGAGCAGAAGTACAAGATTGAAATCGAGAGGGTCTACTCGCTTTTGTCCCCGGACCGGCAGGAACAGATTCACGGGCCTGCTCTCTGGTCTGTCGATCCCGACCAATGCTGCAATTTGCGCAAGATTGAGCCGCTGCGCCGCAAACTGAGCGGACTCGACGCCTGGATCACCAGTATCCGTCGCGATCAGACCGCGTTTCGCAAATCTGCGGGAAAAGTCGAATGGGACGCGAAGTTCGGGTTGGTCAAAGTGAATCCCATCGCAGACTGGAGTTCGAAACAAGTCTGGCGCTATCTCGTCGATCACGAGGTCCCTTACAACTCGCTTCACGATCAGAATTATCCGAGTATCGGCTGTGTGCAGTGCACACGGGCTGTTCAGCCGGGCGAAGATCCGAGAGCAGGACGTTGGCCGGGCACGGCGAAAACCGAGTGCGGATTACACATCATTCAAATCGAGCCGCTGACGCGTTCTGAGGCGGACGTGTAAGGCGCGGATTACTCCTAGCGTTTCGTGATTCAAGTCATTTACCGATGATTTCGATTTATCTCTGATAAGATTCAGCTCGTTATTCAGTGTGCGGGCGAGTTGTGCGGGAGATGAATTGAAGAGATGATTCTGGCCGGAGATGTCGGCGGGACGAAATGCAATCTGGGGCTGTTTTTGCAGGAAGGGGACGCCCTGCGGGCAGTCTTTCACCGGCGCCTTGTTACCCGCGACTATCCTTCATTTGAAGACCTGATCGCCGATTTTCTGCAACAAGCGATTCCGAGTGCGGGTGCCGATGCGTCATCAGTTGATGCGGCGACGCTTGCGGTTGCGGGTCTGATCGTCGGGGGGCGCCACCATTCGGAAAATTTGCCATGGGTTGTGGATGTGGCTCCGCTCGCCCGCAGGTTGAAATTGAAAGACGTTGAACTGCTGAATGATCTGGCAGCCACGGCGTTGAGTCTCCATCACCTTTCGGCCAGCGACCTTGTTTCCTTAAATGTCGGAGTTGCTGTTCCGGGTGCCACACGAGGCGTGATCGCCGCAGGTACAGGACTCGGCGAGGCGATTCTCTTCTGGGATGGCAGTAAGTACCAGGTCGCTGCGGCTGAGGGGGGGCATGCGGATTTCGCCCCGCGAACGGAGCGGCAGATTGAATTCTTTCGTTTCTTAAAATCGCAACTGGTTCACGTGTCTTGCGAGGAGATCGTTTCGGGTCGGGGCTTTCGCAGGGTTCACGAGTTCCTGGACCCAGCCGTGCGTCACGAATCATTCGATTCTGTCAGCGCGAACGCGGCAAGCGAAATCACGCAGCTGGCGCTTGCCCAGTCTTGCCCTGTGTGCGAAGAAACGCTCGCATTTTGGATCGAAATGTATGGCGCACTTTGCGGCAACTTCGCCCTGCAAACCATGGCTCTTGGGGGCCTCTATGTGGCGGGCGGCATTGCGGTAAAAATCTTGCCGGTATTGCAAAAAGGCATCTTTTTTGAGGCTTTCTGCGGCACAGGCAGATTGGCTGGTGAGTTGTCGCGTGTGCCTGTATTCGTTGTTACCAATGAAGACGCTCCTATGTTGGGGGCGGCCTATCATGCGGGGAGTCGAGCGATTCGCTCCGAGTTCCCTCAGCGTACTTGACCCGCTGTGGGACGCAAATGACAGCTTGAAAATGACATGAATCGCAAGGGAAGAAAACACCGAGAGTTGCTGAAAGTGAGAGGCTGACACTTTGATAAGCAATGAAAAGTCTGGTTATAACCGGTTTCTTCTGCTGGTAGCGGGACTGGGCGGATTGCTCTACGGCGTGGATGTTGGCATTATTTCTGGCGCGCTTCCTTATCTGGAGGCAACCTCAGGGTTGAATGCTGGCCAGTTGTCGATTGTCGTTGCGGCCGTGCTTCTTGGTAGCGTGATTTCAACCCTGTTTGCGGGTGTATTGGCCGACTGGATTGGACGCAAGCCGCTGATGGCTCTTAGCGGACTTCTCTTTGTTCTTAGCATCCCGGTGATTGCCCTGTCCCATGACTATCAGGCGCTCGTCCTCGGTCGCTTGTTGCAAGGCGTAAGTGCCGGCCTGATCGGAGTGGTTGTCCCGTTATATCTAGCAGAATGTCTTGCCGCGTCGAGTCGTGGCAAAGGTACTGGCATTTTTCAATGGTTGCTAACACTCGGGATCGTGACCGCCGCAATTGTGGCGATTTACTTCAGTGTTCGCGTCCAGGAAGTTTCGAAGCTCGGGGACGCCGCGCAACTCTTCGCTTTCAAAGATAAGGCTTGGCGCAGCATTTTTTGGGTTTCGCTGCCGCCGGGAATTTTATTCGTGATCGGCAGCCTGATGGTCTCGGAGTCGCCGCGCTGGTTATACCGTCGTGGCAAGAAAGAAGCTGCTTACGCCGCACTTCTGCGCTCTCGCGTCACGCAGCAAGCGGATATTGAACTTGCCGAAATCGAGCAAGCGACCGCAGCCGAGAAAATGAAGACTTCCGGCGGAACGAATATTCGCGAGTCGCTTCTGCGCCGCAAATATGTGATCCCGTTTGTTCTGGCCTGCGTGATTCTGGCGTGCAATCAGGCGACTGGTATCAATTCCATCATTGGATATAACACGAACATTCTCTTGCAGAGTGGTCTTTCTGATGTCCAGGCGCATTGGGGTTACGTTGTTTTCACGATCGTAAATTTCCTGATGACCATCGTGGGCGTGCTGCTCGTGGACCGCAAGGGTCGTAAGTTTCTGTTGTCGGTGGGTAGCGCGGGCATCATCGTTTCACTTCTATGCACCGGCATGCTTTTTCGCCGGACCGAAAGCCAACGTGTGGACTCGACAGGAATTGTCCAGTCCATGGTTGATACCGATCAGAAAGTAACGTTGGTCTACGACGAGGGTGCGGCTTCGAAGCTCCTCGCCGCGAGTGGGACGGCAGGCAATGCGATGAGCGGTCAGCCGACG
The DNA here is from genome assembly GCA_049520915.1 of Terriglobales bacterium. Taxonomy (GTDB): domain Bacteria; phylum Acidobacteriota; class Terriglobia; order Terriglobales; family Acidobacteriaceae; genus Acidiflorens. The sequence goes on from JBEKPH010000010.1 coordinate 37,163, forward strand.
ACGTTAGTGGTCATCTATTCCTATGGAGACTTTCGCGCTGCGACCAAGGCGGCTCGTTCTGACGACAAAACCGGCACGCCGATCGAGATCACGCGCGCGAGTTGCGTGCCGCCAAATAAAGTGGTCGCATTCTTCTCGAATCCGTTCAGCAATTTGGACGCGGCCCGCACGGCTCCGTTAAGAATCGATAATGCGCTCATTACGCCTGTGCCGAGCACGCATAACGGATGGCTGGTGGCGATCAGCCTGTTCGTCTTTATGTCGTTTTTTGCGATTGGTCCGGGAGTGTGTGTCTGGCTGGCACTTTCAGAGTTGATGCCCACCCGCATTCGTTCCAACGGAATGAGCATCGCCTTGCTGATTAATCAGGCGGTGGCAACCACCATCGCTGCCGTCTTCTTGCCAACGGTCGGTAAGTACGGATATTCCACGATGTTCTTTTGCTTTGCAGCCTTCACAGTGGTCTATTTCATTACGGCCGCGGTATTTCTGCCGGAGACGAAGGGAAAGACCCTGGAAGAAATTGAAGCGCGCTTTGAGGGAGTTCCGCGGGCTGCTGCTCCCTCAAACGGATGATTCGTGGATCGTCGATTAGAAGACCTCGATTACGATTACGGGCGTTGCGTGCTCAACTGTTGACCAGTACGTGCTGCATGCCTTTTACGGCCTTCATATATTGAGCGCGTTCGAATGCTCCTGGATCGGGGCACCGCAGTTGGCTCATGCTGCCTTGCATTTGCTTGACGGACTCGTATTCACGGTCCTCCATGAAGCGCCGCAGGCCTTCTTCGACGTGGCGCAGATGGCCGATGCCATGGCGCAGTAATGCCGAACAGAGCATGGTCACATCGGCTCCCACCATCAGCAGTTTGATCACATCTTCGGCGCTGTAGACGCCGCTGGTTGCGGCCAGATTGGCGCGGACGCGGCCATACAGAATGCCGATCCAAGTGAGAGGTAAGCGCAGTTCCTGCGGACTGCTCAGAAGAACGCTGGGTTTGATTTCCAGTTCGTCAAGATCGATGTCGGGTTGGTAGAAGCGGTTAAAGAGCACCAGGCCGTCGGTGCCGAGCTGATCCAGTTTCTTCGCCATGTTGGCGAAGTTGCTAAAAAATGGACTCAGCTTCGCCGCCACCGGAATCTGGACCGCAAGCTTCACTTCGCGAATAATGTCGGCGTAGATATTCTCGATTTCTGACCCCAGTATCTCAGTGTTTGTCGGCAGGAAATAGATGTTGCACTCGATCGCATCCGCGCCGGCTTGCTCGACTTGTTTGGCGTACCGCGCCCAACCACCCAGCGTGGTGCCATTCAAGCTGGCGATGATGGGAACACTCACTGCTTGCTTAGCCTTCCGAATGTGATTCAAGTAGCCTTCGGGGCCGACATGAAACTCCGTGGACTGGGGAAAATATGTCACCGACTCGGGAGAGCTTTCCGTGCCAGCATTGAGGTAATGTTCGAACTCAACGCCCTCTTGCCGTAGCTGCTCCTCGAACATGGAGTAGAGCACAATGGCGGACGCTCCCGCGTCTTCGAGCGCGCGAATCCCGCCGATTTCCTGTGAAAGTGGGGATGCGGAGGCGACCAGCGGTGTCCGCAACTGTAAACCCAGGTATTTCGTGCTTAGATCCATGACACTCCCTTTTCGTTTCGTATGTGGCGACATAGTGTTAGGTTCGCTGCCAAACCGCTTTAGCGCGTTAGATTACTTGCTCTCGACCGCAACCTTCGGTTCAGGTGCCGTCTTGGCTGTCGTATCGTTCGGTTCCGTCTTGCGCTGGGCCATGTATTCGTACATGTGAAAACGCGTCTCGGCGTCTTGCTGCGCCTGCACCCACAAGCGTTTCGCATCGTCGGGACGGCTCTTTTGCAGCATCTTGAACCTGGTTTGCTGCTGCAAGTAATCTTTCACCTTGCGGGTGGGAGTTCGCGAGTCTAGGGTCAACGGATTGTCGCCCGTCAGTGCGCGATCGGGATGATAGCGATAGAGCAGCCACTGACCCGAGTCAACCGCGACTTTCTGGTCTGACATCGCCGTTGTCATATCGATCCCGTGTGCGATGCAGTGCGAGTAGGCAATGATGATGCTCGGTCCGTCGTAGGCTTCCGCTTCCAGAAACGCCTTGAGTGTATGTTCGTCTTTCGCGCCCATGGCGACGCTAGCGACGTAGACATTGCCATAACTCATTGCCATGAGTCCAAGATCTTTTTTTGCGGCCGGTTTTCCGCCAGCGGCAAACTTGGCAACGGCGCCGCGCGGAGTGGATTTGGAAGCCTGACCTCCCGTATTCGAATAAACCTCGGTGTCCAGCACCAGAACATTCACGTTTCGTCCGCTGGAGAGTACGTGGTCCAAGCCTCCGTATCCAATGTCGTACGCCCAACCGTCGCCGCCGATGATCCATACGCTTTTCTTGACCAGCATGTCGGCGACCGCCAAAAGTTGCTTGGATTCCGGAGTATTGAGTCCGACGAGTTTCTTTTTCAGCAGATCGACACGTTGCCGCTGGTCGAAAATGTCTGCCTCATCTTTCTGCGGCCGGGCTAGAAGACCATTGACGAGTTCTTCTCCTATTTCGCTGGAAAGACGGCGAACGAGTTCTTGCGCGTATTCGGTCTGCTTGTCGATTGAGAGCCTGAATCCGAGGCCGAATTCGGCGTTGTCTTCGAACAGGGAATTCGACCAGGCGGGTCCGCGTCCATCGCTGTTCTTGGACCAAGGCGTAGTCGGCAAATTGCCGCCGTAGATCGACGAACAACCGGTGGCGTTCGCAACCACGGTGCGATCGCCGAAGAGCTGCGAAACCAGCTTCAGATAGGGCGTCTCACCGCATCCTGAACAAGCACCTGAGAATTCAAACAGAGGCTCCTGCACTTGCTGCTGTCGGATGCTTCCGTTCTTAATTTTCCGCCGGTCGAATTCGGGAATCTTCAGGAAGAAATCCCAATTCTCTCGCTCTGGCTCGCGCAGCGGTGGCTGCGGCACCATGTTGATCGCTTTCAGCCGGGTTTCTGCCTTGTTTTTCACGGGGCAGATATCGACGCAGATACCGCATCCCGTGCAGTCTTCGGGAGCCACCTGGATGGTGTACTTCTGCCCTTGCCAGTCTCGATCTTTAACGTCCGTGGATTTGAATGTCTTCGGAGCGCCGGCGAGTTGTGCGGAGTCGTAGACCTTGATGCGGATGACCGAGTGTGGACAAACCATCGCGCACTTGCCGCACTGTATGCAGATCTTTGTGTCCCACTCGGGAATTTCGAGGGCGATGTTCCGCTTTTCCCATTTCGAGGTGCCAGTCGGGAAAGTTCCGTCGATCGGGAAGGCGCTGACGGGGAGTTCATCGCCATGTCCAGCGTAAATGACGCCAAGCACATCGCGCTCAAATTTAGGCGCACCTGACGCGAACGCGGGCGGCATTTCGGCTTCGCTCGTAACGTTTTCCGGGAGGACGACTTCGAAGAGGTGGGAGAGCGTTTCATCGACCGCGCGCAGATTCTGCTGTACGACCTCTTCGCCCTTCTTGCCATAGCTGTAGCGGATCGATGCTCGAATGGCCTCGATCGCTTCCTCACGCGGCAGAACTTTCGAGATGGCGAAAAAACATGTCTGAAGGATCGTATTCATGCGCGATCCCATCCCAGTTTCGCGAGCCACCTGATACGCGTCAATGATGAAGAACCGAGCCTTCTTGGCGATGAGTTGCTTTTGTACCTCACGCGGTAGATGATCCCAAACTTCTTCTTTGCTGAACGGACTGTTGAGAAGAAAAACGCCACCCGGAACGAGGTTGCTCAGCATGTCGTAGCGTTCCAGGAAGATCCACTGGTGGCAGCCCACAAAATTGGCTCTTGAGACGAGATACGCGGCGCGAATGGGTTGTGGTCCGAAACGAAGATGCGAAACCGTCATTGCTCCCGATTTCTTGGAGTCGTAAACGAAATATCCCTGGCCGTAGTTCTTGGTGTTTTCTCCGATGATTTTGATCGAGTTCTTGTTTGCTCCCACCGTGCCATCGGCGCCCAATCCGTAAAACATCGCGCGCACCACGTCGTCTGCCTCGATGGAGAAGTCAGCATCGTAGTCGAGGCTGGTGTGGCTGACATCGTCGTGTATGCCGATGGTAAAGTGGTCTTTCATCTGCGCGCTCGGCTTCGCGAGATTGTCGTAAACCGCTTTGACCATCGCCGGGGTAAATTCTTTGGACGAAAGTCCGTAGCGCCCGCCAATAGTCTCCGGCGCAACCTTCAGCGCGCCGTAGCCGAGTTTCAGTCCTTCTTGCAGCGCATTGACCACGTCGAGATAGAGCGGTTCCCGGGAAGCGCCGGCTTCCTTGGTGCGATCAAGTACGGCGATCTTGCGGACGGACGCGGGCAGCGCCTCCATGAATCGCTTCACCGAGAAGGGGCGATAGAGGCGCACTTTCAGCAGTCCAACTTTTTCACCGTTCTTAGTCAGATGATCGACCGTCTCGTGCGCGGTTTCGGCTCCTGAACCCATCATGACGATCACGCGCTCGGCATCGGGTGCGCCGACGTAATCGAATAAGTGGTAGGAACGTCCGACAAGCGCGGAAAACTTGTCCATTACGACCTGAACCTTATCGGGACACGCCTCGTAAAACGGATTGCCGGCCTCTCGCGCCTGGAAATAAACGTCAGGATTTTGGGCCGTGCCGCGCAGCACTGGATGATCGGGAGAAAGCGCTCGTTGCCGGTGCTCAATCACGCGATCCATGTCGATCATGGCCCGCATGTCGTCTTCGGGCAGCATCTCGATCTTGTTGACCTCGTGCGAGGTGCGAAAACCGTCAAAAAAATGCAGGAAAGGAATTCGGGTTTCGAGTGTGGCCGAGTGCGCGATCAGCGCGAGATCCATGGCTTCCTGAACCGAGTTTGAGGAGAGCATGGCATAACCCGTGGTGCGGCAGAACATGACGTCCGAATGATCGCCGAAGATCGAAAGCGCATGGGCCGCGACGGTGCGCGCACTCACATGAAAGACCGTCGGAGTGAGTTCGCCCGCGATCTTGTTCATGTTGGGAATCATCAGCAGCAGCCCCTGCGAGGCAGTGAAAGTCGTCGACAAGGAGCCGGTTTGGAGGGCTCCATGAACCGCTCCGGCGGCGCCCCCTTCGCTTTGCATTTCAATGACATGCGGGACGCTGCCCCAGACATTCGGCACTCCCTCGGACGACCATTGGTCGGCCCATTCGCCCATATTTGAGGAGGGCGTGATGGGATAAATGGCGATGACTTCGTTCAGGCGATACGCCACATTAGCCACCGCCTCGTTGCCGTCCATGGTCTTGAACTTGCGCTTCATTGACTGTCCCTTCTGACTGTTTTGTGACCCCGGCTGTTCGGAGAGAACAGCCACCTAAAGAATGCCGGATTGGGGCTCAATTGTCGGGAACACAGCGCACAGCGACGTGTGATCTGCATCACAAACAAGCTAAGCCGCAGCTAGCCTGCTGGACCGCGGAACCGTGAGGACCGGGAAGGGCTAACGCGACAAGGTCTTGTGCGGTTGTGTGGAGAAAGTGCGTGACGGCGTTGACTGGCAGCGAGTTTCGGCGAGCCAATACGATCAGGTCCAGTCCGTGTGCTATCCGAAACCACCCTACTGGTCAGAAACCGGCAATCGATGGCCCGCCTTGTGCTAACAGTTGACCAACCTGCACGTACGGATCGAACTTCTGTTCCACGGAGAGGGCGCGCGACACCAGGCATAGATCCCGGGTTTTTTCCAAGAGTGCGATAGCCTGAGTTTCGCCTGCCTCGCGTGGAATCGTTAGCTTGGGACGGATCAAGACATGGCTGAAGTGGTAACCAGGGTTGGATTTGCTCACATCGCCTTCAACTTCCACTTGCAGGTCGGTGTATCGAAACTTCGAACTTTCCGCGACCGCACGAAAGGTAGTTGTGAAGCAACTGGCGAGCGCACAGAGTAACAAGTCTTCGGGCGTCCATCTCCCGTCCAAACCGCCGAAGGCAGGCGGGGCCGTGAAATGGATCGCACTAAGCGCCGACGACGACTTTGCGATGCCAGTACATCCAGAAGCCCACCATGCGACGACCCGAAAACGGTGCGCTTCTTCCATGAGGTTATAACCTGCGCCACTGGTCTCTGAAGCCCTTAGCTCGGAAAGCTGGATTTATCCTGTTCTCGTTCGCATTGGTTGGCGATGCGTCGAGTCACTATCTCGGGTGATTCTAGTCACCTTGGGAACGAGTGATACAATCCGCATGGAAAGCGGTTCTGCAATGCGCGCTCCTTACGGGCTCAATATCCTCGACAACTGCCTTACCTGTCCGACACGGGAAGAGCACTTATTCTGCAACCTTCCGCTGGCGGCGGTGGAGAGACTGAACGAGATCCGCTCCACCGCGATCTATCCGAAATCCGCCATGCTCTTTATTGAGGGTCAACAGCCCCGCGGAGTGTTTGTGCTGTGCAATGGAAAAGCCAAACTCTCGACGTCGTCGCCCGGGGGTAAAACCGTGATCACGAAGATCTCGGAGGCGGGGGACGTATTGGGCCTGAGCGCTACGATTTCCAACCGTCCCTATGAAGTGACTGCCGAGATGATCGAGCCTGGCCAAGCGAATTTTATTACGCGGGATGCCTTGCTTCACTTCTTGCGCGAGTACGGAGAAGTGGCGCTTCGGGTGGCGGAGCAGTTAAGCCGAAATTATTACTCCGCTTATGAGGGAATTCGTACTTTGGGGCTGAGCAATTCGCCCGCGGAAAGATTCGCAAAATTGTTGCTGGAATGGTCCAATGCGCCAACCAACGCCGATCCGCTACAGGTTAAACTGACGCTCACGCACGAAGAAATCGCTGAAATCATCGGCACCACCCGCGAAACGGTCAGCCGTCTCTTCTCGCAGTTCAAGAAGAAACAACTTCTTCAGTTGAAGGGTGCGACCCTGCTCATCCGCAACAAAGCCGCGCTCGAAAAAATGGTCAACTCGTGACCGTGCTTCTCAGAGACTCCCTCAAAAGCCTGTTGTCCGAACGACTCGCGCTCAAGCGGTCTTGGCGAGTTCTTTCCGCAGTGTGGTGATTAGCGATAGTGGAATTCGCATTCGCCGCAGGTTGCCTGACCGGCGAGCGACGCCTTCGACGGCAAAGCCATCGCCGTCCGGCATGGGATTGCTTACTAAACGCAATTCCTCTCCGTAGAGCTTGATGGATTTTTCACGCGCGTAACCAAGTTCCTGAAGCCTTTCGCAGATTGTCTTTCGCTTTGCAGCCTGATTCGTCATTTCGGGTCCCTTGGGTCTTTGTCTCTTTAGATCAAGAAAAGGCAGCAGCCGTTGCTAGATTGTTTGCTTTCGCGCCTCTGTCGGAGGCCGAACCAGCCATTTCGTTTTCTCGCAATATTCGTAGAGCCCTTCCCGGAACTTCGGATGCGCGATCTCGATCAGAGCCTTGGCCCTTTCTCGGATGGTTTTTCCGTGCAGGTAAGCGACGCCGTATTCCGTGACTACGTAGCGGATGAGACCTCGCGACGTAACTACGCCAGCGCCGGGGTTTAGCATGGGGACGATTCTTGAGATCTCTCCCTGCTTGGCCGTCGAGGAGATGGCGATAATCGGCTTGCCGCCTTTCGATCGCGACGCGCCTCGGATGAAGTCGACTTGTCCCCCGATTCCACTGTAGAACTGGGTTCCTACCGAGTCTGAGCAAACTTGACCGGTCAGGTCGGTCTGCAACGCCGAATTAATGGCGACCATATTGTCATTCCGGGCAATCAGCGCGGGATCATTGGTATAAGCCGTCGGGTGAAACTCGAAGATGGGATTGTTGTCGACAAAGTCGAACAACTTCTTCGTCCCAAGGGCGAATCCAAGAATGATCTTCCGCGGCTTGAAGTTCTTGCGCGCGCCGGTGATCACTCCCGCCTCGATCAGTGGGATCGCGCCGTCCGATACCAGTTCGCTATGAACTCCCAGGTCTCTGCGATCGCCCAGAAACGAAAGTACGGCGTCGGGAATTCCACCGATGCCCGTCTGCAAAACGGCTCCGTCTTCAATCAGGCCGGCGACATTGCGCGCGATCGCCACATTCAAATCGGAGACCGGCACTTTCTTGGTAGCGCATAACGGACGCGTTGACTCCACGACCACGTCAATGTCACTGACATGGATAAAGCTGTCGCCGTATGTGCGCGGCATTTCACCATTCACCTGCGCTACAACGATGCGAGCGCACTTGGCCGCGGTCAGGGTTGTATCGACTCCGATGCCGAAGCTGCAAAATCCATGCGAGTCTGGCGGAGATACTTCAATGAGCGCGACATCAATGGGCATTTCGCCGCTCTCGAATAGCCCTTCGATCTCGCTCAGATAAATGGGAGTGTAGTCGGCGCGCCCGTCATTAATCGCGTCGCGAACGTTGGCTCCGATGAAGACAGCGTTGTGGCGAAAGTGGCCTTGCATCTCGGGCGCAACGTAGGGAGCGCATCCCATTGTCATCATGTGGACGATCTCTACATCGCGAACACAAGGGCCGCGCCGCATTAGAGCTTCGACCAGTGTTTCCGGTTCTGCGCATCCGGGTTGAATGTAGACGCGCATGCCGGATTCGACGCAGCGGAGCGCCTCGTCCGGCCCTTGAACCTTGCCCGCGTAGTCGATCTCCCACGACATGCCTGCCATCTCCTAGGCGCTTTTGAAGGGCGCGCTGGTTTCGCGCAGAATCTGGTCTGCGATCTCGAGTTCGTAGCCGACCGTAGCATAGTAAATTGCCCGATCGAAAAATTGCTCGAGCAACTGCAGCATCTCCAGTTCGCCGAATACTTCGACGGGGCGTTCCATCACAGATTCTTTCTTGATGAACTCCCACAGATTTTCTTTGGTCAGAACGATCACCCAGGTCATCTCGCTCATGGGCACTCGCTGGCAGGCGCGACGCGCGCCAATCTCCAGGTAGCGCTGCTCCAGATGAGATTCATCCTTCCCGATGAGCCATTCTCCCACGTGACGGTAGATCTCATAGACTCGTTCCTTGAGTTCCTCACCGGGAACGTTCTTCTGGTAGGTTCTCGTCAGCTCAGAGCTTTGCACTTGATCAAGAAGAGAGGCTGAAAGCGATTGAGAGTGAGTCTCAATCAGCCGCACGAGCCGATACAACATCATCATGGCGCCCTCCGATTCCCCCACCGTCTTACTAGTTTCGGCGGGGAAGCGTTTTGCGGCCATGATTTACGGTACACCGGTATGTGACCTGCGTCACGGGGAGCGGATCGCCTCCTGATTGGCAATTGCCTTAGGAACTGACAGGTGTGGAGCAAATCACCCATCTGGCACCACTAAGTCCCGTAGAGTCAGCGTCCTGCGATTCACGGACGAAGGATCCTCTTCGGGCTTCCGCACCCCGTGGACCTCGACGAAGTAAGGAGACCCCCGGCCTTTAGAGGCTGCCGCCACAACCGACGCCTCTTTCTTGAACTCCAGTGACTGACTTTGGATGACTTCCGATGCGGTTTTCGTCGGCCGGAATTGCCTGCCTGTTTCCGGACAGCCATACCAGTTCAAGCCGTGCGAGGGAGCGGCGACATTTCTACACCCTGCCCTCCTGGTAGGTCAGGGCGGCAACACTTCGGGCCGATTGGATGGGGACGAGATGCTCCAACCTAGAAATCGGTCATAGGACAGGGTAATTCTGGCATTTGAATAGCCATTCAATAACTTAGTAACTATACGCTCCCGGGGGAGCAGCTCAATAGTTAGATCGATGTACATAATTGCGACACGACGATTTCATTCTTACAAATAGCGCGCGCCAACGTTAGACGGACAGTCTCGAAGCTTCGCCTCCCTCCGCTGCTGCACCGGTTCTTGTCTACACAAACTGCTCTTTCCCTGAAAGGGTCTGAATAAGTGTCTATTAGGAACACTCCGGCGATCTTAACATCCAAGGTGGTCCCGACCGAAACGACAAGAAGTCGAGTTCTGGCGAAAGAACGTTGGTGAGTTGCTGTCGGTGAAATGCCGCACCAAAGGCTTCGATAGCCTACTTTCGTAACTCTTTCCATGTTGTATCGCCAGCTAGAATCGATGCAGGCCTCGAGGAATCCTCCACGCATGGATCAGCAAGCATTTCAGCAGGTAAGCCAAAACAGTCCCGAAACAATCCCCGTCGAGATGCGCCGGATTGAGGGTCGCGAATGGTGGCTTTGGGGATTCGCCGTTGCGGTGACACTGGCGCTAACGCTGGGAGTGATCTCTTTTACTTTTCCGTTGTTCAATCACGAAGCCGAAGTGTCGTACTGGTTTGATCTTCGCGAGTGGGTGCGCGGACTAGCAGCTCTCGTGTTCCTATTCGATTTGTACGCAGTGTACCAGCACATGCAACTTACTCGTATCCGGAGACAGTTAGCCGAGCGAGATCAGCTTTTCCAACTTATCAGCGAAAATGCCGCTGATATGATAGCCCTTGTCGATAGCGATGGAAGACGCCTCTACAACAGCCCCGCTTATCAAAAAGTTCTCGGCTATAGCCCCGAGGAATTGAAAGCCACCTCCTCCATTGAACAGGTTCATCCCGATGATCAGCGGCGAGTGCTGAAGGCGGCGGAGAAAGCCATGCTGGGTGGTCAGGGCGAGCGATTGGAATACCGAGTTCGCCACAAAGATGGGTCCTGGCGAACTCTGGAATCGACCGCCTGCGCGGTTCGAGACAAGAAGGGCAACGCCAACAAACTGGTGATCGTAAACCGCGATATCACCGAGCGAAAGCGAGCCGAGGAAATGCTCCGGCACAGCGCGTTCCATGACGGCCTTACGGATCTGCCCAATCGCGCTCTTTTTATGGATCGCTTGCAACACTCGTTGACTCTGTCGAAGAGGCACGAGAACTATAAGTTTGCCGTGTTATTGATCGACGTGGATGGATTCAAGATAATCAATGACAGCCTGGGGCACACCGCTGGCGACCAGTTACTGATTCAGATTGGGCAACGATTGAAGGAATCGGTGCGGCGAGCCGACATGATCTGGCGTCCCCGCGCGAGTAGAGCGCCAGCGAAACGCGCCGATGACGATACGCTAGCCAGATTTGGCGGCGATGAATTCGCCATTCTTCTGGATGATATCCGAGACTCCGTGGCTGCCGTGCGCGTTGCCGAGCGAGTGCAGGAAGAACTGGCTGCGCCCTTCATCGTGGAAGAACAGGAGATCGTGATTTCTGCAAGCATTGGAATCGCCCCGAGCACCAGTCCACACAATCTTGCTGAGGATCTCGTTCGCGACGCTGATATTGCGATGTATCGCGCCAAGGCGACGGGGAAAGCGCGCTGCGAAATCTCTGACCCAGCCATGCATGCCAGCGCTTTGAAACGTTTGCGTTTGGAAACCGATCTTCGCAAGGCTTTCGATCAGGAAGAGTTCCGCGTCTTTTTCCAACCGATTGTCGCGCTACAGACCGGGAAAATAATCGGTTTCGAGGCCTTGACGCGGTGGCAACGTCCGGAAGGAATCGTTTCGCCTGCGGAGTTCATTGCCGTTGCGGAAGAAATCGGCCTGATTATCCCAATGAATCGCCGGTTGCTACACGAGGCGTGCGAGCAACTCCGAATATGGCAGGACGAATTTCCTTCCGACACGCCGCTGACCATGAGCGTGAACATCACGGCCAAAGAGTTCGACCAACCAGATCTGACCGCCGAAATCCGCCGGACTCTGGAGCAAACCGATATAGAGGCGCGGTGTTTGCAATTGGAGATTATTGAAACGATCGCTATGGGCGACGCCGAGAAATCAGGGCGCGTGCTCTCACAATTGAAAGCGTTGGGCGTTCGCTTGAGCATCGATGATTTCGGCACGGGTTATTCATCCCTCAGCCGCTTGCGAAGAATGCCGGTGGACACCTTGAAGATCGACCGCTCATTTATTTTTCATATGGACAGCCACCCAGAAAGCTGCGAGATCGTGCGGACCATCATTATGCTCGCCCACAATCTCGGTTTAAAGGTGGTTGCCGAGGGCGCCGAGACACAGGAACACATCATCCTGCTCAAGCAACTGAATTGCGAGATGGCGCAAGGGTATTTCTACTCTCGGCCTGTTGACAGTGCGGCCATGTCGAAGCTGTTGTCGGCAAATGAGGTTAGCGCCCGGGTAGCATCGGTGGGATCCCAGGCGTAGAAACAGCGACTGTTAAAGAACGGATCGATCGGCGCCGGCTACCCGCTGTCTTATCCTCAACCTTCGATAAGCGGAGCTATCGTGCCGAAGCACGATGGCTCCAGATGATCAAGCAGCGTGCGGCAATAGTCTGCTCGAAAGCGGCGCGGCTCGCGCACGATGCCACGGGAAGGGAACGAAAATCGCAAAGCTGTTAGGTTCTGTCCTTCGAAGCGACAGCGAGAGCCGTCTCGCCATTTGGTTCCGGCAAAGTGGATCCGGACCGGGCGGCGATCACTCGGTCGCGACCAGCGCGCTTGGCTTGGTACAGCGCATCGTCGGCGAACTTGAGGAGCAAATCCATGCGATCGGTAGTCTCATCGAAGCCGGCAATGCCGATCGAGACGGACAGAGGATTCGCGACCAGGCCGTCCGAGGAGGCACGGCCTTCACCAAGCCGCTTACGAATTTCCTCTGCGCGCACGGTCGCCTGCTTCACCGAGCACTCGGGCAGAATGAGCAGAAATTCCTCGCCGCCGTAACGACAGGCAATATCCTCCGTACGAACGCAACGTAAAAGAGTTTCTCCGAAAGCGGCTAAGGCGCGGTCACCGGCCGAATGTCCGAAGTTGTCGTTATAGCGTTTGAAGTGGTCGAGATCGAGCATCATGACCGCCAGCGGACGGTTCTTACGGCGAGCTGAGTGAAGCTCGCGGTCGAGGAACTCCTCCATGTATCGGCGATTGTAGAGACCGGTGAGCGGATCGCGAACGGCCTGCAGACGGAGCGATTCACGCAGGCTAAGATTGGCGATTGCCAGTGCAACTTGTTCCGCCACGGTGGCAGCCAATTGGCGACGACGAGCGAAGGCGTTGGGGGCTAGGGCGGAGTTGACGTCCTCGACCGCGACTCGTTGATTGTCCTCCTCGATCGACAAGATTCCGATGGAGTCGCCGTTAGCAATCAGGGGAATGCAGGCCGAGATGCCCTCTCCAAGGAGGTGAGCGCAACGTGGCGTGGTCGGTCCTACTCCGTTCACGTGCGAGCACCCACGGCGCAGAGCCCAGCAATCTTCGGGTGAGAATAGTTGAGCCGTAGGAAACACGCCCCATCTGACGACCGAATCCAATCGGTTTCGCGACGCGCTGAGAAGCGAGATGGAGCCGGAAGCTCCCATGAACAAAAGACGCAGTCGTTCCGGGACGAGGCGATAGACTTCTTCGCGAGAGGTGCAGGCTTGCAGGAGGCTCCCCAATTCGCTGATCTGTGTGATTTCGGTGGTCTGCTGGCGAGCATCGTCGAGCAGTCCGCCTACCTTTTGATGAGCCTTCGTTAGTTGTGCCTGTGCTTCTTTCCGCTGCGCGATTTCCTGCTGCTGGTGGAACTGAGTCAGCGCCAAACGAAGTGTGAACGCGACGAGCGAGGCAGCGATCGCAATATCTGTAATGGTTTCTCCATGCGCTTGTTTCCAACGGCTCGTCAGGAGATTGACGCAGGAGAGCATTGCGACCAGAATCAGGTTGCTTCCCAGGAAACTGAAGAAATCCGTGGGCTCGGAGACCGACGGTGCATCATTGCGCGGGTTCCAGGTGAGCGCAACCAGGCTAGCGGCAACGACAGGAATCGCCCACCCCAAATCGAACCATGGATAAACAGATCGATGGTTAATCAAGATCCAATCCCCGCAGAATGTTGTTATGGCGCATACCAAAACGAATAGGCCGAGTCGATGCAGCATGCCGCGAGTACTTGAAATCCGGGCGAATCTCAGACGGACGAAGACCGCCGCCAGAAGGATCAAGCTTTGTACATCGCTAATACTGATGTCGTGCAACAGAGCATCGGCTGGAAGCATCTGCCGCGCCGGTAGAAAAAAGAATGTTGAGTAGATGAGAGCGACAACGATGGCGATCTGAAAGATATCGAGGAATATCTCTGATTTGACGCGAGTGCGACCATGCGTGTCCGGCAGGAAGAGCATCATCAGGATGGGGGCGCCGTAGAGGCAAAAGAGCAGGTCCCATGTCGACTCGGTAAAGAGAACTTGATCAAAAAGTGTGTCGTAAGCCTGTACTGCCGTGGGAATCAGCAAGACGACCAGCGCGATGCCAAATAGGGACCAGAACAGGGCACTCACACCCTGCGCCCGTCGGAACGCTGACCACGCGCACATAATTGCTACCAACGTCACAACCACAAGAATTAATTCAGAGAAACCCCTCCCCCATCGCCCCGTGCCAAGAAGCACGAAGCCGAGCGCTTGAGCTGCGATCAGGAGCGAAAAAATGAGGCTGACGAACCATAGCTTACGTGTTTTCGACCCTTCGGTCGTGTCCGACCCGCGATGCATAAGGGAATTCCATACCGACCTCGCTGGGCCCTTTGAGAAATTCACTATCGTTCAACCTCTCCCGTTGCTTTAGGTTATTCCGCTCCAGATCGCAGCACACCAGAAAGCGGAAGTCTCGTCCGGAGCACAGTAGCGATAGTTTGCGAGCTTGTTGCTATTGCTGCACACTCACAGCCATCGGTATCGAATGAGAAATTCCGTTCCAGGCAGTTGCTGTAACAGTGATCGTGTATGCCTTCGAAGTCTGCGCGGGTACTATCGCCTGGCAACCGCTCAGGAACACGACGCTGGCCACCATTGCGACTCCTGCGGATCTACGGATTTGTCGACAGCCCCAACCGCTCAAGAAGACACCGCCCAGGATTGGCATCATTGCCCAGGCGAACATCGCTCGCGGCAGAACGGGCATGGCCGCATTCGATTGGCCGGCCGCAATCGTCAGCTGCGATGTGGCTACGACTCCTTTTACCAAATGCAGCGAACTAGGAATAAAGACACACGACAGCGCGGCAGGTAAATTTGGACAGTCGAGCTGAACAGAGCCAATAAAACCATTGCTGGCCGACAAAGAGATCACGGTCGTCACCGACCCGCCCGGAGCGATCTCCATGACGCCTGACTTTGCCGTAAGGATGAAGTTCGATACCGGGTGCGGACCCAAGTTGTTATACGCGACCGAGACGCCACTAAAATGCGCGTCAGCCGTGACCACATCCGGCCAGCCGTCCTGATTGACATCTGCAACGACCAGACCCCACGCCCCGCCTCCCATGGGAAATTCCGCCGGCCAAAAACCTCCGGATCCGTCTCCCAAGAAGACTCCAAGCGAACTGTCACCCGAATTTGCATAAACAATGTCCAGGATTCCGTCCCCATTCACGTCCGACATGGCCACTTCTCTGGGAGAGGGATTCAGCGGGGATGGAACCATCGTCGCCGAGTACACATTAGGCGCATTGAAAGAACCGTCTCCGTTGCCCAGCGCGACTGCAATAAATCCGTCGGTGGGCGAAGTCACAACGAGATCGGGAAAGGTATCGTGATTCAGTTTGCCGGCTGCGATTCCATAGGTCGAAGCCATTGTCGTGTCAAAGTCGGCAAGCGACGTGAACGAGCCGTCTCCGTTGCCACGAAGCAAGGCTACGCGTGATGTATCGGACATGGTGATACAAAGATCGGTCTTACCGTCGTCATTGATATCGGCCGCGGCGAGTTCCGTTCCGACTCCAGAAATCGGGTAGGTTCCGGCAAGCGCGAGAGTTCCGGTGCCATCGTTGAGCAAGATGTAAACGGCTGAATGTCCAGCGGCGGCGACGTCGGGAAATCCGTCTCCATTGAAGTCGGCTACAACCAGGCCGTTGGCGATGCCGGGAAGAGCGATTGAGATTGGCGGCTGAAACGTTCCGTCGCCGTTGCCGCGCAAGAGTTCCAGAGCGGCTGTTGTTGAGTTAGACGCGACGATATCGGTATTTCCGCCAGTGATAAACTTGCCGACACCGACATAGCCCAGCGAATCGTTTTGCGCGTACGCGACACCCTTGCTGAGGGTGCCGTCAGTCTTGGTCAGGAAAACGACTACCCCCAAGCCTGGCGTCGCGGAACTTTGCCCGATAACGAAGTCAGGCGATCCATTGCCATCGAAGTCGGCCGAGGCAACACTGATCGCACCCCCAATGTTGCTTGAGCCTGCGGATACGACGATGTCTGTTACTGGAGCTGCCTGAAATGTTCCGTCCCCGTTGCCAAACGCCAATACAATAGAGGACTGGTTGTCCGAAATAATGAAATCAAGATCACCGTCACCGTTGAAATCCGCAAGCACCGCTCGGGTCAATGGCGATCCTCCGATTGCGAACCCCGGCGTCGCTGCAAGCAAAGAGCCGTGTCCATCGCCGACAAAAACCGCTACGTCCGACTCCGCCGCATTGGTTACCACCACATCTTGATTGCCATCTGATTTCACGTCTCCAATTGCCACCGCGACAGGGTCATTCCCACTCCAAATGGATGCCCCTTGCTGGACCAGGCTTCGACCACCCTGATTGATATACACGCTCACCGTATCGGGGATCCCGTTTGCTGTCACCACGTCGAGCAGTCCGTCTCCATTCAAGTCGCCCACCCCGACCGAATTCGAGGATGTCGCTCCTCCATTTTGTCCATCGCTACCTAAAAAAGCGATACCGGCCAGAAATCCGCCGTTTCCATCTCCCGGATAAAGCGTGTCGTTCGTGACCAGATCGAGATTGCCATCAGCATCCAAGTCCGCCAGTACGGCGATCGAAGTCGTCGCCGGAAACGATGTTAGTTGGGCCGCCCCAAAACTGCCGTTCCCGTTTCCTAAAAGGTAAGCGGCCTGCGTGGATGAGCCGTCGACAACCACCACGTCCGGCAAAGAATCATGGTTGACATTCCACAAGCTAGCAGCTATCGGGGAACCGATTCCGGTGGCGAATGTTTGTGGTGCGGCAAACGTTCCGTCGCCGATCGAGATCAGAACATCCATCGAGTTTGGATGGACCAGGACAACATCGTCGATGTGATCCTGATTCAGGTCCCCGACGAGCATGAAATCACCGGCCGCAAATGAAACAGGGGTGAGAATTGGCGTACCCAGCGATTGGCCTTGCACGTTCAACAGAACGGCGAGGTACACCCCGGTTGGGCTTCCAGTGTTGTGAATGACTGTGACGACATCGGGCAATCCTTCGGAAGTAAACTCTCCCTTCGAATATGTCGGGTCACCGTCCGATTCGATTCGGGTGGCGGTAATGAATGATGCCGGTGTTGGACCACCGGTCGCGTCGGGACGAGGGCGGAGAGACTTGATCGACCCTCGCGAGGGGCTCGTGAATCGCGTGTTCCCCGGCGATGGCAATTCCCGAATCTGTTCTTGATCTTTCGTCAATATGACCTGTCTTGACGGAGTTGTCTGAGCGGCGAGCGTCTGAAAGGCGAAAAGCGCAAGGAACGAGACTGAGGCGTAGCAAAAGCTTCTGATCGTCATTGTTATTCGGTCTGAATCAAGCAATACGGGGTCCTTCCCCTCGCGAAGAACCCAAGAAAACAAACTTTGGTGCAGGCGGCCACCTTCGATGTGTCATTTCCGATTGCCGCGGAACAGCGACTTCCCGAGCGATTTCGCGAAACTCCGGTTATGGCCGATAGTTGTTAGATACGTGTAACCAGCGGGCCGTCGGTCGTCAAGCAGCGTGCGATGAGTAGACGAGCGCCTCTGATCGCCTCGCGAGTCGTTGGCATGGGAATCTCGCCCACATCTCTTGCGAAATCCCTCAGCGAAAAGTAGCCAGAATTTTCTAGGCAAGCTCCTCGACCGCATCGCGGAGTGTCCAATGTTTAGATAATGGACATGCGCTTCACCCCGGAACGAGAAGCTCCGATTTCTGGTGGGCTGGTCATTCGGCAGTGCAATGGTTTGCGACCGGCAGCTCTCACAGCCAGGTTTGACAGCAAGTTCAGGCTAGCTTCGAATTGCCGGGCACAGGGCGTGCATTTCTTCCGTATGCTCCACGCGATTCCGTCCTTTCTCTTTTGCTAAGTACAGACCGCGGTCGGCCTGGCTGAGCAGAGCGGTTGTGTCTCCGGCGGGATGATCGGTGGACACTGCCACTCCCATGCTAATGGTGATGTTTCTCGATGAAAGGGAAGAGACCACCGGCGCTTTGCTGATGCATGCGCGCAGGCTGTCGGCCTTAACCAAAGCGGATACAAGGTCGCAATCCTCAAGAATGATTAGAAACTCCTCGCCGCCGTATCTGCCCAACCCGTCGTAGACCCTTAGTTTCGAGCGAAGCCGCTTCGCAACCTGCTTGAGAGCCTCATCGCCGAAGGCGTGCCCGAGCGAATCGTTAATGTCTTTGAAATGGTCAACGTCTGCCAGGATCACGCTGAGCGGTTTGCCGCTCCGCTTCGCACGCTCCGACTCACGTCTCAAGAGATCGTAGGTCTCACCGCGATTCAAGAGGCCGGTCAAAGAGTCGTGAGTGGCCGCGTAACGCATCGACTCGCGCGACGACACAAGCTCTTCGTGTAGTCCGATAATCCGCTTCCCCACCAGAAGACGTGCCTTCAACTCTGCCCCGTCGAATGGTTTAACCAGGTAGTCGTCGGCACCGGCTTCCATCGCGGCTAACAGGTCCTTCTTGCTATCCTTCCCGGTCAACAGAACGATGTAGGAATACGAATTGATCGAAGCCGAGGTGCGGATTCTGCGGCACAGTTCCAGCCCGCTGATGTCGGGTAACACCCAATCCAGCAACACGAGCTTCGGGCTGTCGGGTCGATGCAGGAGTGTCCATGCCTCGTTGCCGTCCTTCGCTATCTTGAAGGGAAAACCCCATTCCTGAAGATGGGACGTCACCAGATGCCGGTAAACCGGGGAGTCATCCACAATAAGGACCTGCATCGTTTTACGGCTCCACTTCCTCATCCAAATTGGCCGGACTCAACACTGCCGCCGGCTTTCCGATCAGCTTTTCGACGGCGTCGATCAGGGCGTCTCCGTTTTGCCCTAAATTTAGCGACGATTTTTCAACGTAGGCGGCCGCGCCTGCACTCTTCAGTCTGCCTTCGTTCTTCTGGGACAGCCCGGTCAGGACGATGACCGGAATTCGCGCGGTCGGCGGACCGATCTTAAGTGCCTTCAATACCGCCGTGCCGTCTAATCCCGGCAGCATCATGTCCAACAAGATGAGCGCCGGAAGACTGGCGTGGGCCGCGGCCAAGCCTTCCCGTCCGTCGGCAACACCGGACACCGTGTAGCCTGCCTTGGTCAGAACCTTCTCCATTGCGACACGGAGAAAGCGGCTATCCTCGATTACCAGAATCTTCATGCCAGATTTAATCCTTCGGGTGCCGGGACGAACCGCAAGCCGTCTTGCCTGAAAATCGTTTTCTCAGTGCAGATTATTCCGGACCCCGGCTAAGGTCGCTCCTAAGCACGTGGAGATACCACCGATTCGGTCCGCACGTGACAGCCCAATCTGCTGAGAACCTAAAGTCGCCAGCGAATGCTGCACCTCCAAGACGAAACCCGGACTCTCGGAACCAGCGATGCTGTCTCAATTGTGGAACAGCGCCTTCTTCTAAGACGCCCTGTTGGTTTGAGAGAGGAGGCAATTTGCCGCGTTTCATGTTGTTGTTCGGTTTTCGGCTGTGCATCGAATAAGAACGGCTACCCGATCGAAAGTGTGATATAAGGATCGCGACATGAGAAGTGACCGGGACAGCGCTGGCGTCGACGGGATGTAACGCCCGCCGATTGATGTTCTTAGCGACAGTTCTAGGTTCTTTCCCGTGGATGTATCATGACCATATTGGTTACGCGAGGCTGAGTGTTCGTCTGAGTGCAAAGACCTTTGTTGATAGGGACAGTTAGTCGAAGAGGCGAGACGATCTTGGTTCGCAAACGAAACGATATGCCATTCCCAAAAGCAAACGGCTGATGCACATCTTCGTTCTGAAGAACGGTGCTATACGCGAATCGCAATTTGCGGGCGTGGCTGAGTAGCATCTGCGGCATGGCGTTGCCCCCGCACGCCCCTGGCCGAGTCCGGTGGTGGGTCGTGATTAATGCCGAAGAAATCGCTGCCATTCTTGACGCATTCCCTGGCATGGCTCTGATTGCCCGCGATGCCGAATGTCGAAGGATAACTGGCAACTGCGCAGCTTATGAGTTACTCCGAATGCCTAAGGGCGCAAACATCTCGAAATCTGGACCAGAAGAAGAGCTTCCTGCTCGCTTCCGCATTATGAGGGATGGACAGCAGCTTTCTGCCATCGAGTTGCCCATGCAGATGGCCGCAGCCACTGCGCAACCGGTTCGCAATTCCGAATTGACAGTTGTTTTTGACGACGGTTCCAGCCGCGACCTTTTGGGCAACGCGGCTCCGCTCCTTGATGAACAAGGAACCGTGAAAGGGGCAATCGGTGTGTTTGTTGACATCACGGAACGAAAGCGGGCACAACAAGCCCTTCGGGAAACGCAGGCGGAGCTCGCGCATGCGACCCGCTTGCTGCTGATGGGAGAACTGCTCGCTGCGATAGCTCACGAAGTCAACCAGCCACTCACGGGAGTCGTCACCAACGGCAATTTCGCTCTCCGCGAACTGGCGAATGAGAACCCGAAGCTCGAACAGGTGCAGGAGGCAGTCGCTTGGATGGTGGAGGACGGCAAGCGCGCCAGCGCCGTTATCTCTCGCATCCGTTCCCTGTTGAAGAAGGATGCTCCGTGTCGGAGCGAAATCGATATTAACGACGCGATCCAGGAGGTCGTGGTTCTGGTGCGCGATGAAACTTCCCGCAATCGAGTTCAAGTGCGACTCCGTCTAGCCACCAGATTACCGTGCGTCGTCGGCGACCGGGTTCAATTGCAGCAGGTCTTGATCAACCTCGTCATGAACGGGATCGAAGCCATGCAAACTGTAAATGCCAGACCTCGGCAATTGAATATCACTTCTGAGGCCCATGCCGACGGGGTGTTGATACGAGTGCAGGATTCGGGCGTCGGACTCGATCCGGAACGTGCGAGTCGCGTTTTTGAGCCCTATTTCACGACAAAACGGCATGGCATTGGACTTGGATTGGCAATCAGTCGCTCGATCATTGAATCCCACGGCGGTCAGTTGTGGACGGAGCCGGCTGCGGACGGTGCGATATTCCAGTTCGCCCTGCCCGTTGATGAGCATAAAGAACTATGAGCGAGACCGCCCCAGTCGTGTCCGTGGTCGACGACGATCCTTCGGTTCGGCGTGCCATCAAGCGTCTCATCTCGTCCGTGGGTTTGCATGTTCAGGTTTTTCCTTCGGGGCAGGAGTTGCTAAAGAGCAAGAACTTGGGCGAACCCGGCTGTCTCATTCTTGATATCAGGTTGCCTGGGATCAGCGGACTCGATTTCCAGAAGAATCTGGCGGAGTCCGACATCCACTTGCCGGTGATTTTTATTACCGCACATGGCGACATCACCATGGCCGTGCGGGCGATGAAAGCCGGGGCCATCGAGTTTCTCACTAAACCATTCCGCGACCAAGACCTGCTGGACGCGATCCAAGTGGCACTGGAAAAGGATCGTGCCCGCCGCCGGCAAAAAGCGGAAATTACAGTCGTGCTCGAGCGCCTGGAATCCTTGACGACGCGGGAACGGGAGGTGATCGGCATGGTCGTAAAGGGGATGCTTAATAAGGAAATCGCCTCCAAAATCGGGGTCACCGAAAACACTGTCAAAGTCCATCGCAGTCGCGCACTACAAAAGATGCAGGCCCACTCTCTCGCCGACCTCGTTAGGATGGTCGCCAAGGCGCAATCATAATCTCCGCGTCAGTCGACTAATCCGCGCGGATAACTCGCGAACTAAAGCGAACTCTTTGTGGCTTCGCGATTCTCGCCGATGTTATAACTTAAAAGTTATTTACTAGAATGTAAACTAAAGCAGCATAGCCGCGATGCTATCTGTTACGCGACAAACCGTCCTCCGCGTGACACTCTAGCTTGGGTATCTCCGGAAAACATAATAAGGCCCGACTATCTTCTTCATTGTAGGGAAGTGGTGGAGGAGAGCGCGTGAGTGTCGCCGACGAGTTTAGAAAGGCGTGCTCACAAAGAGTCATTTGACAAGTCGCCACACTCGGTCTTCATGACGCTCATGTCGTCACGTTATGTTTGCCGATTCCGGCGTGAAGAGGGACTTCACCAAGGGTGCCAATTGATCGTGTACCTCGCTGGGACGCAGTACAGCTGCAAGAGACGAAACAAGAGAAAGCGAAACGGGATGTGAAGTGATCAGAACGATCAGAAGCTTCAACCTAAAGAGAGTAAGGGCGCTGATTTCCGCGTTCGTATCTGGATGCAGCGGGTCGAAATCGACAATCGCACAGTCAGGCCGCCATTGTGTTAGGAATAACTGGACACTTATGCTAGACGCACAGATAGTACAGAAGCCGTCTCGAAGTTTGAAGAGCTCGGCTGTCGACGTCCGGAATTCCTTCGAGCCTACGATCAGAATGTTTCTTCTCTGCCCCATCGGTTTATCCCGGTTCCATGACCATCGTGCCCACAAACCGCCGGCTTTCCAGCGCAGGCGATATCGCGTACCAACCGAGAGCTCGGCACCAACCTGCTTCGCCTTTTGGCATTGGCTGTGTCTCCAAGACTCGAGCGTTGGCTTGGTCCCGCGGGCCCCATCCCGGATTCGTGGAGTGTTACGGCTTGAAAGGGACCCGTCATGAAAGACATCACCCTGCTGATAGTCGGCGATGAAATCATCCCGCGTGTTGGACTCAAGCATTTGCTTGCATCCGAAGATGGTTTCGATGTTCGGAGCGAAGCGGACAGCAAATCCGCGATCGAGGAAGCCGCTAAACTGGCGCCCGACGTGATTCTTATGTTCGCCGAGGCGACCAGGCCTAGCTGCGCCCAAATGATAAGTTCAATTCACGCTGCGGTTCCTGCTTCTGGCATCGTGGTCCTTGGTCGTGAGACGCACCACGCCTATGTGGCGCTGCTCTTGTCGACTGGAGCGCTTGGTTATGTTCTCGTGCGCGCTTCCCCTCGGGACCTCTTTAGTGCGATCCGCGTCGCCAGTTGCGGCCGCCGCTTTATTGATCCAATTTTAAGCGACGAACTCTACGCGATGTTCGCCCATCAGGCCGAAACGGGAACAAAAGTACTCAGCCGAAGAGAAGAACAGGTTCTCCGAATGCTGGCCTATGGTCATACTTTGAAAGAGATCGCTGGCCTGCTGAATGTAAGTCGAAAGTCAATCGAGACATATCAGGCGCGGAGCCGGCAGAAGTTGGGTCTGCGAACGCGCGCTGATATTGTGAGATATGCACGGGAAACGGGGATCTTCAGCCCGGAAACCTGAGTAGAAACATTGAATGTGATATCTGATTCGAGCAGCTGAGTGTTCAAGGGCGATCAATACCTCGGAACCGCCAATCGTCTCGACTGGAAGGTAGTGCAGTTTACCCTTGTCAGGTAGAGACTGACACTCGTCAGTGCACTCCCGATAGACAGCGCGGGTGGGCTGCAGTAAAGTTCGCTCAATTAAATGTCGCGATGAACGATCGCGGCATGGATTTCCCTAGCTACGATGCGTCCGTGACGCCGTACGCGCCCTCCGGAGTTCCGTTCTCGGTCGGGAGGAGATATGCATTTACGTAGACCTACGCATTTACTCAGTAGCCTGGCAGCTCTGCTTGAAACTGGGACACAACATCCTGCGGAAGATACAACGGAACTGCAGCATCTTCGGCAATCCATTTTGGAACACGCGGAAATGGTGTACCAGCTTTACTCCTATCATCCTGTCCGCATCGAGGTAAAAGAGCTTGCCTACCGCCTGCGAGAATCGCCTGCGGATGTAATAGCCGCCTTGGCTTTTCTGGAACGGGAGGGGCGGGCGTTTCGCACTCGCTACAAGGGCCTCTGGAAGCTGCGCATAATCCCCGACAACGAGGCAACGGAAAACCATGAAAGCTACTCCGGCGACCAATCATGATTGCGGCGCAACATATCCAGTTTCGAGCCCAGCCAGAAGCCTGTATCAAAGCCCTAAGGCTACGAAGCTAAACATCGACCAGGCAAGAGCGATCGTGGCTGAGCAGGCGGTGGCAGGAGATTCTGAGATCGAAAGCGTCTTTCACTTTCTTCTCAACAGTGAAAATGTCGGCTAACCGCCTACGATTGTCCGCCCTGGGCTGATAGACAAGTTTTCTTGCTGGTTGTAGGCTGCGCTGAGTGGAGCGCTACGACGTGAGATTGTTCTCTTCAAGGTTTACTCTCTACTCCTGGATATTTTCCTTCCTCCGATGCGCGAAGATGAAAGCTAACAGGATTACGGTTGAAGCCGGTCGCCCCGGCGACACACTCCCCGTCTGTGGTTGTGTCCACGGAGGAAGTCGGTCGAGCCGTCGAGTCGTGTGCCACGTTTTCGCGTTCCAGTTTGGACACGAGTCTCTGCGAAGAGACGGAGCGGCGCTTTGAGGCAGCGAGCGAAACAGTAGAAGCGTATTGGCTCGCAGGGCAGTCCGATCCAGATCTAACCTGGTTAACAGTGCAGTCTATTAGGTCGTCAGATGCGCGGGTGGTCTGCCGCTCCGGGTCCACATCCATCAACGATAAGTAGCGAACCGGAAGTCTATTGTCATACTAACTGTTGGGTTAGCATGGTCTTTAAAAGAAGTCCTGTCTGATGTGTAATGACATGTCACTACATACAACGAGCCCACGGTGCCGTTACAGTGATCGATAAGTGCCTGAGGGTAACCCTATGAATATCGAAGAGGGCGCTGGTCTGACCTTGCTCGTGATTGACGACGAAGAGCAAAACCTGGGACTGATTGAGTCGGCTCTGCGGCAGACGGGGCTGGATATTCTCACTACCACGAGTCCAGAGATCGGCTTCTCTCTTTTTCAGGAGCGTCGGCCGGAGATCGTGCTGCTCGATTTGATGATGCCGAGTGTTAGCGGCATGGATTTGTTGGAACAGATCGTGGCCATCGATCCGAGAACGGAAGTGATTCTCGTGACCGGATATTACTCAGCTGAATCGGCCGTCGAAGCCATCAAGAAGGGAGCGGCCGACTATTTGACGAAACCTCTCAATGTTGCCGCTCTACAAGTGCGCGTTGCTAAGTTGATCGAAGAGAACCGTCGGCGCCTCTATATTACTCAACTCGATCAGTCGCTTGTCGACACGTTTCAACTCGAGGGCATCGTGGGCCGCAGTCCTCTGGTCATGGAGGTCTTCGCCACTCTCCGCCGGATCGCACCTCATTTTCGGACAGTCCTTTTAACGGGCGATACTGGAACCGGAAAGGAACTGGCCGCCCACGCGCTTCATCGGCTCAGCCCTGTTGCGGACCGAACGTTTGCGATCTGCAACTGTTCAGCGCTGGTCGAAACCCTTTTCGAAAGCGAGCTGTTTGGATACGTGCGCGGTGCATTTACCGGTGCGACTCAGGATAAGATCGGGCTTTTTGAGTACGCACATCAAGGAATCGTATTCCTCGACGAAATCGGCGATATGCCGTTGGCAGGTCAAGCCAAATTGCTGCGAGTGTTGCAAAATCAGGAGGTTCAGAGAGTTGGTTCACCCGCGCTTCGAAAAGTCGACGTGCGAGTCATAGCCGCCACCAATAAGAATTTGCGCGTTTTGGTCCAAGAGGGCAAGTTCCGCGAAGACCTCTATTACCGCTTATCGATGACTGAAATTCGATTGCCCAGTTTGGCTGAGCGCAAGGAAGACCTTCCCCTGCTCCAGCGATTCTTTGTCGAAAAATTCTCCAAGCAGTACGACCGGCCAGTCTCCGGCATCACGCGCCGCGCGCAGGCTCAATTGGCTCGCTATCATTGGCCCGGCAATGTTCGAGAACTGGAGAATGTCTTGGGCAACGCCTGCATGATGGTGGATGGCAGTGTGATCGATTCCAAAGATCTTCCGGCTCAGCTTCTCAGAGTAGCTGATCACATGAGCCATGACCGAATGTTGTCGATGGAAGCGGTGCAAGAGCGCCATCTTCTGCGCGTCCTCGAAAATGTGGGCGGGGACAAAAGTAGAGCCGCTGAGGTTCTGGGAATCGCCAGATCAACTCTGTATAACATGCTCGCTCGGATAGCGATCCCACCGAAACCCAATGGGCAAGATTCTCATAACGGACCGACGGCGAGGATGGCTTGATTTCGTTTTATGGGGCAAACGGCATCGAGATTTTTCGTTGACGATCCCCAGACAAATCGCTCCCGAGCGGAAGAGAGACTACGCGTTAACGTGCCAGGCTTTCCTCCAGACGGTCTGAAAGCCACGATTGTAGCCCCGCTGATTCCATCGCTGATACCTTTACGAACTCAAGCCCGATGTGTCCGGGGTCCTTGGTCCAGCACACCTCGGCTGTAATTTGCACTTCGTTGGTCGTGCCCGGCAGAACGACGGTCAGAGAGAGTTGTTCGCCGACACGAACGGGGGTGGTGGACACAATTGCCATCCCGCCCTCGCTGATATTGATGGCTTCAGCGAGAAAATCTGTTCGGGTATCGCTTGCGACGCGAACGGGCATCTCGATCGCACAACGATAATAACGCCGCATTTCCCGTACCATCATCGGATAAGAAGCTCGAAGGGTGTGCGCCAGGATTTCTGCGAGTAACGGTTTCACGAGTGTAAAACTCGCACCCGCTCGGAAGGCGTCTGGCATTTCGCTGCTGTCATTCAGGACCGCAATCACCACCGCTTTCTTGTGAGATGTCATCTCGTGCGTCTTCTTGACCATCTCCAACGCTTTCGCGCCGTAGCTAAAGTCAATCACGACGGCTTCAAACTTGGCATGGCAGAGCTTCCCGGCGGCCAAATCGATGTCGGCGCACACGTCAACCTGCATTGCCATCTGCGCCATGCAATTGCAAAGAATGGCAACGGTTTCTGAATCGTCGCTTGCCAGCATCACTTTTACCGCTTTCGCCTTCGTTAACACAACGCTCCTTCTTTAATCTATTGAACTAGCGCGTTTCTTCTTTGTGCCAAGTCCTGGTGCAAGTTTCGTGCCATGCCTGAATGGCTTGCCGGAGTGTTTAATCGATCTGTATCTTGGTCAACATCCCGCTCTTGCTACGGGGCTCGCCCCCAACATATCCGCATTTTGCTAGCCATCGATGGTCTCCTTCCCTCGCCGCGCAACCTTCGTTTGACGGGAAAAGAACCGTACCCAGATTTGCCTCCGGACCAACAATTGCCGCTTGTGTCCACTTCGTGGACGCATGTACAGAAACGAGACCCACGATTCCTTTCGCTTTCGAAAAAGGTCCGCGTCTCGGAGCCTCGTTCGCCCCTGGTCCGCCGTCGAAATGCGGCCTTTTGATACCTGGCTTGACATAGGTCTATAGTTCTGCAAATATCGAAATATGCAAGGGACCGCAAACAAGAAGACCACCGAGCAAGTTGCTAAATACGCCGACATGTTTTCTGCCATGGGCACCGAACCGCGCCTACGCATCATGCAATTGCTGCTATCTGCTCATCCGGATGGCTTGGTCGTAGGCGATATCCAATCAGAACTCGACATCCCGAACTCCACCCTTTCGCATCACCTGGAGAAACTGAAGAACGAAGGGCTAGTGAAAGTCCGTCGTGAGAGCACATTCTTGCGGTACACGGCCAACACGCAAGCTCTCCAGGAACTTCTGCAGTTCCTTTACGCCGAATGCTGCACCCGAAACAAGGCAGTCAAGCCGCAAAATATCATCCAGCTTTGCCAATAACGAGGGGGACATCATGAGCAGCGCGGATATCAAAGAAGTAGTTAAAGAAAAGTATGGCCAGGCAGCGCTCCGCGTGAAAAGTGGTGGAAGCAGTTGCTGCGGAGCCACCGCTGCAAGCGGCTTGGGCTGCGACCCAATCACCTCCAATTTGTACGACTCTTCACAAACGGGACAGGTGCCGGAAGAGGCAATTCTCGCCTCGCTAGGATGCGGAAATCCAACTGCGTTGGCGAAGTTGAATCCCGGAGACGTGGTGCTCGATCTCGGCTCGGGCGGAGGCATCGATGTCTTGCTATCGGCGCAAAGGGTTGGACCCACCGGCAAAGCATACGGCCTCGATATGACAGATGAAATGCTGGCGCTCGCGAATGAGAACAAGCGCAAGTCGGGTGCTGAGAATGTCGAGTTCCTGAAGGGCGAGATCGAGAACATCCCTCTGCCGGACAACGCAGTCGACGTGATTATCTCGAATTGTGTGATCAACCTTTCGGCAGATAAAGACCGTGTACTGCGAGAAGCCTTTCGTGTGCTGAAACCAGGCGGCCGCTTCGCCGTTTCCGATGTCGTCACCCGCGGCACAATCGCGCCAGAAATCCGCCAAAGTGTTCTCCTGTGGGTCGGGTGTGTGGCCGGGGCGCTCGGTGAAGACGAATATCGCAGCAAGCTCTCCGCAGCCGGCTTCGAGCAAATTGACATCGAGCCGACACGGGTCTATCGCGCAGAAGATGCGCGTGAGTTTCTCTCGGCAGCGGGCGTCGATGTGGACGCGATTGCGCCCGAGGTGAATGGCAAATTCCTGAGCGCATTCGTTCGAGCCCTGAAACCGTCAAACACTGGAACGAAGGCTTGTTGTGGACCGACCTGCTGCAACTAAGAGAGAGCGAGCATGAAAGAACATTACAACGTTTTGTTCCTGTGTACCGGCAACTCGGCGCGCTCCATCATGGCCGAGGCAATTCTGAACTTCAAAGGCAGGCCTGATTTCACGGCTTACAGCGCCGGCAGCCACCCCTCGGGAACGGTTCGGCCGGAAGCCTTGAAACAGCTCGAAATGGCTCACTTGCCTACGCAAGGTCTGCGCAGTAAGGCATGGGATGAATTCTCTTTGCCTGGCTCTCCAAAGCTCGACTTTGTTTTTACGGTTTGTGACAACGCCGCGAAAGAGGTCTGCCCAATCTGGCCAGGACAGCCAACGACCGCTCATTGGGGCATTCCCGACCCAGCGGCGGTCCACGGAAGCGAAGCTGAGGTGGAGCGGGCATTTCGCGAGGTGTTTTTTATGTTGGAGCGCAGAATCGGCCTCTTGCTCTACCTACCGCTGAAGACTCTCGACGGTCTTGCACTCAAGAGGGAACTCGACAATATCGGGCAGACGATGGCTCCCGTCGCCCAAGAATAGAAGGGACCGACAAGGGGCTGCGCTACCCGTTTGCCACCCTTCACGGATTACAAAACAGGGATTACAAATGAAGGCCACTCGTCATCTCGGTTTTCTCGACCGCTTTCTCACTGCGTGGATCTTCGCCTCGATGGTCGCCGGCGTTGTCTTGGGTTGGCTCGTTCCCGGAATCGCACCGTTTCTGAATCGCTTCAACCTCGGCACGACATCGATTCCGATTGCAGCGGGATTGATTTTGATGATGTATCCACCTTTCACGAAGGTGCGATATGAGAACCTGCACGAGGTCTTTCGCAACAAGAAAGTGCTGGGTCTTTCGCTCGTGCAGAACTGGGTTGTCGGGCCGATTCTCATGTTTGTGTTGGCCATTGTCTTCCTACGCGGATATCCGGAATACATGGCCGGGTTAATCATGATCGGTCTTGCTCGTTGCATCGCGATGGTTATCGTGTGGAATGAGTTGGCGCGAGGCGATACGGAATATGCCGCCGGCCTGGTGGCCTTCAATTCTCTCTTTCAGGTCTTGTTCTACTCTCTCTATGCCTGGGTCTTCATCACCGTCCTTCCCGCTAAACTCGGTCTTCACAGTGCGATCGTCAATGTGTCGGTTGCCGAAATTGCAAAGAGCGTCCTGATCTACCTGGGCATTCCTTTTCTGGCTGGATTCTTAACTCGCACTGCGCTGGTTCGTGCCAAAGGGCTCGATTGGTATAACCAAAATTTCATCCCGCGTGCAAGCCCGCTGACATTGATTGCTCTGCTGTTCACAATTACGGTGATGTTCTCCCTTAAAGGTGGGTACATTGTTCGCCTCCCCTTGGACGTCTTGCGCATCGCCGTGCCGCTCTTGATTTACTTCGTGTTGATGTTCTTAGTGTCTTTTTATATGGGCAGGAAAGTGGGAGCGGACTATTCGAAGACGACTACCCTGGCATTTACCGCGGCGTCCAACAATTTTGAATTGGCCATCGCCGTGGCAGTCTCCGTATTTGGGATTAACTCAGGCGCCGCATTCGCGGCTGTGATTGGACCTTTGGTAGAAGTGCCCGTGATGATCGCACTGGTCAACTTGGCACTGTACTTTCGACGCCGCTATTTCCCCAGCCTGCAACCTTTCCCGATCGAGCCTGTATGCGCACACCCTTTGGCGCGTTGAATGCGGGGAGGCCGCAATCCTCGCTTCTAATGTTGAATCTGTTGTCGTTCCGCAAGGAATCGGTCCCGGCAATCCTTCGCTGCTGATAACACTTCCCCGAATTCAGAAGCTCCGCGTAGCTTCCCCAGCAATGGATCGGACTGGAGAGTTTGGTAGGCACAGTAGTTGTGTTCGATAGCGCTTTTCAGCAAGTGCATGGCCGCATCTTTTTGTCCGCAGTACGATAGCAAGCTTCCGAATACGTACCGCGGCTCCGGATCGACTCCTGCAAGTGCGGCAGTCTCAACCTTCCGAGCGCTTTCGTCCAATCGGGATGCATCTTGGGGGTCAAGGCAGGCCTGCAGCAGATCGTGACCCATCAAAGGCGTGTCCGACATTCTCTGGATGCTTTGTCGCGCCTCCGCCACTTTGCCTTGGCCCAGAAGAATAAAGGCTGTCTGTCTAGCGGCCCAGTCTGAACCCGCGTCGAGGCGAACAAACTGCATCGCTCTCTCTGGCCTGCCCAGTCGGGCGAATACCCATGAGCACGATCGGAACTGGTAGTTGCCCCGGTCCAGTTTGAGTGCGGTGTCGCATTCGCGCGCCGCGTCATCCAAGAGCCCGGCATAGCGCAGCACGTAGCTCAGAACGAAGTGGGCCGAAGCGCTGTCTGGCCGTCGCTGCACCAAGGCTGAAGCTTGCGCGAAGGCACGTCCAATGTTGCCGCGATCACTCTGATTCGTAATGAGCGCCCCGGCGGCAGAAATCAAGTTTGGATCAAGCGCCAGTGCTCTTTCGAATGCCGAATCGGAGCGCCTGAGCATCGCTTCTCCTCCGTCACCGAAGGTAGCGTCGTAGTAATACCTCATGCCCAGAGCAGCCCAGGCAGGCGCGTAGCTGGGGTCAAGGCCCACGGCACGTTCCAGCATTGCAATCGCGCCCTTCGTGGGAGCAACATCGTGCGGAATCGCGATGCTGCGCAAATATAAGTCGTAAGCTTGCTCGCTTCTCGGTCGAGTGCCGGGTTCCCCAAATGCCGCCGATCCTCCAAGCATGGGAACGAGGCCCTGCCGAACCTGTGACGCGATCTGTTCCCGCATCGCGATCTTGTCCGACGCTGCCACGCTAATGGTGTCTCGCCAAACACTGCGGTTGTTCGCAACATCCACTGCTTCCAGGGTGACCTCGAGTTGATCGCCTGCGATGAAGTAGTGTCCCGTTACGATGGAACTCACTCCCATCTCCCGCCCAGCCTGTTGCAGGTCTAAGTTCGACCCGTTGTACTTGCTCGTGGTGGCGAACGGACGAATCGAGAGTGACGGCACGTAACTCAGAACGTTTGCGACCTCATCGGGCAGCGCGAGTCGTAGAAAATCCGCGTCCGTGTCGGACCCCGCATTCTGAAAGGGCAACACTGCCACCGAGTGCACGACCCCTGAGTCGGCCTTTCCAAACAGGTTGCCGAAGAAGCTTTGCTTCCAGCCTGCCCCTTGCAAGAAAGTAACGGCCAATACGATAACCAAAAGACCGAGCAGCGCCCCGATCCATCGCTTTCTTGGAACTCTAGGGAGTGCGTTACCTGTCAGACCCGCGCCATCCATAGCTGCCGCACTGGAAGTTGATTCGGACTCGCCCTTGACTTCCAGGCTCGTCGCCCCCGCTTCGGCCTCCACTCGCTGGATTGGCGCAATCCATCGGTAGCCGCGGCGGTCGACGGTCTCCACAAAAATTGGATTTTCGGCTGCATCCCCGAGCGCGTCGCGCAGGCGCTTAATTGCGCTCCGGATCCCGAGATCGAAATCGACGAACACGTCATCGGGCCACAACGTCTGCCGGAATTCCTCACGCGTCACGACTTCGGACGGGCGGCTCAAGAGAAGGCTGAGGGCGCGAAAGGGTAGGTCTTGGATTCTGACCTTGACGCCGTTCTTGCGCAGTTCCCCGAGGCGCAAATCGGCCTCGAAAGCTCCGAAGCGTACGACCGTATTCGACGTTCGACTCAATGAGTGGGAAGGCATAAGACGAAGGCTGCTTCGGGGAAGATCGCAAGTCTACCATCCGAGCCGTTGCTGCCGAAAACAAACTGTGCCGTGGTTCGTCCCCCCTTTCGACCTAAACCCGCTTTGTTCGCGAGACGACAATTCCATGGATTGTACTGCAAATAAACCTCTTAGCGCGTCACACGCGCTTCACAAACGGGTCACGCCCGAAACATTGACCGGGTGCTGCTTTCTGAGGCAAATTGGGCGCCGACTTCAGAGTTGTGCGGCGCCTTCTGAAGCGGACACCGGCAGACCTCAGTCGCGCTTATTCAATTGCCAGAAAATATCAGACTCTTAGGAGACGATGAATGAATTGCTTTCGCCACCAAGTAGGGGCAGTCCGCATGGCCGTCTTGTTCATACTTTTCATTTTCACAGCCGCAGCAATCCTGCCGCTTCAGGCCCAAACCAACCAGGCCGTGTCGCAAGTCGCGTCGGCGAGTTGGCTACAGAGCGGATACAACGCGGCTCACGTCGGCTATAACCCCAAGGAAACGACTTTGTCCGCCGCCAACGTAGCCGGACTGACCCAGACTTGGCTCTTCTCGACCAACGCCGAAATCAACGTGCCCTCGCTGTCTTCAGGCAACACCGTGTATATCGATTCCAGCGACGGCAACCTGTATGCGGTGAATGCAGCCACCGGCAAACTTCTTTGGACATTTCCGGGAACTGCTACCAGCTATGCGTATGGAGGAATGGCGCAGGGTATGGCGATTTCCGGCAGCACCATCTATGTGAACTGTCAGCTCGATGAGAACGGCGGTGGGCATTCCGGAGTTTGCGCCGTCGGGCTCTCGGGTAAGACAGCAGGCAAACTGCTCTGGAGTTGGGCGATCTACAACGATGGCGGGACATCGGTGAGCAGCGGCCCCTACAACGGCCCCGTTATTTCCAACGGCATCCTCGTCATCGGCGAAGCCGACACGCTAAGCGAGCGCGGAGGCTACATCTTCGGGCTTAATGCCAAGACTGGCGCCAAGGTTTGGTCAATTGGCAATTGCGGCGATGGCGGCGCTGGCGGTGGTGGTGCCAACGACTGCTACGCCCCCACCGACTACCCAGCGGCCGTCTCCGGCGGACTCGCCTACTACGGCACCTTCTATCCGAACAACGACAGCACCCAAGGCGTTTGCGCGGTTTCACTGACCAGTGGGGCGACAGCCTGGTGTGCCCCGACCGGTGATCCCGGATCTCCAGTAACGGTGTCCGGAAATACCGCCTACGTGAACACATTTAACGGTACCGTCTTTGCATTCAATAAGAAAACCGGAACTCAGCTTTGGAAGGTCACGGGCCTGGACTGCGGTAACAACTATAATCGTCCTGCCGTTGCGAAAAATGTGGTCTACGTTGGCGGGACCTATTACGGCCAGGAATATGCACTCTCAACGAAGACCGGCAAAGTGATTTGGTCCGGCACCGGGTCGAATAACTTTGCCTCTGCCCCCTCGGTCGCCAACGGCGTAGTCTACGCCGAGTGCAACGGCACCTGTGCCCTCGATGCATCCTCGGGAGCCCTGCTTTGGGACTCGAACTTCGGCGGCGGGACGACTTCTCAACCGGTAGTGGTCAACGGAACTCTCTACGCTGTTTGCGGCTATAACAACCTTTGCGCGTACAACGTGCCCTAGCAAGGTGCGGAAAAAACTCTGAATTCGAGTGCTCTTGGGAAGGCCCCGAGTTCCACTCGGGCCGCAAATCCGTGCAAATCTGTGGCTCTTCCAGTGCCGGAGGCAAGCTCGCTCGACACCGCCGGACTTTTTCCGCAACCTCCGAGGGCGACACCAAGCAGTTGAGGCGCAAAAGGAGGAACGCGCTCACGAGCGCCAACCCACTCGTGAGCGCGAACCGCGTTCCAGCCAACAACCGAAAAGATCGGAGCTGTCCTAAGGCTTGATATCTATGGAGAGGTTTCGGTAAAGACCGCTGGCAGGCGCAGAATCTAGCGCACAAGCCATTCCGTGACTTCGTGAGTGATGGCCAGCACCGGGCCGTACGCGATAGTCACAATCAACGACACGGCAACCGCGAACGGAACGACGAACCAGGTTCGAATTTGCACGCGCCGCGCTTGGCTTGCTTCATCCCAGGCCAGAAGACTCTCCACACGTTGGCTAATGCGACCCGCGACGAAGCTCATGGTGCACACCGGGGGAGCTTTGACAGGAACCAACCGGGAAAGCTTGACCAGGGCTGCGGCCAGGTCAAGGGCATCGCTTTGACTCGAAACCGATGCATCATCGGCGGCCAGTTCCGCCGCTTGCGACCAGGCACTCTCCAGCTTGGTCATGCCAGGAAAAGGACAAAAAACCAGGATGAGCCTCTTCAAGTTATCGCGAGACTTCATGTGCTCAAGTTCATGTCTCAGTGCCATGCGCAGTTCGTCCTGACTTAACAGGGCAATCGTAGCTTCCGAAACCAATACCCTCGGATGCCGAACGCCCACCACCGTCAGCGGGGGAGTCTCCGGCCGCGCCTGCAAAGTTACGGTGTGGTCCGCATTGGCTTTCGCAGGGCGTGCACCTTGTAGCCAACAAGTCACCACGCGTTTTGTCCTGGTTTGGGCTGCGATCGCGCGCAAGAAGCAATACGCGATCAAGACGAGAGCGCAAACACCGAACACGAGTGGCATCGCGCCCAGGTCCATATCGGTGGGTAGCGGTTTCAGCAAAAGAAGCGACGGCACAACCAAAGCGAATGTTACAACTACGGAAACGAGCAGTGGAAGAATCCGCATCCCAAAGAGGACGGCGGCTACGCTCCGCTGCGCCACATGCGAAGGCCTCAGCAGCCGCCATGCCGTCGTTACCAACACCGACAGCAGGCAATAGAGTAGGATGAAACAATTCAGCGAAACGGCGATTCCACGCAGGGCAAACATCATGGTTGCTCCCGGGTTCTCCTCTGGTCTCTCCAGCACTCACTTTCGAACAGAATTTGCATGCAGTTCGAGCGTTTTACTTCGGACCATTCCTGCGCTTCTCATCCACCAGGCGCCCCAGCTCCTCAAGCAACTCAGCATCGTGATTGCTGATTTCATCGACCATGTGTGAAAGCAGAAGTGGCCCTGCCATATCCAGCCCCAGAAGCTGCCGGATCGCGGTGCTAGCGAGCTCTCGCTCCGCTTCCGCCATCGTGTAGCGAGGCATGTATTGGAAGGTCACGACCTTCGCGCCCTCGAGTGCGATCCGGTCGATCAATCCCTTCTTCCGCAGGCGATTCAGCGTTGTCACAATCGTGATGTAAGCTTGCCCGATGTCAGCGCGGTCGCGAAGTTCGCGTATCGTGATACCGTCCGGTTGCTGCCAAATCGCGGACAGGAGCCGTTGTTCCAGCGGGCCAAGCCGGATCTTACGAGACGCTAGAAGAAGTCGAAATATGTGGTTCATGGGAACGAGCCGCGAACGTCTTGCGAGTGTACGACGAATTTCGCCGAAGTTGAAACTGAAATCTTTCAAATCAGCGCAACTACCGCGATTCTTCCCCCGGATGGTCAGCCGGGGATCATTTTTCCACCGTGAAGACGACCGAGCGAATCGGACTGATCGCCGCTGAATTCGGGTTGCCGTTTTGTATCGTCGCAACGTCCCCGTCGCTGGCGTATACATAGAGGATATGTCGTCCGGTCGACAGCGCTGGCACTTTGATCTTGCCCGTCGATACCGTTGCCCCGCTCTTCGCGCTCAATTTGACTGCCGTCCATTTCCCCTGCCATCCGTCAACTTGGCAGAAAGCATGCTGGGGAACGAGCGCCGCGGCATTTTCGCCAAAGTTGCTAGTCGCGGAGATGGTGAAAGTTGGCCGCGTATTGTGAGTGCGAAAAAGTGGCGTAGTCGCAATCGTCTGACTGTCCGTAACGCCTTGCATCGTGACCGCGATCGGCACCGACGCGACGCCCGTGAAGTCTGTAGTGGGTAGCCACAAATCGGTATAGCTATATCCTGCGCCGGCGAGCACCGATGTGCCCAGGTCGACTACAAGGCTGTGCGCGGCAGCTTCGAAGGGGCTGGGAGCAACTGCCGAAACCGTATTGAGCGCCCCGTCAACGGCCGCCACGAGCAAAGTCCCGGTGCTGCGATCGCTGCCCACGTATACCGTGTTGGTGAGAGGATTGACTTTAATATCCGTAGCTCCGGTCAACGCCGGAAACACGGTGCCGGATATATCCGTAATCAGTTTGTTCGTCGTGCCCTTATAAACCAGGACGTGCGGCTCACCCGCCTCACTCAATCCCAGATAGAAATTTCCAGTCACCGGGTTTACCGCGATCGCCGTGGCCTCCGCCGCAACTATCGGAATATTGGTGATCAACGAGTTCTTGCTGGTGTCGATCACCGAAAGATTCTGACTGCTCGCCACATACAGTCGCTGGCTTCCCGGGTTCAGTGCCGCATAGTCCGGAGCGCTAGGAAGCGCGATCGTAGCCTCCACCGTGCCGCCAGCCGGATCGATTACATAGACGGATTCCAGCACTGCGTATGCCAGATTTGCCACCGGATCGACAAGC
The DNA here is from genome assembly GCA_049520915.1 of Terriglobales bacterium. Classification (GTDB taxonomy): domain Bacteria; phylum Acidobacteriota; class Terriglobia; order Terriglobales; family Acidobacteriaceae; genus Acidiflorens. Next base: position 74,006 of record JBEKPH010000010.1, read on the forward strand.
AGATATCCCGGATTCCCCGATCCCACCGCAATTGTGTGCAGCAGTTTTTCCGTCGAACCATCCAACAAATAAACGCTGGCATGCGCATAATCCCATGCCAGAATTTCGTTCGTCGCGGAATCGATCGCCAGGCTCCGTATATCCGCCCCGCTCGGAACGCTGGCAACGAGTTTGGCCGTATTGGTCGCGCCATCGACCGAATAAAACAACCCAGCGCTGTCTCCCACGTAAACTTTATTGGTCGCTTCGTTCACCGCGATTGCCTCGGAATAAAGGCTCGCGAGTGGAATTGTCGTGACCCCCGCCGAATTGCTGCTGATTCCTGTGTAGCCTTTCTCCGCCGCGGATTCGTTGATCGCAAACAGCGTGCCGAGTCGTTGCGTGTAGATGGTTCCGGTCGCGGGATTCGCGTCGATATAGTCGTAGTCCAGATCGAATTGACTGAAGTTCTGCTCGTAAGCCGGAACCACAAATCGCGGGCTGATATCGAATGCGCTCACCGTATCGTCGCCTTGATTGGACACGAAAACGCGGCTGCTCACCGGATCGAACACCAACGCCGTCGGATTTGCACCAGTATTCAGAGAGTGAATATCGGACTGTTGCGGAGTCAACAGGTCAATCACGAGCAGCGTGTCTCCGGCCGGATCCACCACCCCAACCTGATTCGTCGTGGGGTTCGCGGCCAGGTCCGTCAGTCCCAGAAGATTTGTTAGATAACCGTTGCCTAAGGTGAAGATCCCGTTGCCGACGCCGAAGGGAAGGTACGTATCGTTATTCAGGGCCAGGAGAAATAAACCACCCGCATCGTACGTGGTTGAAAATGGCGCATCGCCTGCGTTCACCGGTTCGTCTGTCACTGTGTAGCTGTTGCCCGCGTCGATTGCAGCAAGTGCAATCGATGCATCCGCCGTGGGGCTTGCCAGCACTGCGACGTTCGTCTGCGGATCCACCGAAACAGAAGTGATTCCCGTCGGAATCGAGGCTCCCGACACAGTAGTGACGAGCTTATTCGTCGTACCGTCGATCACAACCACCGACCCGGCGCTCCCCGTGCAAGCTACAAAGACCGCGTGTGTAGCGATGTTCACAGCGATTGCGGTTGGCCGCAGTCCGGTTGGCACCGTCGTCACTACAGTGCCTGTCTTGGCATTCAGTATTTCGACCTGATCCAGTTCTTCATCCGCTACATAGAGCTGCCCGAGCACCGAGTCCACTACCAGCGCCGCAGGTTGTCCGCCAACCTTCCACGTCGCCGCCGCGCCGGTTCCGGTAATCGCGCTAATGTTTGCCGATTGCAAATTCGCCACATACACCATGTTCGCAGCAGGATTCGCCGCGATCGCCACAGGATTTGTCCCGACCGCGATCGTCTTCTTGACCTTCAATTGCAAAGTGTCAAAAACCGATACGGTGTTCGCGCCCTGGTTCACCACATACGCGAGGTGTCCGGAAGGGTCCACCGCGATCGGACCCGGCAAATGGCCGACCTTGATCGTCCCAAGAGGCGTGATCGCCCACATCGGGTCCCCGGCAAGTAGAAGTCCAATAAGAAAAAGAAGAGTACATGCCGCGCGAAACCGTGCGCTCAGCATTTGCGTAGCGGGGACAGACATAAAGGATTGCCTTTCTCGAACCTGATTTCTTGCGCGCACCGGTTGTGCTACATCAACGGACGAGCTGACGTCGTCGGCCTTCCCAGGACGAGTTCTTGCCTCGAAACCCGCTCTGGCAAATGGGGGGGTGGCTTGGATTCTTCTTGTCTTGGAATCGAGCCTGCGCGATCCGTGCCTGCTTCGCGCCGCCTCTTCGTCGCTCAATATGGGTGATCGGCGAGGCTGGGTCAACTTATTCGCCGCTTACTCCTGCATTAACGTCCAAGTGATTGATTTAAAGCTCGCTGCCGAGGTTGAGCGGGAAGGGGATTCGACACTAGAGGACAGCGCGAGGGCGGTTGTTGAGAAGGCCTCAGCCTGAAAGGGTGGCTACGATGAGGTTCTCAGGAGTTTCATCGGCATCTGGGGCACTATATCTAAAGGCGGATCGACCCGCAGGACCCGGACTGCAGACCCCGTGGGTCGAAGATCTTGGGACTCAAACTGAGTCTCGCACTCTCAGACGAAGCGCACTCCCATACCGGGGTTGCCGTCCGCGCCCATCGTTGCAATCCGCGCCCTATCGAGGACGCGGATTGCATCGCCTTTTCACACGACGTTAGTGCTTTTCTGCGGGCGGCCGACTGGCTGGTTTTGCCGCAGCCTGGCGAGGCGCTTGGCGCTGCTGCATCTGCGTCTGCTGAGCGGCATGCTTTTGCTCGACCTGTTGCGTTTGCTGCGTGTGTTTCTGCTCCATCTGTGCTTTCTGCGTGTCGTTATAGTTCTTCTTGGTGGCTTGCTGGTGATCCTTTTCCTGCTGCTGCTGGAGTTTCTGGTGATCCTTCGTTTGCTTGGCGGCTAGCTGGTCCTGTTGCTTCTGGTATTTCTTGTCGGTTGCGGCATTGCCGGTGTTCGGCGGCGTGTTTGCGTGCGGCTGTAATTCGCTGGCGTGATTGCCGGAGGTTGGCCGAGCTTCAGTTTGCGGACGCGATTCATTGCCGCGCACGGTATTGGCTGGAGGAGCCTTGTATTCTCCCCCTGTTTCTTTGGACGCCACCGCGCCGGTCTTGAAGTCGCCAGGTTTGCTGGTTGCCGCGATAGGCGGCTTGCCATGGTTGGCCGAAGCGCGAAGCTCTGGATTACTGCGAGCTTCCTGAACATGCTGGGTTTGCGCTGCTACCGGTCCAACGTGGTGCTCGCTGGCGAACGATTCTTCGTGCGCTGTAGGACGCGCGGAGACGCCACCGCTGCCGCCGTTGAAACTCACGTGCGTATCGGAGACCGTCACCCTGGTGTTGTACGTATTGTGAATAACGTTGGTGTCCACGTGATTTACGTAGGTGTTGTAGGAGAAGTGACCGCCATCCCACCGGCCTCCCTCATACCCGGAGCCACCGTAGCCGAAACCGTAATTGATTCCGCCATAGAAGCCCACCTCGTTCCCCCAATATCCTTCGTGGAAGAGGTAAGCGCCGGAGCCCCAGCCCCAGTAACCGGGCGTCCAGAGGAAGCCGACTTGCGGCGGCTCAACCCAGGTTCCAGGCACCCAGTAGTAGCCATCGCCGTCATCGTACGCCCAGTAGCCAGGCGTCCATAGATAGCCGTCGGTGGGACAGATTGGCTGCTCGTAAACTGGCAGCGCCGGAGGGCCGAAATTCACCGAGATGCCGACTCCGATTTGAGCGAATGCTCCGGGGGAGAATGCCAGTATGGCGAGCGTAAACAGCAACGTCCGAATTACGATTGAAGTGCGCATTGTGCTTCTTTCTGCCGGCTCATCCTTTATTACCTCCGGTGCAGCTCGAGGTTTCACGGATTTTAGCGGCGGCTCAATCTTGTGCGCGGCGAGACCTACTCGATCAGGGTACTTCCAAAAACCGCGATCGCGTTTCACCCGCTTGAAACCTAGCGGACAACGTTACGTTTCAGGTGTTAGTGGGATTAAACCCAGACTCGTACAGCCTTGCGTCGATTCGCGAGTCGTCCGTCGCAAACTCCCGATCAACAGGCGGATCGGAAGCTCGTCGTTAATAGTGAGGCCATGCTCTAAAGAAAGATGGTCAATTTTGCACATGACTCGGTTACGCCACCACATCTCAGTAGCCCAATCTCTCATCGCAACGCGGATAGAACGACCGAGCGCATCGGCAAGGCCACACCACTGAATCACGAACCGATCAATTATGAACAGTCTTCCGCCGCCTGAAGTTTGATACTGGCAACTACCAACGTTCTGATTCCGGCGGAAGTTCGTGGATGTCTTTGGGGACTCGCGGGAGCGCCTCGATTGCGATTGAAAGGACCGGAAAACATCCACTACGAAGGGAAGCTTTCGACATGAAGAGGCGCCGCTTTCTGCTTGTGCTGCTGGCAATCACAGCGACCGCGTCCCTGGAGCGGTTCGCGTACGCGCAATCGTTGACCGATACGACTGAGGCGCCCCGCGAAGCGCCCGCGACTTCCTCGATCCCAACTTCCTTAGTCCCGTCTTACCCGCGATGGGCCGTGACGTATACGCGACCCCCAGAAAAAACTAAGCTGCAGAACTATTTCTTTGAAGCCTACGGTCCCTATCCCATCGTCGTATCTGCATTCGGTGCCGGGATCAGCCAACTGGAAAATGCACCCCCCGAGTGGAAGCACGGCGCCGAGGGTTACGGCAGGCGCTTCGGGTCCGACTTCGGAATTGCAGCTGTAAGCACCACCACGCGGTACGCGCTTGCAGAGGCATTCCGTGAAGACACTTTGTATTACCGCTGCGCGTGCAAAGGTTTTTTCCCGCGACTGACTCACGCTGTGCTTTCAACCTTCATCTCGCGCCGCGGCGAAGATGGCCATCGCGTGTTCTCGTTACCCGCTTTGGTTGCCCCCTATGCCGGAGCAATGACGGCGGTCTACGGTTGGTACCCTAGCCGCTTCGATTCCCGCGACGGTTTTCGCATCGGCAATTACGCCTTGCTCGGGTATGTCGGAGCCAACGTCGGCTTGGAATTTATTTACAGCGGAAACCGCTCTTTGCTCTCTCGCATGCATCTTACCAACGCCCATGCCGCACCCGTTCCGGGTCTAAGTCCATGACCGAACCCGCCTCCAGAGCGACTGCTGCAATGGAACCTGCACTGCCAGGTCTCCAGATCTCGCCCGAGTTCCCCTTGGTGAGCTCGATCAAAGGCGCGGCTACGGAATTTTTCGAGTGGTTCGGCGAGCTGGGAATATTTCTCTGGCGAGTCGTTCGTGCCGCGGTCACTCCGCCATTCGAATTCCGCGAACTGGTTCGGCAACTCGATGAGATAGGATCCAAATCCCTCCCGCTGGTCGCGTTGGCTGGCGCTGCTACCGGCGTCGTTCTCTCTTTGGAATCCCGCTTCAGCCTCACGCGATTTGGCGCGAAATCGCTGCTTCCCGCAGCCATCGTATTCTCGGTCCTCCACGAGACGGGGCCGATTATCACTGGCCTGGTCGTAAGTGGTCGCGTGGGCGCAGGCATCGGCGCAGAGTTGGCGTCGATGAAGGTGACCGAACAGATCGACGCGATCGAGGCCTCCGCCGTCAACCCCTACCGGCTGCTCGCCGCCCCCCGTATTCTCGCCTGCATTCTGATGCTGCCCTTGTTGACTCTGGCAGGCGATCTCTGCGGCATTCTTATGGGCTGGATTGCGCAGGCCCTGGTGGAACCGCTCTCTCTGCATCAGTTCATCAGCGCCGGTTTCAACGGCGCGGATTTTAATGATTTTCTGCCGCCTACTTTCAAGACCGCCGTCTTTGGACTCATCATCGGCTTGATCGCCTGTTTTCAGGGTATGCGCACTGAAGGAGGCGCGGCCGGCGTCGGACGTGCCGCCACTAGTTCGGTCGTTCTTTCCTCATTATTCGTAATCCTCGCGGATGTCGTCTTGGTGAAACTCATCATCATATTTTTCCCATAGGCATTCACAAATTGCGCGCGAAAACCATCATGGAAACGATCGAACAGAACGCGACGAGACAAGACGACGCTGAGAACCTCAGCCGTGACCCGGCGATCGCAGTCGGCGACTTGCATAAATCCTTCGGCACGCAAAAAGTCTTAACCGGCGTCAGTCTGGCCGTGAAGCGCGGAGAAACTCTGGCGGTACTCGGTCGTAGCGGCACCGGCAAGAGCGTCTTGCTCAGGATCATCATCGGTTTGGAGAAGCCCGACTCCGGATCGGTTCGCATCCACGGACAAGATATTTCCGGTATGGGCCTCGACCAACTCGGCGAAATCAGAAAAAAGATGGGCTTTCTCTTTCAGCACGCCGCCCTTTACGACTCCCTCACGGTCGAGGAGAACGTCGCTTTTCCCCTGCTGCACCACCGGCAGTCGATGTCGAAGTCCGAACAGAGCGATCGCGTCGCCGCTCTCCTCGCGGAGGTGGGAATGGAAGCTGGTCTTAAGAAAATGCCTTCGGATATCTCCGGTGGTATGCAGAAGCGGGTTGGACTGGCGCGCGCCCTTGCATTGGAGCCGGAAATTCTGCTGCTCGACGAGCCCACGGCCGGACTCGACCCCATCAGCTCCGGCGAGATTGACGATTTGGTCTTAAAACTCCAGGCCGAACATCACATGGCTTCCATCGTAGTCACTCACGACCTGCACAGCGCCAAGACGATTGCCGACCGTCTTGCCTTGCTGAATAAGGGAAAAGTAGTAATCGAGGGCAATTTTGAAGAACTTCAAAAGAGCGACATCGAGTTTGTTCGGGAGTTTCTAGCGCATTCGTAGGGAGTCCTATGTCGAGAGCAGCACGGTTGGGCGCTTTTATCGTTGTAACGCTTGCGATTCTGGTGACGGGCGTTTTCATTATCGGAGGCAAGCAGTATCTTTTCAGTCCTACATATCGATTGAAGGCGCAATTCGACAACGTGATGGGCTTGGATGCTGGAGGCGACGTGCGCGTCGGTGGCGTTCACAGCGGAACCGTGCGCACCATCGAGTTGCCCCACAAGCCTGGAGACAAGGTCACGATCGTCATGGATCTCGACAAGTCGACTCACGAGATCATCAAGCGGGATTCGGTGGCCACCATCGAGACAGAAGGTTTGCTAGGAAATCAATATCTCGCGATCTCGTTTGGATCCGCCACTGCGGCCGACGTGCGGGATGGCGACACCATCGCCAGCATTCCTCCGCTCGACATGGCGGGCATATTTCAAAAGGCCAGCGTCATTCTCGACAGCAGCCAGGCCGCCATCCAGAATGCGACACGCGCCGCAGCGAACCTGGATTCCATCACCGCCAAGATCAACCAGGGCCAAGGTACCGTGGGAGCGCTGGTGAACGACAAGCAGCTCTACAACAACCTCTCGCAAACAACGAGCACAATGCGGGACACGATGGTCCAGGCCCAGGCGGGGGTTACCGACTTCCAGGAAAATATGGAAGCCCTGAAGCACAATTTCTTCCTTCGGGGATATTACAAAACCCGCGGATACGAAGATTCTGCCGAACTCGCCAAGGACGAAATCGAACGGCTGCCCCAGGGCACGCCTACAAAAGAATTTACCTACTCGGGAAAACAACTCTTCGATAAGCAAGGCTCTGCTAAATTGAAAAATCAGAAATCCCTCAAAGCAGCGGGAGACTTCCTCGCAGATAACCAGTTCGCGGTTGCGGTAGTTATGGTATCCGCCGGTAAGGAAGGCGACAAGCAGAAGGACTTGGTGCTAACCCAGGCGCGAGCCATGGTTGTGCGCGAGTATCTGGTCGAAAACTTTGGGTTCGACGACAGCCAGCTGAAAACTCTTGGAGCGGGCAAGCAGACCGACGCCGGTTCGGATCCTGGCTGGGGCACCGTCAAGATCATGATCTATCCCGATGGAACTGAGATACCGCCGAACAAGAAAGCGACAGCAGCTAGCTCGGCCAAGGCGACCTCAGAACAGCCGGCACAGGCCGGCAGCACCTCGAACCAACAGTAGACGTGGCAGAGAATGCCGCGGAGCGGGGAATGACGATTAATCGTTGATCACAGCGCTGGTCCACAGCTCTGGTCATAGTGCGCTGCGACCCTCGCCCACTGACGGAGCGATTACGACCCCGCCGCCCATGTGTGCTCAATCTTCGGCGGACTCTGCAAGGTTTGCATCACCACGCAATACTGCTCCGTTTTCGCCTGTAACGCGCTTAGCTGCTCTTGTGTTGCCTGCGGCGCGCGGACGTCGAAAATGACTCGGATGCTCTGAAATCCGACGGGGACGTCTTTCGAGATTCCCAGCGTTCCTTGCAGGTCCAGATCGCCCTCAACCGTGACATCAATCCGTTCGGTCACGATTCCCATGGCAGCCGCGACCATCTGGCAGGTGATTTGAGCGCAGGCGGCGAGCGCTCCCAACAGCAGGTCTCCCGAGCAGGCTCCTGTGCCCGCTCCGCCAACGCCTTGGTGCGCCTGCGCCTTGTAGATTGCCCGGCCCAGGTCGATCGAACAGGCGATCGGCGCATCAGTCTGGCTGCCGCGTGCGGTCAGCGTAATTCGCGAACTCGCCGGATCCTGCCGGTATCCGTCTTTCAGCGGGCGCTGTAGCGATCGAACATCCATCAGTTCTCTCCTGATATCTGGGGTATTATAAACGCACTTAGGGGCGCTGCTGCGAAGCTCGACGCGGCCAGCAGGAATTCAAAACAAACCTCGCATTTTGACGAACAACGACGAACTACGACGAACTACTTTGACAGACCATGAACCCGCCGGAGAACCCATCATCAGTGCCATCCACTTTGTCTCCGGGTTCGTCCTTCGGAAAGTACCTGGTTCTCGAGCGACTGGGCGCGGGCGGCATGGGCGAGGTTTATCGCGCCAGAGACACTCGCCTCGAGCGTGAAGTCGCCATTAAGACACTTTCTTTGGAACTCGGTTCTCAGCCGGAGGCATTATCGCGCTTCGAGCAAGAAGCCCGCTCTGCCTGCGCACTCAATCATCCAAACATCGTCACCATTTACGAACTCGGCCAGGTAAACGGAACTCGCTATATCTCCATGGAACTCGTGGTTGGGGAGACGATCCGAAAACTATTGGCTTCCGGCCCAATTCCATTCCGCAAAGCAATCGCCATCGCGGCGCAGATTGCCGACGCTCTCGCGAAGGCGCATGCCGTCGGAATCGTTCATCGCGATCTCAAGCCGGAGAATCTGATGGTTTCTGGCGACGCTACCGCCAAGATACTGGATTTCGGTTTGGCGAAATTGCTCGCGCTTAGCCCTGACTCCGACTCCGAGGCTTCAACCGGCATCACCGAACACGGAACCGTGCTGGGGACGGTCGGCTACATGTCACCGGAGCAAGCCACCGGCGGTGAACTCGATTTTCGTTCAGACCAGTTTTCTTTTGGATCCGTGCTCTACGAGATGGTCACCGGATCCCCGGCGTTCCGTAAGAAGACTCATGCGGAAACTACGGCCGCTATCCTTCGCGATGAACCGGAGCGTCTCGCCTCAAAAACACTTCAGGTGCCCCCGCCTTTTCTCTGGATCGTGGAGCGCTGCCTGGCCAAAGATCCCAACCAACGCTACGCCTCTACACACGATCTGGCTCGAGATCTCGCCGCAGTACGCGACCGTCTAGCTGATCCATCCACGCGTCCCTCAGAGTCTCGCCCCACCACCCTGCCCGTGCAACGCACTGCATTTATCGGACGCGAACACGAGGCTGCGGCTCTCCGTCAGCTTTTAAGCCGCGCAGACGTGCAGCTCGTCACCCTCACTGGTCCAGGTGGTATCGGGAAGACTCGACTCGCTCTGCACGTCGCGGCGGATATCGCTGCCGAGTTTTCCGGAGGGATTTGCTTCGTCCCTCTTTCGGCGGTGAGCGATCCTGCTCTGATCGCTTCCACCATCGCGCAAGCGTTGGGGTTGCGCGAAACCGGAAATCAGTCATCACAAGACAGCCTGCAAGAGTACGTGAGCGGCCTCGATCAACCGATGCTTCTCTTGCTCGACAACTTTGAGCACCTCGTCTCCGCCGCGCCCGTGATAACTCAGTTGCTCACCACCGGTCCTAAGCTCAAGGTCGCGGTCACGAGCCAGGCGCCGCTGCACGTCTATGGCGAACATGAATTCCCCGTGCCGCCTCTGGCGCTGCCCGACCTCAAATCCATTCCACCCTTGGCAGTGCTTTCGCGTCTTCCGGCGATTGCGCTTTTTGTGGAACGTGCGCGAGCGGTAAAACGTGAATTCGCGCTCACCAACGAAAATGCTCCCGCCGTGGCGTCCATCTGTGCTCGACTTGACGGCCTCCCTCTGGCCATCGAACTGGCGGCGGCGCGCATCAAGCTGCTTTCGCCGTCCTCCATGTTGACGCGACTCGAAAGCCGTCTGAACCTCTTAACCGGCGGTGCCCGCGATCTGCCAACTCGGCAACAGACTCTTCGCAGCACTGTGGACTGGAGTCATGGCTTGCTCAATGCCTCCGAACAGACTCTCTTCCGCCGACTTGCCGTGTTTACCGGTGGCTGTACGCTGGAGGCCGTCGAAGCTGCATGCGATACCAAGAGCGATTTGGGCCTCGACATCCTCGACGGTATGGCTTCGATGGTAGACAAGAGCCTGGCGCAGCAGGTGGAACAAGTCGATGCGGAAACGCGATTCGTCATGCTCTCCACCATCCGCGAGTATGCCCTCGAACGCCTGGCCGAGAGCGAAGATGAATCTGCGACTCGTCGCGCCCACGCTGCTTACTACCTCGTGCTGGCGGAGGAAGGCGCCGAGGACGTAGTGGCTCACCCGGAATGGCTCGACCGTTTTGACCTCGAGCACGACAACTTTCGCTTGGCGCTCGACTACCTGATCAAGACTGGAGACGCCGAGTGGGGTCTACGCCTGGGTGCAGCTCTCTTTCACTTCTGGGAGACGCGGGAACATCTCACGGAGGGCCGGGACGCGATTGCGAAGCTGCTCGCACTCGAAGGAACCGCCGCGCGTCCCAAACTGCGCGCACGCCTGTCGTTCGCTGCCGCAGTGCTGGCGGGTGAGCAGGGCGATTATGCCTCGGCTCAGGCACTCTTCGAAGGGAGCCTCGAGACCTGTCTCGAACTCAACGACAACCGCGGCGTCGCCGTCGCTCTCAATGCCTTGGCCGTCAATGCGCGCGATCGCCGCGAGCTCCCGACGGCGTCCTTACTCTTCGAGCGCTGTGTCGCGATATGGAAGGACCTCGGCGATTCCGCGGACCTTGCTCGGGCCCTCAGCAACCTGGCCAACGTGGCCAAGCTGCAAGGGGAGTATACCCGCGCATCCTCGCTCTACGACGAATGCCTGATGATGTTCCGCAAGGCCGGAGATGGCGCGGGTGTCGCCTGGACACTGAATTACCAGGGCGACGTCGCGCGCGAAAAAGCGGACCTGGTTGCCGCGCGCTCATTTTGCGAACAGAGTCTCAACGAGTTTCGCCAGCTGCGGGACACCTGGGGAATCGCGAGCACATTGTCCGATTTGGCAAGTCTAAGCTGCGATCAGGGCAACAACGCCGAGGCGCGCCGCCTCTACAGTGAAAGCATTCGGATGTTCCAGCAGTTGGGCCACAAACGCGGCGTCGCGAGAGCGCTTGAATCTCTCGCTATCAGTGCCGCCGCGCAGTCGAACGCCGTCCAGTCCCTGCACCTCGCAGGAGCCGCCGCCGCGCTCCGCCAACGATTGGGCGCTCCGTTAACTCCCGCCGAGCAACCCCGTCTTGAGAAGGCTTTGGATTTTGCGCGCCGTACCCTCGGCAACACTGCAGGTCTAGCCGCATGGATGGAGGGCTGGGCAATGCCTGTCGAGGAAGCTGTCAATCAAGCGCTTGATGGCGGCGCAGACTCAGATCTCTGGACTCGAGACCCCGCGTAGTCAATTTGCTGAATTGGGATCGATCAGCCGCCGCACTGCCGAGATCCGATTCGCCGGCAAACCTGTTCGGCGAGCGTGTTCGCGAATCGTTTCTTCGTCGGGCGCCAGGTACACACAATAAACTTTATCGCCGGTGACGTAGGAATGCAGCCATTTGATTTCGGGTCCCATTTCACTGAGCACGGCGACCGACTTCCGAGAGACCGCCTGTATCTCCGCATCCGTCAGATTCCCTGCGCCCGGGATCTCCCGCTCGATCACAAATTGGGGCATGTCCACCTCACCGAACGGTCATAGTAGCAGAGGTTGCGTCAGGCGCGCTCGCGCAGCGTGTGTAGGTAGACCCTACCCGCGTCGTATCCCCCTTCGCGAGATTGGAAACGACCCTGGCTGTAAAAAAAGAACGGGGCCGCTTGCGCGGCCCCGTTGTGGTTTTTGTCTTAGTGCGTTATTTGCCGGTTCCCGACAACGGAACTTGCTGCGGGCTGCCCGCTGCGTTGTCGGTGATGGTGAGATCGCCGGTACGCAGGCCCGTCGCGGTTGGAGTGAAGTCTACCTTGATCTGGCAGGCTGCACCGGCGGCCAACGTCGTGCCGCACTTCTTCTTGCTGGTGAAAACTACCAGGGCGAAGTCTCCGCTGGTCGAGATTCCGCTGATGTTCAGCGTTCCCGGCCCATCGTTGGTGAGGGTGACGGTCTTGGTGCCGCTCTTCACACCAACAACTACTTTGCCCCAGGCAAGAGAAGTCGGCGACAGCGTAACTGTCGGACCGCTCTGGCTGGAATTCACGGTCAGGCTCACGCTCGTGGTTTGCGTGATGCTGCCCGAGACGCCGGTCACGGTTACGGCTACCGTCCCCGTGGCTGCCGTCGCGCTGGCGGTGAACGTCAGGCTGCTGGTTGCGGTTGTCGGATTCGTGCCAAACGCCGCCGTCACGCCCGTGGGCAGGCCGGAGGCGCTAAGGGTCACGCTGCCAGCGAAGCCGCCGATCGGATTCACGGTGATGGTAGTTGAGGCCGATGCGCCCTGTGTAACCGAAACAGAGCTGGGTGACGCGCTCAGCGTGTACGTCGGGCTTCCCGAGCAGGAGTTGAAGGCAAACGATGCGATGTTGGTACTCCAGTCGAAGGTTCCAGTGACAGCCTGGTACTGATCGACATACCAGAAGGTGCAATCGTCAGCGGGATCGACCTGCATCGCGGTGTAATCTCCCCAACGATAGGCAGCGGTTCCGACTTGCGAACCAGCGCCCTGGATGATGGTGTCTTCCGACTCCATCGAACCAAGAGGATCGCTCGGCACGCGGCCAGTGAAGCGGATCGCCGGGTGAATGCTGCTGCTCGATGCGCTATAGCCGAGGCCAATGTTGCCCACTTGATCTTCCGCTAGGCTGGCCATCCAGCGATAGGTGGTGTCGGGAGCGAAGGTGCCTTGCTGATTGAGGGTAACGTTGCCGGCGGGATCCCACAGTTCATACCAGCGAATGGCTACGGAGGTGCCATTGCCCACTGCGTGATTGACGACAGCGCGGTCATGATCGGCGAAGTGGCGGATCGCGAAGCGATACATCATGCGGTCGCCGAGGGTGTCGAGGGTCTGTGTGGTTCCGGCTTGGGGGACGCACTGTCCGCCATTGCCGCAAGCGAGCGTGGTGTTGGCTGTGCTGATGGTGGTAGGAGCGCCCAAGGTGGCCGTTCCCGACGCGAAGTTCAGGGTCAGTTTCCGGAGGTAGAGCTGTCCGGGATTATTGTTCTGCCACGTGATGAACAGACCAGGCGTCCCGTCAACGGGTGGGGTGGGGCCATCCATATCGGAAGGCAGGTATCCGAATTCGTTGCTCGTCGTCTGCTGGCAGAGTTGCGCAGCAGAAGAGTTGCCGGCCAACATCTTGGTGCGATCGAAACCGCAGAGGTCGGCATAAACGAAGTTCGAGAAGTTGGCGAAGATGTTGTAGGTAGCAAGGTAGGCCGAATTGGTGGTCGTGGCCCAAGTGCTCAGCTTCGGATAGTCGTTGAGGTTCGCACCGAACGAATATCCATAGAGGTAGTACGCGCCGGTCGGGTCGTTAGTCTTGGAGACGGCAACGCATTCCGCACCGACGCTGCCGCCGGAGTTGGAGCCGATGAAGCTGATCACCCAGCGGTCTGCGGGACGGTCATAAAGAACGACCGGATCGCCGAACGTGCTGGCGCAAACGCCGCCGAGCGGCGTAAACAAAGTCTGAATGTCGGTCGGACCGGCCAGGATCGAACCGGTCTTGCTGTAAACAGCGAACGAGACGTTCACGACTTCAACGATCTCTTTCGGTCCAACGGCAAGGTTGGAGTCGGAGGGAACGTAGCCGGGCGAAGGGATACCGTTGAAATCAACTCCCGGTGTTGCCGAAACGAGGGGGAGGGCCTGCTTCTGGAGAACCGGATCTTCCTGCTGGTAGGGTCCGACCGCCGTTTTGAAGCGCAGTGGGCCGGCACCGGGCTCGTGAATTTCTTCACCGGCAAATAGTGGCTGAGCGATCGGCAAGTCGGAAACGCGCTCCGATTGTGCGAACGACGGGTAGGTCACGACTGTTTTGTTGGTTTTGGCGAAGGCCAGCGTCGACACCGCAAGGCCACACAGGGTGAGAGTTCGAACAAGCGATCCTACACGAACCATTGGGTTTCTCCTGGAAACTCGTTTCGAGACTGAACTAGAGCATTTGAAGCGCGCGATCGTTCGATCTTTGAGTCGGGGCCAGACCTTCCTCGGCAGCAAACATTCGGCGATTCAACTCTGTGGATATCTTCAGCAAGCAAAATTGGATTGATTGAGGTTTCGAATAGCTTGTGTTTTGACTTCGCTTATCGCTGCTGGTCAAAACCCGCGGGGGCGTGGGCGCGATTCGCAGTAGTACTAGCGTTGCTAGTTTATACAACGGTTTTCGGAAAAAAGGGAAGAAAAATCAGAGTGCCGAGTGGGTTGCAGCTATGTTGAACTTATTTGCACATCAGCATTTGCAGGATTTGGGTCAGAGTCACGGTCTCGTGGCAGGTGAGGTTACATGCCCTTCAACTTGACGCCGATCTCGACCGACGGAGTGCTAGAAAACGGACCCCGTTGGATTTCGAGCTTAGCGGCAACCGCCAGGACCAATTCTTCTTGCCACGGCCGTCCGATGATTTGCACTCCGATCGGTAGACCTTCTTTGGACAGAGCCATGGGGACGACCACCGAAGGAAACCCAAGAAGGTTGAACCACTCGCAATAGCTCCAAGCGTCTAGGTATCCCACTGTCTCACCCTCGATCTGCCACTCTCGTTCCCCATGTCGGAATGCCGGAACAGCCGCGACGGGACAGAGAAGAATGGGATGCTTGCGCATCTGCACCAGAATTTTTTCGCGGACGCTATCCCGATCGAGCCACGCCTCAAGAAGAGAGTCACCAGAATGCGGCGGCGCAGCCTGCGTCCAACTCAAGAACTGTTGCAGTGTCGGGCTGAGTTCCGACTCGTGTCCGCGGAATTCGCGGCTGAGAATCATTCCTCCGGCGACGCCGAAATAATCCCACCACAAGCGTCGGGCGTCTTCTAGACCTTCGGGCCGAAAACGCTCGACGCCAAATCCAGCATTGGACAGTAATGATGCTGCGGCGGTAACCGCTGCGCCCGTTTCTTTCGTGACGGGAGTACGCCCGTCTTCTTCGAAAAAACCGATTGGCGTGGAAACGACGTCTTTTTCACGCATCTCGCGAAGAGGAACGGGCGCAGAACTGGGATCGCCGTCGCGTGTGTCGCCCTCGTCCCATCCCGCCATCACACTGAAGAGAATTTGCAGATCGGCGACAGTGCGTGCCATGGGGCCAACCACCCCGATCGTGGCGAACGGTCCACCGGCTTTAGGGAAATGTCCGGCCGACGAGATGCGGCCTGGAGTCGGCTTGAGCCCGCAGATTCCGCAGAAGTGCGCCGGCACGCGAATCGAGCCGCCGCCATCGCTGCCCAGACCTCCGGCGGACATACCGGATGCGATAGCCGCCGCCTCGCCGCCGCTTGACCCTCCGGCCGTGCGGTCGACGTCGTAAGGATTGTTGGTGCGTCCGTAGAGAAGATTGTCCGTCTCCCAAGCCATCAAATATTCCGGGGCATTGGTGACGCCGAGGATAATCGCCCCTGCAGCGCGCAGCCGAGCAATGACAGCAGCGTCTTCCGTCGGGATGTGTCCAGCGCGCAGGCGCGAGCCGGCTTCGCAGCGATGCCCCGCCACATCCATCGATGACTTGATCGACAGCGGCACGCCATGCAGCGGTCCTAGTACATCCCCGCGCCGGACAGCCTCTTCCGCAGCTCGCGCCTGCTCCAGGACAACCTCCGGCTGATAATCAACGAAGGCGTTCAGTTCAGGATTAAGGCGTGCAATTCGTTCGAGATGACTTTGCGCAACTTCAACCGGAGAAATCTTCTTGCTGCGGATCTGGTCAGCTAGTTCGGTAGCGCATGGGAGAACAGAAGTCATAACATGAACGAATGCGGAGCAAAATCCAGCATAGCAGGCCCTGTTTCTTGATGTTCGGAGTGTTGTACAGTGCCAATTCCTCCGGCAGTTCGTCCGAGTGAGAATTATCATCCCGAGCGAAGCTAGGGATCTGCAGTTCCGTCCGTGCCCCAGCCGCCTCGTCCTCCATGCTTTCCGGTAGAGTAATGGGTTGCGTCATCGATCCGACAAAGCGAGGAACCGCCGTCACGTGAGCCTGCGGTGCGCAGTTTGTTTTTTCCTTCTGGCAATTCTCGGCACGCCGCTGGCGTACGCCCGAGCGCGCCCTCATCCTGCCAACGACGACACCTCGCGCCCGGGATACGTGTATGCCCTGGCGGCCGCGAACCACTTTATGCACGCGTGGCAGACCGGCGACATGGAAAACGGAATGGTCGAACTGAGCGACGGCCTCCGGCATTCGCAAAATGCCGACACACTTGAAGAATATTTTTCCAATGCGAATTCCATGCAGCGGTCGTTTGAAATCGCGCGCGGGACGGGACACACGGGACGTTACGATTTTCCTGTCGTGCTTGTCTCCCTACGTGGGTCACACGTGACACGCAAGGCCTCGGACATCATCCTGATCGAGACTGGCAAGAACGACTGGGTGGTGGATAAACTTCCGTAGGGGTCGCTAGTGCCTTAGCGATCGTCCTTGGACATTACTTTCTTAATAGAAGAAGACATTTTTTGCAGGAGTTGCATTCATGAAGCGGATCCATAAAGTGGCTGTGCTGGGCGCAGGAACCATGGGAGCGCGGATTGCCGCGCATTTTGCGAACGCCGGAGTCCCGTCATTACTGCTCGATATCGTTGCTCCGGATGCCGCCGCCGGCGCCGATCGCGCCGCGCGAAACAAAATCGCCGCCGCCGGACTCGAAGGCGCGAAGAAGTCGAAGCCTGCGGCATTTTTCGACGCCTCGCTATCTCGGCTCGTAACCGTCGGAAATTTCGAGGACGACTTGAAGCGCCTCGCCGATGTCGATTGGATCATCGAGGCCATCGTCGAAAATCTCGAAATAAAGCGGACATTGCTCAAGAAGGTTGAAGCGATCCGCAAGCCCGGCACAATCATCACCACCAATACCAGCGGCCTCCCGGTCGGCAAAATTGCCGAAGGATTTTCCGACGACTTCCGCCGCTCCTGGTTCGGCACCCACTTCTTCAATCCGCCGCGTTATATGCGGCTGCTCGAGCTAATCCCCACTCCTGAGGCTGATCCCGCTCTGATCGCCGCCGTCACCCATTTCTGCGACACGCAGCTGGGCAAAGGCGTCGTGCTTGCGAAAGATACTCCGAATTTTATCGCCAACCGCATCGGCACCTTTTCCGTGCTCAACGTGATGCGACTGATGCAGGAAATGGATTTAACTATCGAAGAGATTGACGCGCTCACAGGGCAGGCCGTCGGCTGGCCGCGCTCCGCGACCTTTCGCACGATCGATCTTGTCGGACTCGACATCCTCGGGCACGTCGTCTCGAACATGACGCAGAACGTGCGCGACGAGCGCAGCGAGCTGCAGATCCCAGATTTCTTCCGCCAAATGCTGGAGCGCAAGTGGCTCGGCGACAAGACAAAGGGAGGCTTCTATAAAAAGTTAAAGAGTGGGGAAGGGAAGGAAGACGAGCGGCTGGCGATCGATTGGAAGACGCTGGAATATCATCCCCGCCAAAAGCCAAAATTTGCCACCCTCGACATGGCGAAAAATGTCGAAGACACCGGCGCCCGCGTCCGGATGCTGCTGGGTATGGATGGGGGCGCATCGCAGAAGCCAGACAAGGCTGCGACTTTTCTCTGGACCGCGCTTTCGGAGTTGTGGACCTACGCCGCCAATCGCATTCCCGAAATTTCGGATTCAGTCGTCGAGATCGATCGCGCCATGCGCCTGGGCTTCAACTGGGAACTCGGTCCGTTCGAACTCTGGGACGCAGCAGGAGTCGAAGCCACCGTCGCGCGCCTGAAGAAAGACTCGAGTCCCGTGCCAGCCAATGTCGAGAAGTTGCTAGCGGCCGGCAAGAAGTCCTGGTACTCCGATGATCCCAAAACAGCTTCCGGGCGCGCCTACTTCGACCTGGCCTCTGGAGATTCCACAGCTGTCGAAGTCCCGGCCGGCGTTTGGTCGGTGGAAGTTGCAAAAAAATCGAATGGGGTCGTCAAGAAAAATTCCGGAGCTTCGCTCGTTGATCTCGGCGATGGCGTGGCCTGCATCCAGTTCCACTCCAAGATGAACGCGCTGGGCTCAGACATCATTTCCCTCATCCTGCAGACCCTCAAAACCGGCGGTCCGGGCGATGCCTTCGACGCCTTCGTAATTACCAACGACGCCACCAACTTTTCCGTCGGCGCGAATCTCATGCTCTTGCTGATGTCCGTGCAAGAGGAAGAATGGGACGACGTCGACCTGGCCATCAAGCAATTCCAGGGCATGACACAAGCAATCAAGTTTTCTCCCAAGCCGGTGGTGATCGCTCCGTTTGGCCTGGCCTTGGGCGGAGGCTGCGAGGTTTCCCTCCACGCTGCCGCACGCCAACCCCACGCCGAACTCTACATGGGCCTCGTCGAAGTTGGCGTAGGACTGCTTCCCGGCGGTGGCGGCTGTAAGGAAATGTTGCTGCGGGCCGTGGATAGCGCGGCCTCGATTCGTCCTGATGCGCGAGGCGAATCGGTCGAACTCTTGGAGGCGATGAAGAAGGCCTTCGAAACCATCGCTACCGCCAAGGTCGCGACCTCGGCCAACGAGGCCCGAGGACTTGGTTTTCTCTCGAGCTCCGATCGAATCACCATGAATCGCGAGCGCGTTCTATCGGACGCGAAGGCGCGGGCTCTGGAATTGGTTGCCGCCGGTTATGAGCCTCCCGTGATGCGGACCGATATTCCCGCCCCTGGCGAAAACATTTTTGCCACGCTGAAGATGGGCGTTCACCTGATGCGGCAGGGCGGATACATCAGCGACCACGAGCAGAAGATGGGCGCAAAAATTGCCGAAGTCTTATGCGGTGGGAACGTCACGCCAGGTAGTCCGATCAGCGAGCAGTATGTGCTCGATCTGGAACGCGAGGCCTTCAAATCCCTATGTGGAGAGAAGAAGACACAGGAGCGGATTCAATTCACGCTAAAAACCGGAAAGACGTTGCGTAACTGATTGTTAATAAACGACTAGTATGTATGCGTTGCACATGTTGACTCTCCGTATGATATGACGTAACGTCTCTAGTGTGAGGCAATGTCTATGGCCTATGTCGAGCCAGCCAGCGTTCTAGCACCCAAAGCGTCCATTCGCTCGGTAGAAGTTCTCTACAACCGGGGACGGGGCCAGTGGTCTGTTGCCCGAGTGACGTGGGAGGATCGGGAGCGGATCGGCATTCGCTGGAATGGCGACGACGACGGCCCCGGCATTGGAAACCCGCAGTCGCGGGGCAACGCGACTTGGTTCATCCTCCCGGATGAGCTGCGAGAGGTGATTCTGGACAGGATTGACGATCTCGCAATGAGCGGTCCTGGTGGATTACTCGAGGGGTATACGGCCATGGCAAAGGATACGGAACGCGAACGGGAAGCGGAGGAGTGGTCGGAGGGCCTAATCGGCGATGCATCCGCGGAGGGGTGAGGTGTGGTGGGTTGCCTTCGATCCGTCCGTGGAGGGGAGAAATTCGCAAAACTCGCCCAGCCTTGGTTCTCAGCAATAACGCCGCGAACGCCGCCTTAAACCGCGTGATCGTCGTCCCGCTCACAAGTCACACCGAGAAACTCTATCCGGGGGAAGCGATTGTCACGCTCAACGGAGAGCAGAGCAAGGCCAAAGCCGACCAACTCGCAACGGCCGCCAAAGAAAGACTTCGCAGCAAACTAGGGAACCTGTCTTTCGCCGATCTGGCGGCCGTGGAAAAAGCTGTTCTTCTTCAGCTTGGTATTCGCCGTTAAGTCAATATCTGGTTATTTTGACAGCGCGCGGTCCAGCGAAAATGCGCCCGCGCCTCGCAACAGAATCGCAGCCGCCATGCCGATTGCCAGCAAGTGAAATTCAAATCCCTCGCCTTTTTGTGTCCCCATCCAGTTCATGAAGAATCCATTCTGCAGGTGAACCATGAAGATCGCGCCGATCATCAGCCCAAGAATGCCGAGCGCAGGAATCCTCGTCAGCAGGCCAAACACCAGTCCGAGGCCGCCGAAAAATTCGGTGCAGATGATCAGAAACGCCAGAGGCGCGGGCATGCCCATGTGGGTGAAGAATCCCATTGTGGCGTGAAATCCGAAGCCGCCAAATAGCCCGAGCATCTTTTGTGAACCATGCGCCAGGAACACGACTCCGAGCACTACGCGCACGATGGTGAACGCCACGTCGTTGTTGGTAGCCATCAGTTTCTTTAGCATTGTTTTCTCCGGCAGAGTTGGACGTGTCGTTCTTTGCCGCCCAACCCTGAGATTGTCGTTATAACAACATTTCACTTCGATTCGATTGCGGCGTCCCTGGATTCTCTTTTTTCGATTCTCTTTTCTCGTACCTATTCGCCGTGCGTTGCAGAAGAGTGGCTAGGCCATCCCGCCCCCCTCGAATTCTGCACGGCGCTGGCGGCGTATAATCTCCAAACTAGACTTCGCGAAGGATGGTACAAACGAAAATGTCCGCAGGCAACGGCGATTCCAACTCCAATTCAAAGAACGGTTCCAATGGCAACAGTTTGGATGCGGTCCTGAAACCGCGGGCAGAGTGGCTGACGAAGCGGAAGGCCGACAATACCGACGGCAACTTCTCGCAGATGCATTACGCGCGTAAGGGCCTGATCACCGACGAAATGCAGTACGTCGCGCAGCGCGAAAAGATCACACCTGAACTGGTGCGGGATGAAATCGCGCGCGGTCGCATGATCATTCCCGCGAATATCAACCATCCGGAATTGGAGCCGATGGCCATCGGCGTGGCCTCTCTATGCAAAATCAACGCCAACATCGGAAATTCCGCAGTCACCTCGAACATTGACGAAGAACTGAAGAAACTGCACACCGCCGTCCACTACGGCGCCGACACGGTGATGGACCTCTCGACCGGCGGCGATATCCATACCATTCGCGAAGCCATCATCCGGCATTCTCCGGTGCCCATCGGGACGGTTCCGATCTACGAAGCCATCTCCCGCGTCAAGCGCGTAGAAGATCTGAACAAAGAAGTAATGCTCGAAGTCATCGAAGAGCAGGCGCAGCAGGGCGTGGATTACATGACCATTCACGCGGGCGTGCTGATTCAATATGTGCCCATGGTTTCGAAACGCATCACGGGCATCGTAAGCCGCGGCGGCGCGATTCTGGCGCAATGGATGACCCATCACCACAAGCAGAATTTTCTCTACGAATGCTTTGATGACATCTGCAAGATTTTCGCAAAATACGACGTCAGCTTTTCTCTGGGAGACGGTCTGCGTCCCGGCTGCCTCGCCGATGCCAGCGACGAAGCCCAATTCGCGGAACTCAAAACGCTCGGCGAGTTGACGCGCATCGCCTGGAAGCACGATGTCCAGGTCATGATCGAAGGTCCGGGCCATATTCCTCTTCACAAAATTAAAGAGCAGGTGGAAAAGGAAAACGAGTGGTGCGATGAAGCGCCCTTCTACACGCTGGGCCCGCTTGTCACCGACATTGCTCCCGGATACGACCACATCACGTCAGCCATTGGTGCGGCCATGATCGGCTGGTATGGCGCATCAATGCTGTGCTATGTGACTCCGAAAGAGCATCTGGGATTGCCCAACGAGAAAGATGTAAAGGACGGAATCATCGCGTACAAGATTGCCGCCCATGCTGCCGACGTGGCGCGCGAGCGTCCAGGGGCGCGCGATCGCGACGACGCGCTCAGCTATGCGCGCTACAAGTTCGACTGGGAGAAACAATTTGAGCTGTCGCTCGATCCGGAGACGGCGCGGGCGATGCACGACGAGACGCTGCCCGAAGAAGGATACAAAACGGCGGCCTTCTGCTCCATGTGCGGTCCCAAGTTTTGTTCCATGAACTACTCCACCAAGGTCGATGAATACAACAAACAAGTCCATGGGCTGGAGAAGAAAGACTATTCTGAGTTGGTGGAGAAGTTAGTTACCATCAAGTAGGGCAATCGCAATCCGATCGCGAACGTGGCGCCGCATCTCGCGCCCTCGAGCGCGCTGCAACCGCTTCCCGGCGGATATCGAACGCAGCTCATTCGTTGCTACTAACTAACCCTAACCTCGCGCCGAAAATTGGGCTTAAAATCAAAGAGTCAGTCAATCTAAGCAGGAAGTTCGGCCCCAATGTCGAAGTATGAAGAGTTACTGGAAGAGTTCGAAGGGTACGTCGCTTCAGCCACGGGCGTGAAGCCTCTGATGCAGCAGATTTCCGATAAGCTTCACGAGGAGATGACACGCTACAACTGGGTCGGCTTCTACTTCATGGAAGCGCCGGCATTCGATGCGCTGGTCCTGGGCCCGTGCGCCGGGAGCTTCGTGCCTACCTTGCGCATCCCGCTCGACAAAGGACTGTGCGGAGCGGCGGCGACCTCTGGGAAACCTGTGGTCGCGAACAATGTGGCGGCGGATCCGCGCTATCTCGGCTCCGACCTGGTGAAATCCAATATGGTGGCGCCGATCTTGGTAAAAAAGCGCGTGGCCGCGGAGATTTGTATCGAGAGTTATTTTGCCGAGACTTTCACTCCAGCCGAACAGAGCTTCGTCGAATCCTGCGCCGCTCTGGTCGGCCGTTTTATGGAAACGCACGCGTAGCAGCGACGACCGGCGGCTCAGTAGTCGTGAATTTGCTGCAGAGCACGAAAGCTCTCTCGTTATTGATGAAAGTCCGCTATCCCGTTCCACACTAATTGCACCGCAATCGCGAGAATCAGAAATCCGAAAATTCGATTGATTGCGCCCACGGCTCCCGGACCAAGGCGCTTGACGAACGGCCCTCCAAGGCCTAGCAAGAGATAGACGATCAGTCCCAGGAACACGATGCCAATGATCATCCCCACGTAAGATAGAAAATGATTGGCGTCGGCGGCGAGCCCCATCACGACTCCGATGGAACCCGGCCCGGAAAGCATCGGCATGGCCATCGGCGTAAGCGAGATGTCTTCCTTCGTAAGCGCCTCGCTGCTCTCCGCCGTGGTCATGCGACTGGAACCGGTTACCATCCCCCACGCAGTATTAGCCACGATCAAGCCGCCCGCAATTTTTAGCACGGGCAGGGATATTCCGAAGAATCTGAGCACAAACCGGCCAAACAGCATAAAGGTGATCAGGATTCCGATGACGTAAAGCGCGGTCTTTAATGCGGTGTGACGGCGCTCCTCTTGCGAAAAGTCGGCGGTGAGCGTGAAAAACATCGGAATGCCGCCCAGCGGATTGACGATTGGGAACAGCGCGAGAAATGTGGTGGTCGCGGCCGCAGGTAAATCGTGAAGCAGTTCGGCGATAGCGGTCTGTGCGTTCATGGGGCGGATTTGCGAGTATACCGCGAGCGCAGCAGTCGCAAATTCGCGGAAAGCAAGAAAGGCTCCGTAATGATTGAATCGAAGCTCTCCCGCGGCGGCGCTGCTAGCAGCAGATTTTATTTCGCCGGTTTCGGCGCAGGCTTGTCGAGGTACGTAACTTTGTTCGCGGCAATGACTTCGCCGCTACGTTTGCGCGCCGTTGGATGGCGTCGAGTAGTGTTCTTGGCCGACCTGGTTTTCGGCACCGGTTTGTATCGGTCATCCAGGTAGACAACCGTGTCGCGAGCGACGACATCGTCATGGCTTCGCGATGCCCGCTTTGGGACCGCATGCGAAGTTTTCGCGCTTTGAGTTTCGGTCTTGGCGACAATGGTCCGGCCCCCTGCGTGACCAGGATCCTTCGCTGCCTTTTGATCGGGAGCGGCTGCCACCACGATGTCGTTTGCAGAATCTTTCTCAGGAACGCTCGCGTTTAGCAACGTGCCGGGGCTCGACGCAATTGCGAGTTTGTCCGCTACCGCCTCGGAAGAACTCTGCGCGGCTGCTTTGCCGGTGCGGCGCAGGCCAAATCCTAAGAGGAGTGCCAACACGACCACTGTTGCGAAGGTAAGAGCGACCCGCCAACGCCACGAAGCAGCGAGAGGACGCAACTTGGCCACGGTGACACGCAGCGAAGTCCGAGGCAACGGTTTCGCCTCAACCGCGCGCACCGAGCTAGCTTCTTCCTCCTCGAAATAAACCGGAATCTCGCTCGCTGGCGACGACACGGGAACGAGTTCGACTGGGTGCGGCACGACCGTGGGCTCAACACTCAGCGAATCGAGAGACTCTTGTTCCTCGGATGCCCGAAAGATGCCGCACGAAACATTCTCCGCTTCGTAGCCGTGTGGTTCGGCGATCTCTTCAGCGGACGCGTACACGCTCTCAACCTCCCGCTCGCCAACCGGTTCCAGCAGCCGCGACTCCGCGCGTTCGTCGAAGAGATTGCCCTCAACGTGGGGATTCACCAAGTCTCCCTCGCCGTTTCCAAAAGCAACCGGCGCAGCCTGAGACATTACAGGAATCGCAACCGAAGGCTCCTCCTCAACATCCGGTACTCTCCGTATGAAATCCCCCATCGGCGCTTTCAGGTGATGCAGAAATTCCAGCGACGTCGAGCGGTTTCCCTCATGCGCCGTCACGTTAGCCACCAACTGGTCGCCGGCATTATCCACGCGCAACTCGAGGTCCGCTAAGTTGTCTGGAATAGCATCAGGAGAGACAATTTCTACCGTGTATCCGCGTGCAAGAAGATCGAGCGCCAGCTCTCGCGAGCATGCGTGGGAGCGCGTGATGATTCGTGCCAGTGCCATAACTCGTGTCGCCTCGGCGCTCTAGTCGCCGCACGGGTGGCGGATTTGATTCACCTTCAGCACCGAACCGGATGCTGAAAACTTGGAATTGCAGCCAATCGAAGGACGCTGCATTCCGGGACCATGATCGAATATAACTCACTAAGAAGCCCCACACGGCTTCCTACTCAGTTACTCCCAAAAATCCCTCCACTTACCGGTAAGACTCCAGAACCTGCGTCGACCGGTTCAAGGCAGCCGCCAGCGCTGCGATCTGCTTTTCGGTCCGCTGCAGATCCCCTGCGTCGATCGCCTCGTTGACCCCAGGAATTACAACGGCCGCGTACCCAGTGTACTGTCCCGGAGCGTAAATCGCGTGGTGATACCACGGCCGGTTCGGCAGCCCCTCCGGAATCAACAACGCCCGTTCTGCCTCCCGAAGTTTAGCATTGAGCCGATCGGCGGAGGCAGGGAATTTCCGCTGCTTTTGTAAAATTTTCGCCCCAGCTTCCTGCAGCCGCCGAGCCCCCTGCATAGCCGCCGAAAAGTCCGGTGATTTGCCAGCGAACCGTTCTTTGCTCTTGCTACGGGCGGCATCCAGGTAGACCACAATTTCCTTACCGTAGGTTTCGTAATCGAAAGGAAGCACGTCGGCATCCGACATGCGCAGAATCTCTAATCCGTAGACTCGCGCCATCTCCTGTTCATACAAGAAATTCGGATCGCCGAATTTCTTGAACCAGGCGAAGTCGTCAAAGGCCGAGTGATAAACGCCATAGTCGCCGCTCGAACTGATGTCGGTCGACGGCACTCCGAGGTGTTGCAGGAATACCGTATAGTCCGAGCCGCTGCCCAGATCCCCCACCGGCACGTCATTGTGAACGGCGTTCGGTAGCGGCCTGAAAGTCGCCGTCTCTTGCGGATGATCGCGCTCTCCGCTTGCATCCGTAGATTTCTTCCATGCGTCGTACACAGTTCCGCCCTGCGGCGAAGGAACCGCTTTCGAAATTTCGCGGATAAACTCCTTCAGCGTCGGGCTTCCCGAAGCGCCGAATTTCTTTCCTGCGACTGCCACATCCATATTGAAATAAGCAGCGGCATCGCCGAGGTCCCGCGCGTGGTCTTCTCCCCATTCGGTCGAGCCGATCAGGCCTTCTTCTTCGGCGTCCCAGCTTCCAATCACAATCGTCCGTTTCGGTTTCCAGCCCGTCTTCAGCAGTTCACCGAATGCGTGAACCGACTCGAGCATGGCGGCGGTGCCGCTGTTGGGATCAACCGCTCCGTATACCCATGCGTCGCGGTGGTTGCCCGCCACTACCCACTCGTCGGGCGCAACTGTTCCCGGCACCTTGCCAATCACATCCCAGATCGTGCGGTATTGATAGTCCTGTTTCAAATGCATCTTGACCTTCGCCGGACCGGAACCCAGGTGATAGGTGAAGGGAAGCGCGCCCTGCCACTCGCGCGGCGAAGCCGGTCCCGCCAGATGCTCGAGGATCGGCGAGGCGTCGGCGTAAGAAATGGGCGTAACAGGAATCTTCGGCAGCTGTTCCGAATCAGCCGGAGCCGTCCGCTTCGAATCCGGAAGATTAGGAGTCGACGCGATTCCCGGAGTCGTCGGGTCTCCGGGAAACTGAAACATGAAGCCCACAGAACCGCGCTGCACGCCGGTCGCAGGACGCCACGGGCCTTTGGGATAGGCATCGCCACGGAAGTAGCCATCATCTTTGGGATCTGAATAAATGAGGACACCGGCGGCGCCTCGTTCCTGCGCAACAAATTCCTTCACCCCGCGAAAGTTCTCGCCGTAACGGACGATAACGATCTTCCCGCGCACGCTGATGCCCAGCTCTTTCAACTTGTCAAAATCGGCGGGCGAGCCGTAATTCGCATAAACAACATCTGCCTCCACGTCGCCAGACGGAGACATTCCGTTGAACGGCGTCACGACCCGCGGATCATCCTGAAACGCATCGTCGTCGACGTGCTCGCGGTGAGGGCCATGCATCTCGACTCCAGCGGGTGCGGTCATGTCGACGCGAATTTCCGCGGGATAATTCATCCAGACTTTGTATTCGACGATCTCTGTCTCGAGTCCGGCCTCGCGAAACTTCTTGGCCACGTACTCCGCAGTCGCCTTGTCCTCAGGAGATCCCGCGATGTGGGGAACTTCGGTCAGAATCCGCAAGTGCTCTTCAGCCAGCCGGGGGTCGGGAACGGCAATGAACTTTTCCTCGATTTGACGCTCCGCAGGAACGTCGCGGAATCCGCTGATCGACCAGTTGTCGGTTTGTGCTTTTACCGGTTCTTTCGCAGGATCTTTTCCCGGTTGGTCAAACGCTTGCACGTTTGCGGTGATCAAAACTGCAAAAATCAAAACAAAGAACAAGATTGCGCCCGAAAAAACTTTCATGGAACTCCTTCTACGAAAAGCTAATCGAGAATTGTAACGTGCCCACTCCAGCGGATCGAACGGTTTACACTAAAAAGTGATGACTAAGTCGCCAACTGCTCGTTTTTCGGACCGCGTGGAAAATTACGTGAAGTATCGGCCGGGCTATCCGGCGGATGTGCTGGAACTTCTCCGCAGCGAGTGTGGCTTGCGTCCCGACCACGTCGTCGCCGACATCGCCTCCGGGACGGGCATATTCACCCGTCTGCTCCTGGAAAACGGCAATCCTGTGCTCGCGGTTGAGCCGAATCCGGAGATGCGGGATATGAGTCGCCATCAACTGGAGCGACACAGCCAATTCGTTTCGGTCGCTGGCAGGGCTGAAGAAACTACGCTTGGCGACGGGTCCGTCGATTTCGTGACCGCTGCACAGGCAGCGCACTGGTTTGATCTGCTTCTCGCCCGCGCCGAATTCGCGCGGATCCTCAAGCCCGAAGGCTGGTGCGTGCTGATCTGGAATGAGCGTCTGACATCCGGCAGCGACTTCTTACGCGACTACGAGCAACTGCTGCTCACCTACAGCACAGACTATAAAGAAGTGCGGCACGAGCGAACCACGGCGGTTATCGACGAGTTTTTTCGCCCCGCCCCCCACCAGGAGCGCGTGTTTGCGATGAGCCAGCGCTTTGACTACGAAGGCCTCGCCGGACGGCTTTTATCTTCGTCCTACGCTCCGCTAGACGGTCAGCCCGGTCACGACGCCATGATGCGAGAGTTGCAGCGGATTTATCGCGCCCACGCGCAGGACGGCAAGGTCGCAATCGAATACAAAACCCGCGTCTTCTATGGACACCTGTAATTCGAATCTGCGATTGAAGTACGCAGAGCCCCGAATGCGAATAGAATCGGAAATCACAAATTACAAATCGCAAATTACAAATTAATTTCCGATGACTGACACCAAATCTTTCCACATGACTCCCGAAGAGTTTCGGCGCCAGGGCCACGCTTTGGTCGACTGGATCGCCGACTATCATTCGCGCGTCGAAACTTTCCCCGTACTGTCGCGGGTCAAGCCCGGAGAAATTCGCGCCCAATTGCCGCCCGACGCGCCACAACAAGGCGAGGCATTCGACCAGATTCTGAGTGACATCGACCGCGTGGTCCTTCCCGGCATCACCCATTGGCAGTCGCCGAATTTCTTTGCTTACTTCCCGGCGAATTCCTCCGGTCCAGCGATTCTCGGCGACCTGCTTTCCTCGGGACTCGGTGTGCAAGGCATGTTGTGGTCGACGAGTCCGGCCTGCACGGAACTTGAGACGCACGTGCTCGATTGGCTGGTGCCCATGCTGGGTCTGCCCGAAAAATTTCTTTCGACCAGCAGCGGCGGCGGAGTGATTCAGGACACCGCCTCCAGCGCCGTCCTCTGTGCCTTGCTCGCCGCTCGCGAGCGCGCGACGAAGTTTGTCAGCAATCGCAAAGGTTGCGATGGACGCCTGATTGCCTACTGCTCAACCCAAACGCACTCTTCGCTTGAAAAAGCGATGAAGGTTGCCGGAATGGGCTCCGACAACCTGCGGCAGATCGACGTGGACGAGAATTTTTCCTTGCGCGCCGACCTCCTCGCGCAGCAGATCGCCCGCGACCTCGCCGATGGCCTGATTCCATGCTTCGTGTGCGCGACCGTGGGGACGACCTCTTCAAACGCCATGGATCCCCTTCGCGAAATTGCGAAAATCTGCAGCGAGCATCATCTCTGGCTGCACGTCGATTCGGCGATGAGCGGGACGGCGGCTCTTTGTCCCGAATTCCGTTTCATTCAAGATGGCGTCGAGTTCGCCGACAGCTACGGATTCAATCCCCATAAGTGGATGTTCACCAATTTCGATTGCAGCGTGTTTTACGTCGCCGACCGCAAGCATCTGATCGAAACGCTTTCTGTATTGCCGGAATATTTGCGCAACCAGGCTACGGAATCGGGCGCGGTGATCGATTATCGCGATTGGCATGTGCCGCTCGGCCGCCGTTTTCGAGCCCTCAAGCTCTGGTTTGTGATCCGGCATTATGGGATCGAAGGCTTGCAATACCACGTTCGTGAGCACATTCGTTTGGCGCAGGAGTTCTTGAGGTGGGTGCGAGATGACCCGCGCTTCGAATTAGCAGCGCCCGCCGTGCTCAACCTGATATGTTTCAGGCTTCGCGCGGGTGATGCGGCGAACCAGACTTTGATGGACCAGCTCAATGCGAGTGGCGACCTCTTCCTGACCCACACCAAGCTTGCCGGGAAATTTACACTCCGATTCTGTGTTGGCCAGACGCACACGCAGGCCCGTCATGTGAAGAGGGCGTGGGAGCGGATTCGGGAAGAAGCGGCCAGGCTAGACGCCGTCGAGCGATAAAGGGGCGCATGCCAAGAGAAATTTCAGCGGGCGGTGTGGTGGTGCGGGAAATTTCAGGGACGTGGCATGTGGCGCTAATCGAACCGCAGAAAAGTGACGATCCGAAACAGACGCGGAAACTACCGGTAGCCGAGGCAAAAGTCTCCAAAAAGAAAAAGCCGAGCCGCGCCGTATTAGGGCTACCGAAAGGTCTGGTCGATCCCGGAGAAAAACCCGTAGCGGCGGCCGTGCGCGAAGTTTTCGAAGAGACGGGGTTAACGGCCGAGCCGGTTGCGAAACTTGCGGACAACAAGTACGTCTATGTCCGAACCTGGGGCGACGGCGCCCGCGTTTTCAAAATCGTAACTTTCTACCTCATGCGCTACGTTTCAGGAGAAATCGACGACGTCACTTCGGCGATGCGGATCGAGGTAAAGCGCGCTCTCTGGCTTCCTTTGACCGAAGCGGCTAGACAAATGGCCTACGGAAACGAACGCAAGGTCTTGCGCCTCGCTGCGGAATACATCGACGCGAACTGGCTCGACGCCGAAACACGGCAAAAATTAAACTAAGCCTCCGCGTCCCATGCCGATGGACGCAAGGATCGACGAGACAAAGACCGACGAGACTAGGACGAACCGCCCATCCACCCCGAGCATCTTTAAGCCTCGAATTCTCGATCGATCGCCTGCTTTTCTTCGGCTGTCAGCTCTCGCACCGCAGATTTTTTCAATTCTCCCAAACTCAACGGACCAACCGAAACGCGAACCAGGCGCAAAACTCCGACTCCCTCGCCCTCCAAGAGACGCCGAATTTGCCGGTTCTTGCCTTCGTCCAAAGTGATTTCCAGCCAGCTGTTTTTTTCTCCGTGTCGAAGGATAGTCGCCGCCTTCGCACACAAGCCCTCTCCTGGATTTCGCGAGGCGGAGTCTTGCGAGTCTGCCCCGCGCGTGATCCGGCCCAGCAGCCCTGCTTCCGCGACGCGGTCGATTTGCACGTGATATTTCTTGTCCAGATGTGTCGCCGGAGCCGCGATTCTTGCCGCCCATTCCGAATCGTTGGTTAGCAGCAGCAACCCTTCGCTCGCCTTGTCGAGGCGGCCCACCGGCCCAACCCACGGCAGTTTGGCATCGAGAAGATCGTAGACGGTGGCGCGCCCTTTTTCGTCGGACGTGGTGGTGACCACGCCCCGGGGTTTATTCATCATCAGATAGACGCGCGGCGCAGCGTCGAGTACCACGCCATCCACAGTGATGCGTTCACTGTCCACAATCCGCCCGTCGACCAGCCGTACTGAACTTTCCGGATCGCGCACCACCCGCGAATTCACGGCTACGCGTCCAGCTCGAATCAAAACGCCTGCTTGCGAACGCGAGCAATATCCGATCTTCGAGAGCGCGCGCGCCAATCCAATCTTCTTCGCCTTCGCCACTCGTTCTTCCACCGTCCTATGCTAAATGGACGACTTCAAAAAACCCTTCCTCTGGGAAGAGCCGTTTCTGGTTGGGGCAGTCTCCACGCGCGGGTGTGAAACTTGCAATGATCGAGCAGGGAATTGCGTTGCAGGGGAACTGATTCGCGGTCGAAAGCGTCCGCGCGACACGCGCCCCGAGAGTTCTAGTTGGGCTTGCGGAACTTGCTGTCGGCCAGGTAGCGCAACATGATCGAGTCCGTTGCGCTTTGGAATTGCTGCTCCCTCTCGGAAGCGCGAGCCGGTACATCTTGACGCAAAGTCTGCCGGAATTTCTCGCCCATCTCCGAATCGCTGGTCACAACCTGCATGTAGAACCAGAGGAAGTGCCGCATCTGGTCGAGTGCCGATTTCAGAACTTGAATGGACTCCATCTCAGGTGGATCGGCGAGCGCTTCCATGAGTTCAGGATCCGTGGGGGCTTGCATCGCCGCGCAATTCAGTTCGCGCTGGATCACCCGGAGATCCTCGGTGACCCGCAAAATGCGCAGATGAATATCGTCCATGCTTTCCCGGTTCTCGCGGTCCATAAGGCCCTTTCGGTTCCAACTACGACTCTGGATTAATTCTGCCTAACCAACATCGCATCCCCACGCGTAAGGCGAAAGGTTCCCCGTGTTCATGTGCTTCGGTAATTGAAGTTACCTTTGAGTCAAAAGCCGCGTGGGACGGGCATTTTAGGCAGTCTTGCGTGCCGACTCATGCGACAGGTGCAGTGCGGAACTGCGAATCTCGGGCACTTCGACGATGCGGGTACCTTGCACGGGGGATTCCACGGCTTCGACCAACGCCAGGATAAGTTGGTCGAGAGTAACTGGTCCCAATCGCAACGCCGCCGCGCGTGTGAACGGGATCCATTCGGCGAGCTTATACACAGGCCGCAACATGCGGGGCCAGCGCTGCTCCGGCGTGAGCAGGTTCCAGGGGCGAAGAATGGTGGCATTCAGATGGCGCTGCTCGATCATCTGTTCGCACTCCGCCCGCACAGCCACTAAATCCTTCTTCGACGGAGCGGGACGAGCAACACTGAGATAGATAAAGTGCCGCATGCCAACCTCAGCGCAGGCCGATGCCGCCTCGCGGACGGAAACGAGATCGATGGCGCGCAACTCCGCCGCAGCCGCCTGCGATGGATTCGGCGTTCCCACCAGGTGAATAAAAGTATCCGCAGGACGAATCAGCTGTCGGTAGCTGTTCGCATCCAGCGCATTGCCGGAGACGACCTCGCAGGCTGCGGGCAATTTGGCTTTCGATCCGGGCCGAACCAGCACACGCACCCGATGCTCGCGCTCGATCAGAACCGGAATGAGATTGCTCCCAATATAGCCAGTTCCCCCCGTAATGAAGACGCGGCGCGACTCCGAAGATTTGGGCAAGGATTTGACTCTCAGCAAGAGCCGAATGTCAGAGATGGATGCAGCCACAGCTTACGTACGCTCCTCGGGGTGGTTTTGGATGGCCGCTGGCAAATCGAGATTAAACTCCGTGCAGAACTTTAATTCAAGGCTGCGCCGGGTATGGTACAAACATTTCGAACGATGATATCACCGCAAACTGGCCTTGTGCGCGCCATTGGCCGTTGGAGCCTGGCAGCACTGGCGGTGAATTCCATTATCGGCAGCGGAATCTTTGGGCTGCCCGCCACCGTGGCGGGACTGCTCGGCAAGCGCAGCGTCATGGCCGTGTTAATCGCCGGCGCTGCAGTGGGCGTGATTATGGCCTGCTTCGCCGAGGTGGCCTCGCAATTCTCCGAGGCGGGCGGACCGTATCTCTACGCGCGTACGGCGTTCGGCCGTCTCACCGGCATCTTGGTCGGCTGGATGCTCTATCTCTCCCAGACCGCCGCTCCCGCGGCCAACGCCAATCTTTTCGTCATTTACCTCGCGGAATTCTGGCCCGCCGCAAAAGACCCCTGGCCGCGCTTCGTAATCCTCACCTTGCTCGTAGGAGTGCTAGCCCTCGTCAATCTTCTCGGCGCTCGGCAAGGGGCGGTCGTAAGCAACGTGTTTACCGTGGCAAAAATCCTACCGCTGTTGATGGTGATTTTGGCGGGAACGGCGGTCACTCTGATCCATCCTGCGCCCTGGGGAGCCGCAGCCCCGCTCCCCGCCAGTCTCTGGATGAAGGCCATCGTCCTTCTGATCTTCGCCTATGGAGGCTTCGAATCGGCACTCGCTCCCATGAGCGAGGCCAAGAACCCCTCCCGCGATGCCGCCTTCGCTCTCTTCGCAGCCCTCATCGCGTGTACCGTGATTTACACGATGGTGCAATGGGTAGTTGTCGGCGTCCTCGGCCCCACCGCCACCACCGACCGTCCTCTCGCCGAAGTGGCCCGCTTCACCATGGGCAATCGCGGAGCCGCCCTCGTGGCCATCGGCGCCCTAGTCTCGGTCTACGGCTACCTGAGCGCCAAAATGCTCGCCATGCCGCGCGTCACCTTCGCCCTCGCCAAACAGGGAGACCTGCCGCAATTTTTCGGAGCGGTAGGCCGCCGCTTCCATACGCCGTGGATCTCGATTGTCTTTTACGCGTTGGCGGTCTGGGGACTGGCGATCGCCGGCAGTTTTGCTTGGAATGTGACTCTATCGGTCGTAGCCCGCCTCTTCTACTACGCTGTCGTTTGCGCTGCACTCCTGGCCTTGCGGCGAAAACGGATGCCAGCAAACAGCTTTCGGCTGCCCGGCGGTCCGATCTTCGCGGTGCTGGGCATCGCAATAGCCGTCGCCCTCTGCGTAGCCGCTCAGATCTCCAAGCAAGTGGACTTGAGCAAATCGGTGATCCTCGGCCTCACCGTAACCGCCGCAGTTGTAAATTGGGCCTGGGCGCGTCAGAAGGGAACTCCCGACTAAAGCGAACGTAGCCCGCGCTCTCACTCACTCCACAGCCGCCCCACGTGCTAGGGTATTTTCGGGACCAACAAATCCATGCGCGTAATCATCGCGGGCGGCGGTACCGGGGGACACGTCATCCCCGCCCTCGCCATCGCTCAGCAACTCAAAAAGCAATTCAGCGCCGAAGTGCTCTTCATCGGTACAGCTCGCGGCATCGAGACTCGCCTCGTGCCCGCCGCCGGCTTTCCCTTGGAACTGATTCAAGTCGGCGCTCTGAAGAACGTCAGCCTTGTCACCCGCCTCAAGACGATGTTCGATCTACCCCGCGCCATCGCCGCGTCCTCCCGCATGATCACCGCCTTCGATCCGGAAGTCGTGATTGGCGTAGGCGGCTACGCCTCAGGTCCGGCCATGGTTGCGGCCTTGCGGCGTCGTCTGCCCACCCTGGCCTTCGAGCCGAACGTCGTTCCCGGATTCGCCAACCGTATGATCGCCCGCTGGGTTTCGGCCGCCGCCGTCCACTTTGAAGAGACTTGCCAGTATTTCCCGCACTGTCGCGTGACAGGAGTCCCCGTGCGTCCCGCCTTCTTTTCGATCCCTCCGAAAACCGGCGGAGCCCCAACTCTCCTCGTCTTCGGCGGCAGCCAAGGCGCGCGCGCCATCAATCAGGCCATGATCGAATCGCTCGCAGGACTGCGTGCGAAAATTCCCGGAATCCACATCATTCATCAAACCGGACAACGCGACTACGATCGCGTCCTCGCCGCCTACCAGGCCTCCGGAATCTCCGGAGAAGTCCACAAGTTCATCGACGATATGCCCGAAACCTTCGGCCGCGCCGATCTTCTGGTCTGCCGTTCCGGAGCCAGCACCGTTGGCGAAATAACCGCCGCCGGACGCCCCGCGATCTTTGTCCCCTTCCCCGCCGCCGCCGACGATCACCAGAACGTCAATGCCCGCGCCCTCGAGCGAGCCGACGCCGCCATCGTCGTCGAAGAATCCAACCTCGGCCCGTCCTATCTAGTGGAGACCATCGTGGCGCTGATGAGTGATGCCCCGCGTCTCCGCAGCATGTCCGCCGCCGCAAAGTCGTTGGCGCATCCCACGGCAGTCGAAGAGATTGCAGAGATGGTAAGAAAGCTCGCGAATCCGGAATGAATTCGTGAACCGCAAAGTCAGCAACGATCGCCAAACTCGCCAAGAATTACGAACGCTCTGCTAGAGCTTTTCTCGGCGCTCTCGGCGTCTCGGCGGTGAAATCGTCTATCATCAGTCTCGATGTTCGCCAAAATTCAGCGCATCCATTTCGTAGGCATCGGCGGCATCGGCATGAGCGGCATCGCCGAAGTCTTGCTCAATCTTGGCTACGGAATTTCCGGTTCCGACCTCCGCAATTCGGCAGTCACCCAGCGTCTCGCAGCCTTGGGCGCAACAATCTTCGAAGGCCACGCCGCCTCCAATGTCCCCGGAGCGGACGTCGTAGTTACCAGCTCCGCCATCGCTGTCGAGAATCCCGAAGTGGTTGAGGCTCGCCGCCTCCATGTCCCGGTGATTCAGCGCGCCGAGATGCTGGCCGAACTGATGCGGCTGAAGTACGGCATCGCCATCGCTGGCATGCATGGCAAGACGACAACCACTTCGATGGTCGCGGCCGTTCTCGCCGGCGGAGGTCTCGACCCCACCGTTGTCGTCGGAGGTCGCGTCGACGCTCTCGGCTCCAACGCTCGCCTCGGCAAGTCGCACTACCTGGTCGCCGAGGCCGACGAGAGCGACCGCTCGTTCCTGAAACTCTCTCCCATCCTCTCCGTCGTCACCAATCTCGACCGCGAGCACATGGATTGCTACCGCGACATGCGCGACGTCCGCCGCACGTTCCTAGAATTCATGGAGCGCGTCCCCTTCTATGGCGTAGTTGTCGGCTGTAACGACGATGCCGTCCTGCGCCGACTTTTTCCCCGCGTCCATCGCCGCGTAACCACCTACGGAACCACCGAAGGTTCCGATTTCCAGATCTCTGCCATCGAATCGCTCCCCGCAAAACAAAATGGCCCGTTATCCCGTTTTGAAGTGACCTACAAAGACAAGAACCTCGGCTCCTTCACACTTCACGTTCCCGGACTCCACAACGTCCTGAACGCCACCGCCGCCATCGCCGTCGGAACCGCCCTCGATATTCCGCCCGACAAAATCCGCGCCGCGCTCGATGGCTTTCGCGGCGTCGACCGCCGTTTTCAATTCAAAGGGTCAGCCGGCGGCGTCAGCGTCATCGACGATTACGGCCATCATCCCACCGAAATTCGCGCCACCCTCGCGGCCGCTCGTCAGTGCGGATTCCACCGCGTCCACGTCCTCTTCCAGCCCCACCGCTTCACCCGCACCCGCGATCTCATGGACGACTTCGCCACCGCATTTGCCGATGCCGACACCGTCTGCCTCGTCGACATCTATCCCGCTAGCGAAAAGCCGATTGAGGGCATCACCGCCGAAATCCTCGCCCGACGCATTCGCGCCGCCGGCAACCCTCATGTCCACTATGCCCCCTCGTTCCAAGAGGCCGCCGACTCCGTCGCCGCCTTAGCCCAACCCGGCGACATGATTCTTACACTGGGCGCCGGAAGCGTCTCCCAACTCGCCCCCATGATCTTGAAAGCTCTGGAAACCCCCGTTACCCCGTAATTTCCACTGGCTCTCTAGCGGTTTTCCGATAGCAGTTTGCTGAAAAAATCTGTTTTGGTCTTACTCTTGGGGGTGCAGCGGATCATCGCAGCTCGGTTTTGATTTTGGGTGGCGCAGCGGTTTACCGCTGCGATAAACGCCTTCTTTTCAGTGCCGGCTTTAGCCGCTGAGGTCGCGACGCGGCGTGCACCGGAGTCTGTCAGCACCTCTGCAAGAAGATCAGCACGACCGTTCCGCGCAAACCACTCCTCCACCCCAACAAAACAACTTTCTTCGTGCTCGTTGACCTTTTTCCCGCACCCTCGTCCAAGACAATACGTTGAGGAATCTCCCCATGGACACAAATAAAGCCGCCTACTGGATCGCCCTAGGAGTTCTGGCGTTGGGTTTGAACAGCGAATACCGTCAGGGAAACTTTGTCGCCCTGCACCGCGTTGCCGACCGCGCCGGTGCCACCCTCTGTCGCCTCTCGACCAACGGGGAGCATCTATTGGCCCTTGCTAGGTTCTCGCTTCAACACAAGATCACCGACAACGACGTCGAAGTAGCGACGAACGGAGTCGCGTCGGCCCGCGCTCAGGCCGAGTTGATGCGCGAAGACGCACGCGCGCAGGCCGAGGCCATGCGCGAACAGGCTCGCGCCCAAGGCGAGGTAATCCGCGACCAAGTCCGCGCCCAGGTTGAGGAGCTCCGCGCCCAAGGCGAGATGCGCCGCGCCATGGACCAACAAGTCCGCGCCCGAGGACGTTACCTGAACCTCGTCTCCACCGGAAATCATGGAATCGACGTACCTGGCCTGACCGCCGTATGTCCGAAAACAGGAACGCGCGTCGTCGTCTCCGACGATACCGATCTCTCCGACGACGTCAAAGTTGAAGTCGACGACTCATTCTAAGTTTTCCGCGCCAACTTTTGCTTCACCCTCGATTTCCACATAGAGATCGCCAGCCGCAGCAGGAATTACGAAAGATTTACCAAAGATTTTCTCGGCGTTCTCGGCGTCTCGGCGGTGAAATGGTCGTCGATCATCATTTGAACCAACTTCGCACTGTCTCCCAGCACGAAAAGCGGTTATAGTAACTTTGCTCAGCGGTTTTCTGTCGACAATTGACCCGAGAGAGTGGCGCGGAAATCTAGTTCTACCGCGATTCAGGAAGAACTCTACCCTCTTCCCAACGAAGCTCCCGACAGGGACGCTTTCGATGACTCGCGGCTCGTCGACCTCGAAGCTGAGCAGGAATCTCCCTTCCTGCGCGGGCAAAAGCGTGTCTCCGTCCGCCGAGGAACCCTCCCGAAAAAAACTGCCAATCGCCTGAAGTGGGTCGCCCTCGCGCTCCTGGTCGTCGCAATTCTCGGTGCCGCCGCCTTCGCTCTCTACGACTACGGAGAGCATTCCTGGCGCTTCCGCATCGACTCCAGCGATCAGATCGAAGTTGAGGGCGCCGCGCACGTTCCCCACGCCCAGATCATGGACGTGATGGGCGGCGACATCGGCCGCAACATTTTCTTTGTCCCCCTCGCGCTCCGTAAGCAGCAGCTCGAACAGATTCCCTGGGTCGAATCCGCCAGCGTGATGCGCTTCGTTCCCAACCGCCTCCGCATCGAGATCCACGAACGCACTCCCGTAGCCTTCGCCCGCATCGGCTCGCACATCTCCCTCATCGACGCCGGAGGAACGCTGATGGAACTCGCTCCCGGCGGCAAGCACAAGTATTCGTTCCCTGTGATCGCCGGCATGAACGCCGGAGAGCCGCTCTCGACTCGCGCCGCGCGCATGAAGAACTACAACTCTCTGGTTCGTGATCTCGATGCCAGCGGAGCCCGCTACTCCCAGGAACTAAGCGAAGTCGACATCAGCGATCCCGAAGACGTAAAGGTCATCGCCGCCGACTCCAACGGAGATGTGCTCGTCCATCTTGGCTCCGGAAGCTTTCTGCAGCGCTACAAAACCTACGTCACCCACGTCCAGCAATGGCGCCAGCAGTTTGACAAATTGGAATCGGTCGATCTCCGCTACGACGGGCAGATCATTGTGAATCCCGATCTGGACGGCGTGCCCCGCCAGCCAGCGCTCACTCCCGCAGCCGCCAAGGCCGCGGTCGCTGCCGGAGTGAAAACCGCCGCCATCGTCAACTACGAAAAATACGTCACGCGCCCCGGCACCCCGGTTCCAGCAAAAGGAAAGCCGAAAGCTTCGACCAAAGCCGCTGCCGCACATGTCGTAGGTAAACCGATTCCCGCAAAAACGGCAGCCAGCAAGAAGCCCGCGGCTAAACCTGCCGCACTCAAGAAGACCGCAGCTAAGTCCGGACAGCCAGCGAAGCTTCTTCCCACAAAGTCGCAAGCATCCGCGCATCCGATTTCGGCGAAGCAATCGCCGCCGCTCAAGCAAACAACACCGAAGCCAGTCGCCGCCAGTCAACCCAATCGCAACACGCCGTCGGTCGTTGTCGTAAAGAACACCGCCGCGCAACACTCGAGCCCCGCCGTAGCGCCGCCCGTCGTCGTATCCACCGGATCAAAAAAGCCGAGCGCTGGAATCACCAAGGAGACTCCGCAGAACTAGCGGCCATTTATCATGCCGAATCACGAGCCCAATTTCATTACCGCCATCGACGTAGGAAGCGCCAAGACTTCCGTGCTCGTGGCCGAAATCACAGAGAACGGACTGCGCTATCGCGGCCACGGCATCAGCGAATCGCGCGGCCTCCGCAAGGGCGTGATTACCGAACTCGATAAGGCCGTCAGCTGCATTCAGAAAGCAGTCGAGCACGCGGAAGACGTGGCAGGCATTCCCATTGAACACGCCTTGATTGGAATCGCGGGCGCGCACATTCGCGGCATGAACAGCCACGGTGGCATCGTCTTCACCCGCGCGCGAGAGATTGGCCGCGACGAAATTCGTCAAGCTGTCGATAAGGCGCGCACCGTCCCACTGCCCGGCGATCGCGAAATCCTCCACCTGCTTCCGCAGGAGTTCATCCTCGACGATCAGCCCGGCGTGCAGGACCCCACCGGCATGATGGCCACGCGCCTCGAAGTACGCGTCCACATCGTCACCGCCTCATCGAGTGCAACGCAAAATTCGGTCACGGCCGTCAATCGCGCCGGAGTCCACGTCGACGATACGATTTTTGAGCCCCTCGCCTGTGCCGACTCCGTCCTCCGCCCGGACGAACGCGAACTGGGCGTCTGCCTCGTCGATCTCGGCGCGGGATCCTGCGATCTGATCGTCTTTCAGCAGGGAGCCATCGCCCACACCGCAGTCATTCCCATCGGCGGCGATCACTTCACCAGCGATCTCTCGGTTGGTATGTGCACCGGCCTCGCGGCTGCCGAAACCTTGAAGAAAAATTTCGGCAACGCCGTGCCCACGCTCATTCCCGAAGGCAACGAAGTCGAAGTCCCTTCCGTGGGAGATCGTCCCTCCCGCATGATGTCGCAGCGCATGGCGGGCGAAATTTTGGAGCCGCGCGCTCGTGAGCTTTTCGAATTGCTCCGCGAAAACCTGCGCCACGCCGGCGTTCTAGAGCACTGCATCGCCGGTCTGGTACTGAGCGGCG
The DNA here is from genome assembly GCA_049520915.1 of Terriglobales bacterium. Taxonomy (GTDB): domain Bacteria; phylum Acidobacteriota; class Terriglobia; order Terriglobales; family Acidobacteriaceae; genus Acidiflorens. The sequence continues at coordinate 114,048 of JBEKPH010000010.1, forward strand.
GCGCCTCGCGACTCCCCGGCATCTTGGATGTGGCCGAATCGGTTCTCCGAAAAGCCTCGCGCTTGGCCTGGCCGACTCCCATGGCTCGTATGCCAAGTTTCATGTCGGAGCCTGAGTTTGCGACGGTCCTGGGCATGGTCTATTACGGCCATCGCGCCCGCCTAGCCCGAGGATTACAAGAGCCGGGTTTCGGCACGCGCATGAAAGCCCTCTTCGCAAGAAAAGGTGCATAAGGTTTTGTTTTTGGTTTTTCGTTTTTGCTTTTGTTTTTGCTGAAGGCTGACAGCTGAAAGCTGACAGCCAAAGGTTTTTGCTCTTGCTTTACCTGACGGCTGATGGCTGACGGCTGACAGCTGATCTTACGAGGTGCCTATGGAAGACAACGGACTGCGCATCTGTTTCAACGAAGAAGCTCGCAACGACGCTCGCATCAAGGTCATCGGAGTCGGTGGCGGCGGTAACAACGCCGTCAACCGCATGATCGATTCGGGGATGGAACACATCGAATTCATCGTCGCGAACACCGATCTGCAGGCCCTCCGCATGTCGCGCGCGGCCACCAAGATCCAGCTAGGCGTCAAGTTGACGAATGGCCTCGGCGCGGGCGCGAATCCCGAGATCGGACGCAAGGCCGCCCTCGAAGATTCCGACAAGCTCATCGAAGCCATGGAAGGCGCGGACATGATCTTCGTCACCGCCGGACTCGGCGGCGGAACGGGCACCGGCGCCGCTCCCATCATCGCCTCGCTCGCCAGCGAAATGGGTGCTCTTACCGTTGCCGTCGTTACCAAGCCCTTTGCCTTCGAAGGCAAGCGCCGCATGCAGCAGGCCGAGCGCGGCATCTCCGAGTTGATGGAATCCGTCGACACCACCATCGTCATCCCGAACGAAAAGTTGCTCGCCGTGGCCGAGAATGCCGGCTTCTTCGAGTCCTTCCGCATCGCCGACGACATTCTGCGCCAGGGCGTGCAGGGAATCTCCGACATCATCACCATTCCCGGAATCATCAACCGCGACTTCGCCGACGTGAAGGCGATCATGGCCGGAATGGGTTACGCCGTCATGGGCACCGCGACCGCCGCCGGAGAGCACCGCACCGTCGAGGCCGCGCAACGCGCCATTGCCTCACCGCTACTCGAAGCCGGAGCGATCGATGGCGCCCGCGGCATTCTCATCAACATCACCGGGTCGAACTCCCTCAAACTGGCCGAAGTGCAACAGGCTTGCACCATCATTCAAGGCGCGGCTCACGAAGACGCCAACATCATTTTTGGCGCCGTCCTCGACGAGAAGATGAAAGACTCCGTCAAGATCACGGTGATCGCAACCGGCTTCAAAGAATCGGAGATGCGTCGCCCCCGCCACCAGGAGAACTTCGATCCAGTCATCCTGTCGCGCGACATTTCGCGTCACGCCTCACGCAATCATTTTCGCGAGCCCGAGCCCGTAGCCGAACCAGAGCCGATCTTCGAGCCTGAGCCGAGCTTCGAGCCCGAACGTTCCACGCCCGCTGCCTTTCAGGAGCCGGTCAACATGCCGCACGCCGCCGAGGTGATTTCGCTCGAAGCCATGCGCTCTCCCGCGCCCACCTATCAAGCCGAGGATCTCGATGTCCCCGCCTTCCTGCGCAAGCGCAGCGAGGTCATGTAACCCGATCGCAAACGAAATCACCGCGCAACAGATCATGAATAGCAGCTACAACCGCATCGCCGGACAAAGCGTCGAGCGGCTGGCTGCTCTCAGCGATGGCATTTTCGCCTTCGCCATGACCGTGCTGGTCCTCGATCTGCGCGTGCCCGCTTTGGACGCCGTTCACAACGAGCGCGATCTCTGGCACGCTCTAGCGGCGCTCGCCCCGCGCCTCATCATGTACCTGATGAGTTTCATGACCCTGGGAATCTTCTGGGTCGGCCAGCAAACTCAACTCAACCACCTTTCCGCTTCCAACATCCGACTGTCTTGGATTCACATCGGATTTCTATTCTTCGTCACCGTCATCCCGTTCTCAACCGCTCTGCTGGCGGAGTTCATCGCCTATCGCATCGCGCTCCTCGCTTACTGGCTGAATATTCTCTGCCTCGGCGCCGCCTTATACCTCAGTTGGGGATGCGCCACGAAATCAGGACTGGTCAAAGACGACATCGGCCCCGACGTTCCCGCCGCCGTCTGCCGCCGCATCGAAATAGCGCAGGCGCTCTATGCCCTCGGGGCCCTCCTCTGTATCGTCAGCACGCGATGCAGCATCGCCTTCATCGTGCTGGTCCAACTCTATTACGCCCTCGCGCCCCGCCTGCCAAAGTAACCGTAAATCCACTCGTTCTTGGGAAGGGCCCGAGTTCCACTCGGGCCGCAAATCCGTAAAACCGTGTGGCGCTTCTAGCGCCTGAGGGAAGCTAAACTTTTATTCCAGCGGTCTCGTCGCCTTAGGGTAAGTATGAGGCAGACGCGGCGGGTGGGCCACTTCTCCGCCGAATAGAACCCGCTTTGTTCCTTGCCGACACAGAACAACTGAGGGTGCGCCCCTTCTCGCGCTTTCGAGAAGGGGCCTTTCCCCGCAGCCGGCGGTGTCCTAGTGGGCCGTAACCGTAAGGGAAATCGCCTTGGTTTCGTCAATCTGGAGTAGTGCGGGAAGGAGCGTCTTTGGGCTAAGAAGTGGGTAATAGGCTCGCGACTGAAACCCTATTTCTTCCGCTTCCAATCGGAGAGGTAAGCGCCGTCCGCAAGGTACATTACGACTTCGGGGCTGTTGCGGGATAGCATGGTGTGGATTCTCATTAAGCCGGCTCCTATGACTGTTTCCTGGATGAAGTAATAGGTCTTGCCCGCTTCGAGGTCCATCTCAAATCCGTTCGCATCGTCGGACTGTGAAATGAGCGAATATTTTCCCGGATCGACGTAGGCGATGCTATACGTACCCATCTCGTTTACGGCGATGACCTTGCCATTGGCATGCAGTTTGAATTCGCCCCAAAATCCGGTGTCGCGCGCGGCCAGCGGGGGACAGACGACTACAATAGTCGCCTTGTCTGCCTTCACCTCAGGTATTGGATGAGCCGTCCGCTCAAGTTTGACCGAATACTTGGCCTTCCAATCCGGGATACGGCTCTTGTCGATGTCACCGTCCGACTTCCCCTTTTCGGGATAATTCGTAATCGTCACGCGGTCGCCAAAAAGACTTTGGTTTTTGGCGATTGCCTTATCGTAAGTGGCCTTCGGCACGATCAGCAGAACCTTCTCCGAATGATCCCCTTGACGGTACTCCAGGTAGAGCCAGCGATCATGTAGATGAATGCTCGCCATCGTCGCGGATCCGCGCGTATCTCTGTCGAAGACAACTTTGGTGATGTCGGAATACGGAATGGCAAACTGATCGCCAGCAGCACTATGAAATGTCAGTTTCTGACTGTCATCTTCAAAGCCGAGTACGCCGGCCTTATCCACCAGTTCCCGCTGTTCCGCGCTCTTGTGCCGGCGAATCTTGACATCCTCGAACCTCGTGTTTTCTGCAAAGAGCAAAGAGATGCTGAGGAACAAGAAAATGGCCAGATACGCCGCCTTTGACATGCACCGCCCTCCCTGTGGTAACTCGGAATTCCCATCGAACCCGAACAACTACACCATAGTACTCGACTGGGAATTGGCAGATTGTTGAAACATCCCCATTGCGGTAACTAGCCCGAGACCCGCGGGCCGGGGGCGTAGTTGACTCGCTCGAATCTCACTCCCACTCATCACTCCCGATCGGATCGCCATCCGGCAACGCCGCCGTCGCCGTCACATGGATCTCCGCGGGATTCTTCTCAAACCGCTCGATCTGGCTCGCGCCGAAGAAAAACTGCGCCCGCGCGCCTTCGTCTTTTGCCGATGACGATTGCGCCATCATCCACTTCTTAAGCTCATCGAGCTTCAAAGAAGCAGTAGCCCGCACCTGCGCCGACGCATGTTCATCCGACGCAAGCGTAATGAGATGGTTCAAAACGACGGCATTCACCGCCCGTTGAATCGCCGCGTAGTAATCATTCTTGCTGTTCTCGACCGTCGCCACCCTCTTCCACGTGGCCCCGACCAAATCGTTCAACAATTCGTCGAAGCTGGGATTCCCCGCCTCCAGCGCGTGATACTCTATCAGTCGCTGCGCCCGTTCCGGCTGCAATAAGACGTTCGTCACAATCTCCGCCGCGGCCTCCGCCGGAGCCAGCGCATCGAACGCCGGCGAAGTCCGCCGCGAATAATTCTCCCGTCCTGCGGTATAGTCCGGTGGCCTCGGCGGAATCATCTTCAGCAACGGCAGCGGCACCGCCAGCACCTCCGGCGCGAGCGTATCGAGAACGCCGCGTATCGCCGCACGCTGCTGGGCCGCCGGCACAATCTTCGGAGCCTTGTCTTTTTCGCGGCCATCGCCCGCCGTATCACCATCACTCGCCCGCAGATTGCTTGGTCGCAGATTAAACGAGTAGTCCAGTCCTCCAATCGATTTCGCGACCGCCGTCACCTGATACCGGTGATACAGATACATCGGAACCAGCACGTCCTCGAGCGTTGCCATCGGCGTGTGCTCTGGAATCGCCGCCTCCGACAGATACTTCAACGCTGCCGCCCGCACCGCCATCACCGTTTTCAGCCCATCGAGATCGTTGTTGCCCGTATCCCACAAGTGCGCCACAGGACTCGCCGACCCCAGCGGCCGAGCATCCTGATCCGTCAAAAACAGCAGTCCTCGCCCGAACGCATCGTCCAGAATCTTGTCGAGCGCCGCCGTCTCGTTCCCGACTTGCGACAGATTTTGCGAAAGATCGCTGTACCCATAAGCAATCGAAACCTTGTCCCACTCCCCGATCCCAACCGCGTAAGCATTCGACACATCCGGCCGTCCGTCGGCACCCACAGTAATCGTCGGCGGCGGATAATCCATCACCGAACTCCGCTCCACAATGCTCGCATCATAGTTGTGCATCAGCCCCAGCGTGTGTCCCGTTTCGTACGCCGCCAGTTGCCGAATCCGTGCCAGCGCCATCTCGTTCGCTTTCTTCAGCGCCGTCGGATCATTCCCAAACGGATCCAGCAATCCCTGTGCGATCAGAAAAACCTGCCGGATCCGCAGCGCGTCCAGATTCACGTGCCCATTAATAATTTCTCCCGTCCGCGGATCGGCAATCGCGCTCCCATACGCCCATCCTCTCGTCGCGCGCGGCACCCACTCGATAACGTTGTAGCGCACGTCCATCGCATCCACGCCCTCCGGCAACACCTTCACCTGGAACGCGTCCCTGTATCCCGCCGCCGTGAACGCTTGGTTCCACCAACTCGCGCCCTCCACCACCGCCGACCGAATCGGCTCCGGAATCGCCCGGTCCACGTAATAAGTAATCGGCGTGACCGCCTCACCATTCCCCGCCGCCGGATCCTTCTTCGTCAGCCGGTGATGCGCGATATACCGCTTCACAATCGGTTGATCCACCGGCGTCGCAAAATCCATGAAGCTGATCCCAAAGAAACTCGACCTCGGATCATAAGCCCTCAACCGAAATCCCCCCGCCGGCGCTTGAATAAAAGAAAAATGTTCATGGACCGTAATCGCGTGCGGCTCCGGCGTCACCTGTTCCACCCACCGCCCCGGACTATCTCCAACCAGCGTCAGCGTCGATTCCACATCCGTGTTTTCGGGAAAACTTTTCGTACGCGGCAAATAAATCGCCGAGCGCGACGCATCGACGTGATACGTCCCTTGTTTTGCCGCCGCCAACCTCGCAGCAACCTCATGCACATCGCTCAGGAAAAATGGCGTAGCGTCGACTAGCGCCGACTCTCCATCCTCCGCCGCGACCTCGAATCCCCACAACACCGACTGCGCGAACGCCTGCTTCACCGCCGCCTGCTGCTCCAGATCGTCCGTGATTGCGCGATACTGCTCATTCTCCGCAACCAGCAGCACCCGCGGTCCCGTCCGCTCAAAATGGACCACATTCGTCTTCCCCGGCTGTCCGCGATCGAGCCCAATATCATTCGATCCCACCCCCTCCGGCAGCGTCTCGTAATAAAGAAACGAAGTGTCCCACTTATCAATCTGCAGCCACAACTTCCCCTCGTGCGCGTCCCAGTAACAGTTGAAGAAGCCCGCCAGCTTGGTCATCCCCGCAGTTTTCTGTGCGATGGTTTTCTGCTCCGACGAGCCAGCACTCTTATGTTGCGCATCCTGCGCGGAAACCAGCCCCGTCCCGACTCCCATCCACACCGCGAGCGCCACCACGATCCCGGCCCTCATCCGAACGCACTTCATCCCAGTTGTTCTCCCGTGAATTTCTTCCAACACCCGCAGTTTCTTAAGTCATCACAACGGACACGCAAGATGCACCAATGCTGCATCACTTCTGCGCCGCAATCCACCCATTAATCTTGACCTCAAGCAGATCCAGCGGCAGCGGCCCCTGATCGAGCACAGCATCATGAAACGCCCGAATGTCGAACTTGGCTCCAAGCTCCTTCTGCGCCCGCGCCCGCAATTCGAGAATCTTCATCTGCCCCATCTTGTAAGACAGCGCCTGCGCCGGCCACGCGATGTAGCGATCCACTTCCGTATTAATGTTTTCGTCGTCCATCACCGTGTGCGCATGGAAGTAGTCGACCATCTGCTGCCGCGTCCAGTGCTGCGAGTGCACTCCCGTATCCACCACCCACCGCACCGCGCGCCAGATTTCATTCTGCAGCCGCCCGTAATCGCTATACGGATCCTGATAAAACCCAACTTCCTTCCCCAGCCGCTCCGAATAAAACGCCCACCCCTCGGTGTACGCATTCAAATCGAGATTGAACTTGCGGAATGGCGGAAGCCCCGTCAACTCCTGCGCAATCGAAAATTGCAAATGATGCCCCGGCACGCCCTCGTGATACGCAATCGCCTCCACGTTCAGCAACGACCGCTTCTCCGGCGCATATTCGTTGACGTTAATGCGCCCCGGCCGCGACCCGTCCCCCGCCCCAATCGAATAGTCCGCCGGAGGAGCCGACGCCTGCCGGAATTCTTCCATCTTCACCACTTCCAGTTTATTTTTCGGCAGCCGCCCAAATAATTCCGGAAGCTTGCCATACATCTGGTCCCGATAATGCGAATAGAGATCAAAAATCTGCTGCCCAGAAGTGGCGCGCAGCTTGGCATCCGCCCGTATGTGATCGTTGAACGATTTCAGATCGCTGAAGCCCTGCGCCTTGGCGATCCCGAGCATCTGCGTTTCAATTTCCGCGACGCTCTTCACCCCCAACTCATGAATCTCCGCCGCAGGAGTCTCCGTCGTCGTCTGATGCCTTACCGCGAAAGCGTAGCGCGCCTCTCCATCCGGCAGCGCCCACACTCCCGGATCGAGCCGCCCGTGCGGAGCGTACTCCTCCCTCACAAACTTCGCGAACTTCGCATACTCCGGAGCGACCTCGTTCTTCACCGCCGCTTCAATCCGCTCCCGCAGCTGTTTCCGCTCCGCCTCCGAAATCGACTCCGGAAACTTCCGCAGCGGCTCGGTAAACGGACTCTTCTCCAGCGTGTCATCCGCGATCCCTTGCGCCTGGTCCGAAACTTTCTCCAACAAATATTTCGGCGGCATCAGATGATCGCGCAATCCATCGCGCATGTGCCCCATCGCCTCATCTAGCACGCGCGGGAGTTGGTGCAGTCGCGAAAGATAATCTTCGTAATCTTTTCGATTGCGAAACGGAGAGTCCGACCCGAGCGACGCGTACCCTAAGTGAATCCCCCCAAATTGCGTCGCCGGCATCTCCCAATCTTTGAAGCGCACCGAGTCCAGCCCTTCCCGCAGGCTGCGCACCATCAGCGCGTGATTGAACTTCTCCTGCTCGGGAAATCCCGCGACGTCGATCGCCTCGAACTTCGCCAGCGACTCCCGCGTATGCGCGATATCGTCCGCGATCGCCTTGTCCGAAAAGTCGCTCAGCCGGTCGTTATAACGATTGTCCCCAACCTGCGTTGCCAGTTCCGGCTGCGTGCGCAGCGTGTATTCCCATTCGTCGGCGAGTAAGCGGTTCAATTCAGCGCGCCGCTGCTCGAGCGTTTTTTCGGCGGCATGCGCCAACATGGGTGCAAAAAACATGGGTACAAAAAGAGATAAGGCGGAAGACACCACGACCAGCGATGTGCGCAAGTGCAGACCTCACTAGAATGATCCGCACCCACAGTGCGGTCGTGAGGATTCTACCGCACGCCGCCTAAGACAGTTGAGCGGACCGCTGTCTACGACGCTGCATCCGCCGACATGAATTTACCCCGGCCTGTGCGCCCATCCCGCGGCATTCGCTCGCGTTTCCCCTGCGCAAAACCCTGCACATTCTCTTCTCGAACCAGTAACAACAAATCGATTACTAACGTTCGTGTCCTTCTTCCGGAATTTCCTTAAAAGCCGCTTATTCAGCTAGTTACCGTCAAGATTCCGATTCGCCACATTCGTAGTTTGACGTTGCAATAAAAACCGTAAATCGCCTACTATCGGATAGTTGCACGAAACACTCCCGAACCGTGTGGATTTGGCGAGTCTCTTGCATCTTACTCACTAAGCCGACAGTTAAATTAGGGATCCGATTGGCTAGTTATTTCCGGGGATGGTCCAGTGAAGTTTAAGGCCTGTTTTCTTCGTCTCGCGTTCTTCTTAGGTTTGGCTTTGATGTTGGAGGCGCTTGCTATCGCGGCCAGCGTGAATCCTCCCGCACTTGCGCCGCACAAAAAGTCTCGCGGGGTCACAGAAACGCAGCACGCCCGGAAGCGCATGCACACTCTCGCCCGCAGCCGTGCTCCCCGCTCGCAACACGCCGTTGCCTCACATCCCGCTGCCACCACCCGAGTCTCTGCCACTGCTCCTCGTCATCATCGCTATTACGAGCGCTTCTCCACCAGTTCCTTCGCCTCCGATATCACCGAAGGCGATGAGACTGCCGGCGAAGACCCCGTCGTTCGTCAGGCCGCCATTGATGCTTTAGGCAACATGAACGGTACTGTGGTCGCGATCGAGCCCACCAGCGGACGCATTCTCGCCATGGTCAATCAGCGTCTTGCCCTTTCGAGCGGCGCGCAGCCTTGCTCCACCATTAAACTTTCTGTTGCTCTCGCCGCTCTCAGCGAGGGCGTCATCGACAAACAAACGCAGGTTTCGCTCGGCAGCCGCAGCCGCATGAATCTCACGGAGGCGCTGGCTCACTCCAACAACGCCTACTTCGAAGCGGTCGGACGCAAACTAGGTTTCGAAAAAGTTCAGTACTACGCGCACCAGTTCGGCTTGGGCGAACTTGCCGGATACCACATTCCGGGCGAGCAACTTGGCACCTATCCCGAGACAGAAATTTCTTCGAAACTCGGCGGCGTCAGCAAAATGTGCTCCTTCGGCGAGGGCATCTCCATGACCCCTCTGCAACTCGGCGCCCTGGTCACCGCGATTTCCAACGGAGGAACTCTCTACTACCTCCAGCATCCCACCAACCCCGAAGCCGTTGCCAACTTCCAGCCTCGTGTGAAGCGTCATCTTGATATCGAACCCGTCATCCCCGAAATGTCCGACGGCATGGCGGGAGCGGTCGCCTACGGCACGGCGCGCAGTCTGCGTTTGAACTTTAACGAGGAGTCGATCTTAGGCAAGACCGGAACCTGTTCTCACGCTGGCACGCGCTTTGGCTGGTTCGCTTCCTACGCCAACACCGACATAGGACGCATCGTCACCGTCGTCTTCCTGCAAGGTGGACGCCCGACCTTCGGCCCCAAAGCCGCCGAAATTGCCGGACGCATGTACCGCAACCTCTACGACCACAACTTCTTCGTAGCCGGAGCCTCCGGCCTCGCACCCTCCGCCGCCCAGAAGCCCATCACCCTAAGCACCCAACAGTAATCCCAACCGCTCAACAATCAGCTCCTTGGGAAGGGCACGACTTTAGTCGTGCCGCCAAGCCGCTCCCCATCTCGCGAAAATGTGCGCACCACCACGGAAAACGTGCCACCGCGGAAAATATGCCACCACGAAAAACGTGCGCGCCACCGTGGAAGAGCGGCCCTTCAGGGCCGCGTAAGCGGCGAATTCAAATGGGGCTTTAGCCCCCGTGGCACGGCCCTAGCGCCCTCAATGACTTTTTCCCCAACCACTTCATCCCGCATCTTCCGCCCGAAACAAATCCCACGCCTCAAAACAAAATCAAGCCCCCAACGTACTCTCCGGTTTCCCGAACTCCCCCTCCCGTAACTTGCGCCTCATCCCCACCCGCGTTTTACTGAAGTCATGGGAAACGATTCCTTAGCCGACCAGCGCGCCGCCCTCCTCAAACTCGCGGCCCACATCGGCCATCCCTGGCAGATCGCGATGGCCGCGTTCGTCATCGCGGCGTGCGTCTTCGCCTACCTGCTTCGCACCAAGAAACCGATCTCCGCCTCTTTTGCGGCCGTCCTTATCATTCTTGTAGGAGTCACTCCCTATTTCGCCGCGAAAACTCTGCAAGCCCGGGGCGTCTACCACGTGCAACTCATCCTGCTGCGGCCCGACCAGTCCCTGGCCGACGTCGCCCAACTGAAATCTTCCAATGGCGGAGAAATCAAAATGGTCGCCGGCGGATGGGAACTCGACGTTCCCCAGCAAGCCCGTCCCGCCGACGGCAAGATCGTCTTCACCGCCGCCGTGAAAGACGAGTTTCTGAAGGGAAGTAATTCCATCGTTCTCGATTCCGACTACAATCCCACGCTAACCATCCAACTCGTCGCCGACACCTCTGCGACCGTCCGCGGCGTAGTGGTCGACGAAGATCTCGTCGCGATTGCAGGTGCAACCGTCACCGTGGATGGCTATCCCGACAAAACCCTAAGCGATGCCAAGGGAGATTTCTCCCTCCCCGCCCACGCCGGAAAAGGGCAGCCCATCCAACTCCACGCCCACAAAGGCGATCTCACCGGCAGCCTTACCGTCCCCGCCGGCAAAGTAGTTGAAGTAATTCTCACTCGCGACTAAGCAAGCACCGACCAATCGAGTTCCAGAGGAATAGCCCCGAAAAACACAGCCGAGTTCCGGAGAAGCCGCCAGCAATAAGAGTCCCATAGGGACGTCCGAAAATAGCCCAGCGCTTCAGTGCTGGGATTCCGTCGAAGCAAAGATCAAGTCCCAGAGGGACGATTAATCGAGTCTACGCTGCGAAGCTCTACTACACGCCCCCGGCCCATTCGTCTGGGGTCAGTTAGCGAAATCGCGATTTTGGTTCAGCCTGAAATGGAGAAGCGACGTTCTCCGTTAGTGAGTATTCCGCCCTTCGGGCGGGGATTTTCAAGGCATAGGGGTCTTTCGATCCGATGGAGGTTGGGCGGCGCAAGAACGAATCCTCGCGCCCACGTTCATCGTCTCGATGAGCCCACCGGGATATCCCTCGGCATGGTTGCGTCCCCGCAGTGTCCGCTTCCGTTTCGCCCGGCAAGATCATTGTAGCTCCGCAACGACCTGCCGTTTCGAACATCCGGTTTGCCCGTGGCTCCGCCAGAACCCAGACCGGCCAGGCCCGAATCGTGAGTGTAATGCCTGTTAACGTTCCATTGAGCCCGACAAGTAGGTTAGAATCTCCCCCGAAGAGGTGAGAGCGTGAAAGCCATGGCGAAAAGACTGCTGGCCCTGTTCACCCTGATGCCACTCAGCCTATTAGCCCAGTCTCCCGCGCCAGACTTGAGGTTCGGCGGCCACACACTGGGAGAACCAGCTGATGTCTTCGCTTCGACGGCGAGAGTGGCCCAATCCAAGCAGCTAGCCAAGGATTACTGCAAAACGCTTCTCGACGACCCCAGCGTCAAGGAGAAGGTGCAGGAAAAAGAGAACGTGGACAAGAATGGCGGAGTTTTTACTCTCAGCAAGAAGGACTTCTCCGTACTCGACGTACAAGGTTGTCGCCAGATGATGGCGGCCCTTAGAGGCGAACAATCAAGTGTGGGAGCTAGACTTGCTTCGGAGCTAGGTAAAGGTTCGGCGCTGTTCAGTTCGGGGCGACTCAGTGCCTTTAATTTGACAGTGGATTCTTCATACGATGATGCAGTCGCGGACATGTCGCGGCGGTTCGGCGCACCGGGGCAGAAGGACTATGTCGCACGTGCTGGTTGGCCAGTGCTTCAGGAGATGCGATGGGAACGTGATGGGGTGCTTGCGGCAGTTTGGAGGAACCAGTTTGCAGATGGGGCGATTGTCGTGGTCGGTTTCTTAGAGCCACCCTATGACTCATACCTTCGTGGCACGATCGTTCCAGAATCCAGCGCAACTTCGCTGCCATGTAAAGCCGCACCATCCGACCCTCTCAAGAGAGTGCAGGTTCCGCCGGGAGTAATGCTCGGATTGCTAATTCACCGAGTCCAGCCCATCTATCCCGATTCCGCGAAGCAAAGCAAGATAGAAGGCGTAGTTGTTGTAGATGCCATCATCGACGAGTGTGGACACGTCGTTGAAGTCAATCCGATTTCTGGACCGACAGAGCTAATCCCAGCGGCTATCACGGCAGTTAAACAGTGGGAGTACAGACCCTACAATTCGTCAGGTCAGCCTGTGGCAGTTGAGACTCAGCTACGATTTAACTTCAGGCTGGCGCATCAGTGAGGCACAATGGCCGCCAGAAATAGGGCGAACTTTGGCAATTGTTGAAACATCCATAGCACTCACAACCACGGAATGAGCGCGGCGCTTGGCGAGTGGTCGGCGACCCCGGAAACGCTCCACTTCAACGGCTGTCCGACATCGCGGCATCTGGTCGCTTGCTCTTCACGCGGCTTGCTGGCGGCGGCTCTGGCGTTGCTGTCTTGCGGCTTCCAGCTTGCGGTCGCGGTCCGCGTGGATCTCCTGCTGGCACCCTGCCAGCATGTCCTTCGGCGTGATGTAGCCGGTGGCACTGTTCAGGCGGACGTTGTTGTAATGCTCGACGTAGGCCTCGACCAGACGCCGCGCATCTTCCAGCGACAGCGGCGTTCCCGGTCGAATGCATTCGCTTTTCAGCGATTTGTGCCAGCGTTCGATCTTGCCGTTCGACTGTGGATAGTAAGGGGAGGTTCGGACGTGCGTCATGCCCGAGATGCGAATGAACTCCTTGAAGTCGCGAGCAATGAACTGTGGACCATTGTCGGAGATGATTCGCGGCCTTGCCTCCGGGTACTTTTCCTTAGCGCGTTCGAGAATTACTTCGACATCCGCTTCCCGCATCGACTCGCGCAAATCCCAATGAACGAGGAAACGACTGAACCCATCCAGAACACTGCACAAGTAATAGAAGGTGCCGCACAGGTTGATGTAGGAAATGTCGATATGCCAATGCTGGTGCGGCTGCAGCGGCTGCTCGAAACCGGTTCCCTTGCGCGAAGGTTTGCTCTTCCACCG
>JBEKPH010000011.1:0-153281 GCA_049520915.1 Terriglobales bacterium
CCCCCCCCCCCCCCCCCCCCCCCACAAAGTATTCATAAATAAGGACTTACTCGTAAAGTATTCTGAAATAAGGAGTTAGGAGGGCAGGTCTCAGTTGTCGGCTGTCAGAAACGGCTGCCGGTGCATCGGCGGCTCATTCTGCCCGCTTGGCGTCGTCGTTGCGATTTTTTTTGTTCTTCGATCTTTTAGAATCACAGATTTAGGAGAATCACCCACGCCAGATCTTTGATTTTAAAGGGCTTATGCGTAAAATATTGCGGAATAAAGAGTTAATAAATCCTTCGCTGCGCTCACGGTTTCGGCAGCAGGCTCCCGGTTCTCCAACCCTGTCACGCGAAAGGAGCGCGTGTCGGGGACCCCGGCTTCGCTCACGCCCGCTCAACGCCTCAAGTTGTCAAAGAGCAGGGAAAATATTTTTTGGGCCAAACTGCCCCAATCCCAGAATTTATCGTCGCGCTCGACGAGTCTTAAGTCAACGGATTTTGCATTGGGTCACGGTTAGCGTGATGCGGGAAGATTGAACGATGTTGCGGAGGTCAAAGGACCCGCCCAAGCGGAGCTCGGACGGAGCACCCTCGAGAGTTAGAAGAGGGCAGGAGTTGTCCGCTCGGAATGGATAGGGACGGACGCAAAAATGCCCGGGATTCTTTTGGAAATCTCGGGCACTTTGTTGATACACAGAGATCGTTTTTTCAGACGATCGGTGGCGTTACCTTAGACAGCGGTAACGTTCTCCGCTTGCCAGCCTTTGGGGCCCTTGGTCACGTCGAACTGCACGGTTTGGCCTTCTTGCAGGCTCTTGAAGCCGCCAGCTTGAATCGCGGAGAAATGCACGAAAACGTCTGTTCCTATTCTTGTTTCTTAATTGAAATGTGCTGAGAAGATTCGCTGCTTGTAGAGGGGGTGGCGCTGGTTGGCGGTACCGACCTTCAACTCACTGTGAGTCTTTAGCGAGTTCTAGTGTAGCACAATCGTACGGGAAAAGGCGCGGGAAATTTGAAGGGTTGGGGCAGGGCGGACAAGCGGTTTGGTTGCAAGGAGTTAGAATGGCTGATGCGCACGGCGGCGGCTTCCGGATGATTGCCTTTCTTACACTCGAACTACGGATGGAAATGGCGCAATCGCTGAAAGACAAGCGGCAGGTGACGCGGAGCCTAAAGGACCGGCTGCGATCGTCGTTCAATGTGGCGGTGGCGGAACTGGAGCCGAGTCCGCTGTGGAACCAGGCGACGATTGGAGTGGTCAGTGTCTCGGATTCTCGCGACTACCTGGATGGGCTGATGAAGCTGGTGGAGCGGGCGGCGACGCGGATTGCGAACAATGCGGGGGCGGAGGTGACGGACTCGTTTGTGGAGTTTTTGTAGGGAGGAGAGCTACGGGCTACGGGCTGCCAATTTTTTCAGCGCAACTTTTCGCCGCAATCCGGGTTAGCGCATCTTAATAATCAAAATACCAGGAGCATCCATGAATCCCCTTGCGTCTACCCAGCCTGTCCGACGTGTGCTTACCCTTGTCTCTGCCATTGGCCTTGTTGTTCTCTTGGTTGCTTGCGGGTCGAATAACAACTCCGCGCCCTCCAATCCTGTCGGGTTTGGGAATAGCAGCCTCAGTGGCACCTACGTCTTTTCATCGTCGGGCGAAGACGGACTCGGTGGCTTTGCAGCGATTGCCGGTAGTATCTCGGCCAATGGATCCGGCGGCATCACCGGTGGCACCATCGATATCGTCGATTCGTCTTTCGGCTCTGAGCCGTCGCCCGTGGCCCAGACCATCACCAGCGGTTCATACGCAGTCAGCACCGACGGCCGCGGCAGGGTCACGCTGAAAAGTCTCTACGGCAGCTACACCTTCGATTTCGCCTTGGCTTCCAGTTCGCACGGCTTAGTTACCGAATTCGACGGTAACGGAACGGGCAGCGGCACCATTGACTTGCAAACTGCGCTTACCGGTATCGGCCAACTCGCCGGCTCTTACGCCTTCAGCCTCGGGGGTATTGATGGCAACTTTAACAACTTCGCTTCGGTTGGTTCTTTTACTCTAGATTCCAACGGAAACGTGACCGGGGGTGTCCAGGATTTCAGCGACGGTGGTACTGCCTACAGCGGGCCGCTCACCGGACTCCCCGCTACTCTCGGTTCCGGCACCGCTCCGGGGACCATCACTCTAACTGCCAATTTCGGCAGCATTGCTTTCGACTTCTATCCCATCGACGCTACTCACCTGAAGTTCATTGAAACCGACTACAACCAGATCCTTTCGGGGGATGCCTTCTCCCAAACAGGAGCCAGCATCCCGAGTGGAACCGTTGCCTTCACGATGTCGGGGGGTGTAAGCGCTCCTGTCGCGGTCGGAGGCTTCATGACCTCCGACGGAACTGGCAACTTCACTGGCGGCGTAGAAGATGCCAACAACAACGGAGCGGTTACGCAGGAACAATTCTCGGGAGCGGCTGCCTCCGGCGGGTCGGTTGGAGGCCGAGTACTGGTAAACCTGAGCGGTTTTTCTCCCTCCACTCAATGGGTGATTTATCCCTCCAGCGGAGGACTTCTCATGCTCGAATCGGATTCGCTCAACACAATGCTCGGTGCTGCCTACGCTCAGACCAGTCAAACCATAGCGGCCTCGCAGAACTATGCCTTCAACCTGAGTGCGGACAACACAAGCGCCGGACTCGAGGAGGACGATATCGCTCAATTCACCACCACGAGCAGCGCTCTCAGCGGAGTTGTAGACATAAACGATGACGCCGCGCTTAGCTTTGCCCAGTCTCTCAGCGGTACCTATACTCTCGACTCTCCCGCAACCGGGCGAGGCGAAGCTACGACGACCGCCAATGGAGGCGGTTTTGTGAGTTTCAATTTCTACGTCGTCAACAGCTCCACAGTGCTCGTGCTTGAAACCGATAACAATCAGATCGGCTCCGGAATCTTCCAATTCCAGACCGCTCCTTCCGGACAGGTCGCGCAATCTCATGTGGCGTTGGCGCATGTTCCGATCCGCTCCCTGGAAAAACGAGGAACTTTGCACCACAAATAGACCACTTCTGCACTAAACAAACAAAGGGCGCGGCTGCAATGCCGCGCCCTTTCTCTTCTCCGCCGGAGACCCAAAGGGTAACCGGTTTCCCAGTTCACTACGATTGAAACGTTCTGCGACGGAGTGCTCGGTCGGCCTAAAGCCCATGGTGTTCCCGGAACAGCCCGAGGAGACATCCGGGTCGGTCCTGATGGTGGTCCCATACAAAAGGAGATTTATGAGGGTATGATTCGCTGACGCTTGTAAACATGCGTGCCAGGGCCACTGCCGGGTGCGGAGGATCGAATCGGACATGGGATGGGAGGAAGAGACGATCTCGCCAACGAGCGCTGGTTTGATCCGAGTGAGGGGCGTGGTGCAGGGGGTTGGATTTCGTCCATTTGCTTATCGACTGGCGTGCGCAAACCGGCTGGCGGGATGGGTGCTGAATGGCGAAGAAGGCGTTGAGATTTATATCGAGGGCAGTGAAGAGGGATTGCGGAGTTTTGTGGAAGGGCTCAGGACGGAAGCGCCTCCGGCGGCTCGTGTTGTTGCGGTCGAAGTCGAGGCAGTCTTGCCGAGGGGAGTTCGTGGTTTCACGATTCGCGATAGCGAGCGACGGGAGCGGCCGACGGTTCGAATTTCTCCCGATCTTCCGGTGTGCGATGAGTGTTTGAGCGAGCTGTTCGATCCGGCGAATCGGCGGTATCTCTATCCCTACATTAACTGCACGAATTGCGGGCCACGCTACACGGTGGTGCTTGGGCTGCCTTATGACCGGCCGGCGACCACGATGAAAGATTGGGCGCTGGACGAATATTGCGCGGCGGAATATGAGGATCCGGGGAACCGGCGGTTTCATGCGCAACCGGTGGCGTGCCCGGAGTGCGGTCCGAAATATTATTTGCAGAGAGCTGCGCCCGAGGGAGGCGGCGCGGCGCTGGATGATTCTGGAATTGAAAGTGATCAGAGTGTGCGCGGCGCGGCGGAGCTTCTGAACGCGGGAGAGATTGTTGCGATCAAGGGATTGGGCGGGTATCACCTGGCGTGTGATGCGCGGAATGCGGCGGCGGTGGCGGCTTTGCGGGAGCGGAAATTCCGCAAAGAAAAGCCGTTTGCGGTGATGGTGAGGGATGTGGATCGGGCACGACGACTGGTGGAGCTTTCGGCTGAGGCCGAAACGCTGCTTAGTTCGTCGGCGCGGCCGATCGTGCTGGCTCCGGCTAAAGGCGAGTTGGGCGGGTTGGATTTTGAGGGGGTGGCTCCGGAGAACGACGAGTTGGGCGTGATGCTGCCGCATACTCCGTTGCAGCATTTGCTGTTTGCCGCGGGTGCTCCGGAGGTTCTGGTGATGACGAGCGCCAACCGGTCGAGCGAGCCGATTGCTCATGAAGATGAGGATGCGCTGCGGCGTCTATCGGGAATTGCCGACGCGTTTCTGATGGGAGAGCGTCCGATTGCGCGGCGCGTGGATGATTCGGTGGCGCGAGCGGGGGTGATGGGGCCGGTTATTTTGCGGCGCGGGAGGGGGTACGCTCCGGGAGTGGTGGCGCAGTTGCCGGTGGACCGTGTGCCGGGCGCGGCGGCTGGCGCGCGACCGATCCTGGCGTTGGGAGCCGATTTGAAGAACGCCATCACGTTGGTCGTAGAGGGGCAGGCGTTCGTGAGCCAGTACATTGGCGATCTTGAACATGCCGAGGCGTTCCGCGCATTTCGGGAGACGATTGACGATCTGGTGGAGATGTATGAAGTGAGTTGGGACGATGTGCTGGTGGTGCATGATGCTCATCCGCAGTATGCTTCGACGGCGCATGTGGGCGCGCTGCCCAGTTCGCGCGTGATGGCGGTGCAGCATCATCGGGCGCATATCGCGTCGGTGTTGGCGGAACGCGGCGAGTTTGAGAAGCGGGTTCTGGGCGTGAGCTTCGATGGAACGGGACATGGAGACGATGGAAGTATCTGGGGCGGGGAATTTTTTGTGGGCAGCGTGGGGGAAGGATTCGAGCGTATCGCGCATCTGCGAACGTCGGCGCTTGCAGGCGGAGACGCGGCGGCGCGGTATCCGGTACAGGCTGCGGCAGGATTTCTTTCGCAAGTGGATGGCTTGGAGGACTTGAGCGGGGCGCCATTTTATTTTCCGGAGCGGTATCGAAGCGCGGTGCAACTGGTTCGAAAGAATGTGAGGACGTTCCCGACGACATCGGTGGGGCGGTTGTTTGACACGGCGGCAGCGCTGCTGGGCTTTACGCGGGAGATTACGTTTGAAGGGCAGGCGGCCATGTGGTTAGAGCAGATGGCGCGACGGGCGCCGGATGTCGAGGCGTATGCGTTTCCGTTTGAGGACGGCGAGCTGGATTTTCGTCCGCTGCTCGGAGAGGTGGTTCGAGACCGAGTCGCGGGGCGCGGCATTGCGGAAATTGCGCGGGCCTTCCAGGGCGGAATTGCTAAAGGGTTGCGCGATGCCATCGTTGCATTGAGCACGGCACACGGGCTCGACACAGTGGTGCTTTCGGGCGGCGTTTTTCAGAATGAATTGTTGCTGCGAGATGTGAGGGGCGCGATGGAGAAGGATTCGATTGCGATCTGGACGAATCACGCTGTGCCTCCGAACGATGGGGGCATCAGCCTGGGCCAGGCGGCGCTGGCGGCGTGCGCAACGGTTCGACGCGTTGACAGGCAGAGTTTGGAGAGCCCAGGTTAGTGCCCTGAAGAACGGGCACGAACCTGGGGCACCGAGCACGGTTGCTCGCTTACGGGGACTATTTTTTGGGATAGCGGAAGCATTCGACTACGTGGTCGTTGACCATTCCGGTGGCTTGCATGAAGGCGTAGCAGATGGTGGAACCTACGAAGTTGAAGCCGCGCTTTTTCAGGTCTTTGCTCATGGCATCGGATTGGGGCGTGCTGGCGGGAAGTTTGTTTCCTGCTTGCCAGGAATTGACGCGCGGTTTGCCTCCTACAAATTGCCAGATGTAACGATCAAAAGTGCCGAATTCTTTTTGCACGGATAAGAATGCTTTCGCGTTGCGGATGGCGGATGCGATCTTGAGGCGGTTGCGAATGATTCCTTCGTCGCGGAGGAGTTGTTGCGATTCTCGTTGGCCGTAGCGCGCGACTTTCTCGGGATCGAAGCCGTCGAAGGCTTGGCGATAGTTGTCGCGCTTGCGGAGGATGGTGTCCCAGCTAAGGCCAGCTTGCGCGCCTTCGAGAATGAGGAATTCGAAAAGGATGCGGTCGTCGTGCTGAGGAACGCCCCATTCGCTGTCGTGATATGCAATCGCGAGATCGTTGCTTGCCCAGGAGCAGCGGACGATTGGCTTGTTTTGCTTCTTATTTTGATCCGCTGACATCATTTCGTCGCGAGAATGCTATCGATCTTCTTTAATTCTTCGGCCGAAAATTTTAGATTCTTCAACGCTGCCACGTTATCGTCCACTTGCGAAACTTTGCTGGCGCCGATGAGGGCGCTAGTGACGCGAGGATCGCGCAGAACCCAGGCTACGGCCATTTCGGCGAGGGTTTGTCCGCGCTGCTTGGCGACTTTATTCAGAGCGCGAATTTTGGTGAGCTTGTCTTCGCCGATTTCTTTTTTCTTCAGATAGAAATCGTGAGCGGCGCGGGAGTCGCTGGGGATGCCATGGAGGTAGCGGTTGGAGAGCAATCCCTGGGCGAGCGGGCTGAAGACGATGGAGCCGACGCCTTCTTTTCCGAGGACGTCGAGCAATCCTTGCTCGGGGTCGCGGACGAACATGGAATATTTGGGCTGATGAATGAGGCAGGGGGTTCCGAGATCGCGAAGAATTTTCAGAGCCCGGGTGGTTTGTTTGGGGTCATAGGCGGAGATGCCGGCGTAGAGGGCGCGTCCGGAGCGGACGGCGGTGTCGAGGGCTCCCATGGATTCTTCCATCGGCGTGTCGGGATCGGGGCGGTGATGGTAGAAGATATCGACGTAGGGGAGACCCATGCGCTTCAGGCTTTGGTCGAGGCTGGCGAGCATGTACTTGCG
This sequence comes from Terriglobales bacterium, assembly GCA_049520915.1. Taxonomy (GTDB): domain Bacteria; phylum Acidobacteriota; class Terriglobia; order Terriglobales; family Acidobacteriaceae; genus Acidiflorens. The sequence goes on from JBEKPH010000011.1 coordinate 7,022, forward strand.
GGAGCCAAAGTCTCCGTAGGGACCGGGCCACATGTCCCATCCGGCTTTGGTGGAGATGATGAGCTCATCACGGTAGGGGCGAAAATCTTTCTTGAAAATCTGGCCAAAGGTTTCTTCGGCGGAGCCGTAGGGCGGGCCGTAGTTGTTGGCGAGGTCGAAGTGGGTGATGCCGAGGTCGAAGGCGCGGCGGAGCATGGCGCGGCCGTTTTCGAGATTATCGTCGCCACCGAAGTTGTGCCAGAGGCCGAGCGAGATGGCGGGAAGTTGGATGCCGCTGCGTCCGGAGCGGCGGTATTGCATGGAGTCGTAACGCTTTTCATCGGCGACGTACACGATAGATCTCCTTCGGCGCCTAAAGGCGCATGTCACTCTTTCAGACCGGCAATTCTACTAGTTAGTCGTATTTTTCGTAGCGGATTGACTTACGGTCCCAGCCTAGAGTTTTGAGGAGGTCACGGTTGGCTTGGACCATTTTGTCGAGGCCGCAGATGTAGGCGTGCATGTCGGTGCGCATGCCTACGATTTCTCCCAGGTGTTGCTGGACGTATCCGCGTAGGCCCTGCCAGTTTCCGGGAGCGCGGCTGAGAGTGGGTTGGAAGTGAAAGTTGTGGTGCTGGTCCGCGAGTTGTTCGAACTCGTCGCGGTAGTAAATATCTTGCGGGTGGCGGGATCCGAAGAGGAGCCAGAATTGGTGATCTTGATGGCGTTCTTTGTCGGCGAGCAGCCAGTGCAGCATGGAACGGAACGGGGCGACGCCGGTCCCGGTGGCGATGAAGACGGTGTCGCGAAGGGGCGGGCGCAGTGTGAAGTCTCCGAAAGGGCCCTGGAAGGTGATGATTGCACCCGATTCAAGATTGCAGAGATAGTTGGACATGAATCCGTCTTGGACGCGGTTGAGGCAGAAGGCGACCTTCCCATTTTCGGTGGGAGGCGACGCGATGGAGTAGGCGCGCGTCATTTCTTCGCCTTCGGGAGTGGTGACTTTTACGGAGAGCCATTGGCCGGGGACAAAGCCAAAATGAGAGACTCCGCTGACTTCGAATTCGATGTGTTTGGTGAATTCAGAGAGCGCGGTCGAACGGAGAACGCGGGCTTCGAGAGTTTTGAACTGGGGCATCTGGTATGTAGATGACGTAGGAGGAATGTGGGTCGCTTGATTTCGGCGGGGCGAGACTTGCGCGGATAAAGGCAGCGTCGGGCCGCTGGTTCGACCGGGGTCTAGCTTTTTCGTTTAAAGATTAGGATTTCGTATCCTGGGTGATGATGGGTTTGGGATTCTTCGCCCCAGTAATAGTGGGATTCCGGGTCTGCGACGTCCACCATTCCAACTTGATCGAAGCCGGTGGAAACATATTGCTTGATTGAAGAGCGTATCGCGGCGGCTTGCGGAGAGCGCGGGTCGAGAAGCCAGGAGAACGAAATATTAACCAGAACCACGTAGGCCGGGCGGTTGGCTTCGACCTCCTGCATCATTTGTTTTTGCATGGTGGGCCAGTAGGACTGATCTTCGCCGAGGCTGTAGGTGTAGATATAACCGCTGGCGGAGTGGCGATGGGCTTCGAAATAGATTTCGGGCTCGGAGCCGAATACCATGATTTTATCGGTTGGCGCAGTGTGCTGGCGGAGATAGTCCGCGACCTTCACGGCTTCAGGAAATGGATTTAGGGAGTAGCACAAGCGAGTCGCCTGGAGCGGCGAGAGCTTGAAGTAGAACTGGGCGTTATGTTGGATGGCAAGCGCCCAAGCGGCGGCAAAGAGCAGCGCGGGCAAAGAGCGCAACCAGCGGAAACGGTATCTTGCAGTGAGCCAATCAGCGCTCGACGCGACAGCAACCGCGATCAAAAGAGCGACGGCCGGTAAAAAGAGAATGAAATAGTGCGGGCGGAAATGAAAACCTGGGCAGACGGCAGCGAAGGAAAAGATCGTCAATCCGAAGAGAAACACTCGATGCTGGCGGAGATCGGCATTAAGCAAGACGGCGAAAACACCGAGGAGCGCGAGGATCCAGAGCCAAGGGGTCGTAAAACGGACGATGTAGAGAGAGGAGGCTTTGAAGAGTGCCCATCCCTCCGACAAAGAAACGGCGCCGGCGTACTGGCGGGCGTAAGAGAAGGTCCAGAACCAGAAATTGTGGAAGACGCCGGCCCGAAAGAGGAGAGCGCACGTGATTGCGAAGGGCGAAGCGGCAGCGGAGAGGAAGACTCCGAGCTGAGTGGCCCATGGCTTCCATTCGCGGTTGTCTTTTGGCCAACAATGAACGGCCAAATAGAAGAAGGCGAATAAGCCAAAAAAGATTCCGGGCTGCTTCATGAGGAAGGCGATGCCGAAGGCAAAGCCGGAGAAGAAAAACAGCGGCAAGCTTCGGGTTTCTTCGGCGCGCAGGAGCAGGATGAGTCCGATCAGAGCGGCGAAGACGACGAAGTGGGTGGCGTGGGCCGCGAATCCATAGACGCCGGGCTGGGAGGAGAGAGAGGCGTAACTCGCGCAGGCGACAGTGCCGGCCAACGAACCGAAAAGGCGGGCTGCGAGAGCGTAGAGCAAAAGGATCGAGAGGGAGTTTAGGAGCAGAAGGCCGATGTGGATTCCGCGCGCGGTTTGGCCAAAGACGGCGAGGATTGCGGCATAGGCCGCATAGGTGCCGGGCAATTTCATGTTGTAAGCGAGTTGATAGGGAGGAATGCCCTGGAGGATCAATTGACCCGCGTAGGCGTATTCGCCCTCGTCGCGTTCCAAAGGCATGTCGGCTAAACGCCAGCGGATCGCTCCAAAGAAGACGACGATGGCCAATACGACGGCAACGTGCCAGTTAAAGACACGGCGCCAAGGTTCGCGGGAAGTCGTTTCCGCGAACACGCCGGGCGCGACTTGTTCTGAGGCGGTCATGGTCCGATGAGAGGTATGGTGGCACCTTAACAACTTCCATGGCTGGGAGCAATGAAGGGTTGGCAGACTTGGTAACGTCGGTGCTTGCCGGTCTTCTGGTAGAGCTCGGGGAAATGACTGACTGAGACACCTGATTGACAGGGCGGGAACGCTCGCTTATCTTTTCGGCATCGTAAACGTGGGGCAGTGCGTCTCTACAGCCGTCGTGGGTTGATATTCGAAAGGACGATCGAATGAGCGGTGATGCGAAAAGCGAACTGGTGTCGCGCCGGGGATTCCTGGGAATGGGGTCGGCAGCGATAGCCGCAGCGGGAATGTTATCGGCGGAAGCGGAGGGGCAGGAGCAGAAGCCTTATCCGACGAAAAACGATCGAAGTGCGAGCGCGCCGGGGCCGGGCAATCCGCAGATCGATGCGCAAAATCCAGATTCGTTTCTCCCGCCGCAGACGGACGCAGGGGGCGTGCAGGCGTTTAAGTATCCCTTTGGGCTCTCTCATAAAAGAATGCAAGAAGGAGGATGGTCGCGGGAGGTGACGCTGCGCGAACTGCCTATCTCGAAGACGATTGCGGGCGTGGATATGAGGCTGACCGCGGGAGGAATTCGCGAATTGCACTGGCACACGGCTGCAGAGTGGGCATTCATGCTTTATGGGAACGCGCGCATTACGGGGCTTGATCTCGAGGGCAAGAGCTTTGTTACGGACATAACCGAAGGGGATCTCTGGTATTTTCCGACGGGTATTCCGCATTCGATTCAGGGGTTGAATCCGGACGGAGCGGAGTTCCTGCTGGTGTTTGACGACGGCAACTTCTCGGAATATGAGACGGTGCTGCTGACCGACTGGATGGCGCACACTCCGCATGATGTGCTCGCGGCCAATTTTGGAGTAAGCCAGCAGGCGATGGAGAAGATGCCGCGACGCGAGAAATTTATTTTTCAGGCGGCGGTGCCGGGGGCGTTAGCAGCGGACCAGAAAGAGGCAGCGGGTTCGTTGGGCCGGTCCTCGCAAGATTTCGCATTTCGCGTGGCGCAACAGCCGATTTCGAAACATAGTAAGGGCGGCGAGGTGCGGATCATCGACTCGAACACGTTCAAGGTGTCAACAACGATTGCGGCGGCGATTGTAACCGTTCATCCGGGCGGTATACGCGAATTGCACTGGCATCCGAATGCGGATGAATGGCAGTACTTCATCAGCGGCACGGGCAGAATGACGGTATTCGCCACGGGAGGACGGGCGCGCACGATGGATTTTGAGGCAGGCGATGTCGGATATATACAGAAGACGCTGCCGCACTACATTCAGAATACGGGTGACACGGACCTGAAATTTCTGGAGATGTTCAAGAGCAACGTGTATCAGGATCTGGCGCTGTCGGAGTGGCTGCAACATACTCCGTCAGAACTGGTGCTGGCTCATTTGGGGATTGATAAGGCGACGCTGGATGCGCTTCCCCAAGGAGAACGTTGCGGTGATGCCGAGGTAGGGGTAAGCGGGCTCGCCTGCGCTGACAAAGATTGCACACCCAGGTTAGTGCCCTGAAGAACGGGCACGAACCTGGGGCACCAAGTTTTTTATTCTACGGTTACGGATTTGGCTAGGTTTCTGGGTTGGTCTACGTCGCAACCTCTTCTTACGGCGATGTGATAGGCGAGGAGTTGGAGGGGGACGATTTCGAGGATTGCGGATAACTCTTCGGGAGCAGGTGGGACGTAGAGGACGTGGTCGGCTTCTTCGGCGATTTCGTTGTCTCCGGTGGTGGCGAGGGCGATGACGATTCCGGAGCGAGCTTTGACTTCTTTCAAGTTGGACATCGTCTTTTCGTAGCGAGTCATCGACTGGGGGCTCTCGACGTCGCGGGTCGCGATGATGACTACAGGAAGATTCTCGTCGATGAGGGCGTTGGGGCCGTGTTTCATCTCTCCGGCAGGGTAACCTTCGGCGTGGATGTAGGAAATTTCTTTGAGCTTGAGCGCGCCTTCTAAGGCGATGGGGTAGTGGATGCCGCGTCCTAGGAATAAGAAGTCCTGGGCGCGGACATAAGTCTTGGCTAACTCGTCGCAGGCTTCGTCCTGAGTTAGGATTTGTTCTAACTTTCCGGGAATGTGAGTGAGTTCCTGGACCGCAGCTTTCGCTTGTTCGGGAGTCATGGTGCCGCGGACTTGAGCCAGGTAGAGAGCGAAGAGGTAGAGGGCGGTAAGTTGGCCGGTGAAGGCTTTGGTGGAGGCGACACCAATTTCGGGACCGGCATGGGTGTAGACGGTTCCAGCGGCTTCGCGGGTGATCATGGAGCCGACGACGTTGCAGATGGCGAGAGTCTTCGAACCTTTCGACTTGGCTTCGCGCTGGGCGGCGATGGTGTCGGCGGTTTCTCCGGACTGGGAGATGAGCATGGTCATCGTATCGGGTCCGAGGATGGGATCGCGATAGCGCCACTCGCTGGCGTAGTCGACTTCGACGGGAACGCGGGCGAGATTTTCGATCATGAATTTGCCGGCGAGTCCGGCGTGCCAACTGGTGCCGCAGGCGGCGATATTGATTTTCTTGAGAGCCTGGAATTCCGCGTCGGGAACCTGCATTTCGTCCAGGAAAATTCTGCCGGTGTCTTGCGAGACGCGGCCGAGGGTGGTGTCGCGGACGGTGCGGGGCTGCTCGTAGATTTCCTTGAGCATGAAGTGCTTGAAACCGCCCTTTTCGGCCATGATGGGGTCCCAGGTAATGCGCTGGGGCTTGCGCACAACGGGATTTCCATCGAAATCGGTGACTTTGACGCCGTCCTGGGTGAGGATGGCGAGGTCTCCATCGCCTAAGAAAAAGAGATCGCGAGTGTGGTCGAGGAGGGCGGGGACGTCGGAGGCAACGAAGTATTCGTCTTTGCCGATGCCGATCACGGCGGGTGGTCCGTTGCGGGCGGCGACGATTTTGTTGGGAGAGTCGGCGGCGATGACGACGAGGGCGAAGACTCCGGTTAATTCTTTGACGGCCTGGCGGACGGCTTCTTCCAACGACGGCTTCGGACTCGATTTCAGGTAATGCTTCTCGATGAGGTGGGCGATGATTTCGGTGTCAGTTTCGGTGGTGAAAGTGTGGCCCTCGGCGATCAGCTTCTTCTTGAGCGAGAGATAGTTTTCGACGATGCCGTTGTGGACGACGACGATCGTGCCCGAGCAGTCGCGATGGGGATGAGCGTTTTCTTCGGTGGGACGTCCGTGGGTAGCCCAGCGAGTGTGACCGATGCCGTAGGTGCCGTCCAAGGGCTTTTGGCGGATGACTTCTTCAAGATTACGAAGTTTGCCTTGGGCGCGGCGGATCTGGAGACCGGCGCCGTTGCCACCGACGGCGATTCCGGCGGAGTCGTATCCGCGATATTCGAGCTTGCGGAGGCCTTCGATGATTACCGGGACGACTTCTTTCTTACCTACATATCCCACGATGCCGCACATTGGATAGAAACTCCTTGGTTATCTCGGTGGGGGTCCGACCGTCATACACGAAGCTAGTCTTCGAGGGAGAAGCGATACTCTTCGATGACGGGGTTGGTCAGGACTTCACGGGCGATGCGATCGACTTCCGCCTGCGCTTCGTCTTTGGTAATTCCGCCGTTGAGAGTGATCTCGAAATACTTGCCTTGCCGCACGTCCTGCAAGCTGTGATAGCCAATTTTCTTAAGCGCGCCGTGGATGGTCTTGCCCTGGGGATCCAGAACGCTCTTCTTGAGGGAGACGTAAACGTAGGCTTTCATCAACTCACTGATTATACGTCAGGGGGCAGTGGGTGGACTGCGGTTTTGGTTATAGCGGGTATACGTTCGGCCCATTCACTTTGGTGTAGGGGTGTGTGTAACTTTCTCGAAAGAGGAGAGTTGGGCATTCACCTCGGCGATGGCCTGCTGCAACATCTGGCGATGGCGGGGGTTGGCTGCGGCCTGGAGTTGCTGGGTGAGGCGCGTGCGAGAGAGAAGCAAGCCGTCGCGCTTACGGGCGCGGAGTTGCTCGGCGGGCGAGGCGGAAGAGTGGATGGCATTCCGACGGTCCGCCATTTCCTCTTGTTGCTGTTCTACGGATTTACTCTCCCAACCGCGGGCCATTCGAGGATGTTACCTCAGACTGGAGGCAGGAGCGAGTTTGGTGCGGTTAGGGCGATGGAAACGCGGGCAGGGAATCGTATGCGGCTAGAGTTAGTGTTCGGATTCGCAACTTTCTCTACCAAGTATGACTATCGTTATCGATATCAAGGTTTCGACGGCTCCAGCGGTGGAGATTGTCTTATGATTCAAAGCTCTGGGCGAGTAAGCGCAGCTATTACTAAGAAATAACTTGCTTGGAAGTGTCAGGCGGAGTAGAAATGTGCTGGCTGGATTGTAACAATCCGACCTAGGCCGCAGAAAGATAGTCTCCGATGCTGAGGGAGAATACGATTGGTTTGAAGTCCAAGAAACCAACGGCTGCGACGTAACGAACTTGAGTCAGCGCAGATTGGCAAGTTGCGATGACTTCCGTTTCTGCTCGAGACAAGCTGCCTAAGAGATTGCATGAGGCAGGTGCAGGAGAAGGTTTGCATGCGCGCGAATCCAGTCGAATCGTGGGACGATCTTCCATCTGAACACCGGTACCGGCTTCTACTCCAAATTACAGACTTAGTCGATCGATCTAAGGATCTGTCCGACGCGTTCCAGGAATTCGCGCCGCCGCTGCTGAATGTGACGGAAAGCGATTTTCTGAGTGTTTCTCTGCACGACCCTCACCGCGATTGCATGCTGACCAATTATTGGAAGAAGAACCGAGAGAGCGGAGAGTTTGGCGACTTGCCGGTGGAAACGGCGGCGAGTGGATGGACATGGAAACATCAGGAAACGGTGACGATTGACGATGTCGAGCGGGAGAGGCGGTTTCCGGGTTGCATGCCACTGTTATTCGATCAGGGAGTGCGATCGTACACACTGCTGCCGATGAGCACGCGGTCGCGGCATTTTGGAGCGCTGGGAGTGGGAAGGAGCGTTCGAGAGCTGGTGGGCCGTGAGGATGTGGAATTTCTGTCGCGAGTTGCGTTGCTGGGAGCGGTGGCCCTGGAGAAGGAAAAAGCCTATGAGTCTTTCGAAGAACAACGAAGTTTGCTGGAGATCAGCCGGGAACTGAGTTCGAGCCTGGAGCTGGCGAAGTTGCTACCGACGCTGCTGGCGAGCGTTCGGCACATTGCGCGCTACGAGCGGGCGGTGCTGTCGCTACTGGACGACGAGGGCAAGAATGTTCAACTTTTCGGCGAGGTGCGAGAGTGGGAGCCGATGATCAATCACGGAACGGTGGTTCCGATTGAGCAAGCGCTTTCGGGAAGAGCGATTCGAAAGAAGAATGCGGTTTTCTTCACGGCTGCAGATTTGAAAGAGATGAGGGCACCGTTGGCAAAGGCGATGTATTCCGCGGGAATTCAATCCGTGTGCAGTATGCCGCTGGTAGCGGGCGATCGAGTGTGGGGGGCGTTGAACGTAAGCAGTGAGAAAGATGAGGCATTCGGGCCGTCGGAAGTGGAATATCTGGAGCAGGTGGCAAGGCTGATTGGGGCGGCACTGCGAAATGCCAATGCCTATCGCGAGATCGAGGTATTGAAAAACCGGCTGGCGCAGGAAAAGCGATACCTGGAGAGTGAGCTGCGCGGGGCGACTCCTCCAGAGGGAATTATAGGGAGCAGCGCCGCATTAAAGCGGGTACTCGACCACGCTGCAATCGTCGCCGATACGGATTCCACGGTTCTGATCACGGGCGAGACGGGGACGGGGAAGGAACTGGTGGCGAGGGCGATTCACAGCATGAGCGGCCGGAAGGACCGCAACTTCATCAAGTTAAACTGCGCTGCCATTCCGATGGGATTGCTGGAGAGCGAGTTGTTCGGGCACGAAAAGGGAGCCTTCACCGGGGCGATCAGTCAAAAGCTGGGGCGGCTGGAGTTAGCGGATAAAGGGACGTTACTGCTAGACGAGATTGGAGAAATTCCGCTGGAGCTGCAGCCGAAGCTGTTGCGAGTGCTGCAGGATCGGGAATTTGAGCGGCTGGGAGGGACAAAGACGATCAAGGTGGATGTGCGGTTGATCGCGTCCACCAATAGGAATCTGGCGCAGGCAGTGGAGGAAAAGGAATTCCGCAGCGATTTGTTTTATCGCCTGCATGTGTTTCCGTTGCACGTGCCGGCGTTGCGGGACCGGAAGGAAGATATCCCGGCGCTGATGCAGTATTTTTTGGAGAAAAGTTCGGCACGGATGCGGAAACACATCAGCACCATTCCCGATGAAATAGTCCACGCGATGATGAATTGGAAGTGGCCAGGGAACATTCGAGAGCTGGAGAATTTCATCGAGCGCTCGGTGATTCTGTCAGAGGGTCCGCGACTGAACGCGCCGCTGGGAGAATTACACGAGGAGAGCGCTCCGGCGGAACCTGCTCAGGACGGAACGTTGCGGGGAAAAGAGCGCGAGCACATTGTCGAAATTCTGCGCCAGACTCGGGGGGCATTGTCGGGACCGGAGGGCGCGGCGGCGCGGCTGGGGTTGAAGCGCACGACGCTGCAATACAAGATGCAGCGACTGGGGATCTCGCGTACGGATTATCTAGGGTAGAGACGATGGTGCGGTAGAAGTTGGAAGTTGAGTGCCTGCCGGACATCCGGCAAGCGCGCCGCTAGTTTGGCGCGTCCTTTCTGCGGCATCCTGTGGATCGACGACAAGTTACTTATTCCAGTTGAGTTATGCGGAAGCATGGATGGCGGCCGGAGTGCATTGCTGAATTGGGGAGAGTATTCCCGCACCCCCAGCGGAAGGCTCCTCCAAGAAGAAGTTCAATCCCCCCCGGAGATGGCATGGGTCTGCCCCGACGCTTTTCGATTACGAACGACTGTGTCACGTGTACGCTGAAACGGCCCTACGATGTCTGTCACTTACCGCAGCCCGCGCTGGAAGAATTTAACGCGATGGGGCACTTGACGCTTTATCCGACGAATGCGGCGTTGCTGACGGAGGGCGAGGTTCCGCGAGGAGTTTATGTCAGCTGCTCGGGACGTTGCAAGCTGTCGGTACAGGCAAGAGATGGCAAGACCATCATCACGAAGATTACATCGGGACGGCAGATGTTGGGTTTGAGCGCAATTTTATCGGGCGGGCCGTCACTGGTTACGGTCACGACGATCGAACTGTGCCAGGTCAAGTTCATCGAACGGGAGAGCTTTCTGCTCTGGATGGAGCGCCACAGTGAGGCGGCTCTGACGTGCGCCAAAATGCTAGCGCACGAAGTCACGACATCGTTTGACGATGTTCACGATTTATTGCTGGCGCGCAGTTCGACGGAGAAATTAGCGCGGCTGCTGCTGTCGTGGGTTTCCGACGAGCCAAGGAATCGAGAGTTGCGAGTGTCGACGGAATTCACGCATGAAGAAATTTCGCAGATGATCGGATCGTCGCGGGAAACTGTAACCCGATTGTTGAGTGACATGAAACGAAAAGACTTGATCCGGCTGGAGGGAGCGACACTGGTCATTCCGAATCGGATTGCCCTCCAAGCTATCGCGTCTTAAGTGGTTCCTCCCCCGGGCGGACGAGGCAGTCTCTGCGTCCGCCCTTTTTTCTAGAGCCGACTTACCACGTGAGGGACGGAGCCACGGAGAAAGTCCGAAAAAGTGGTGGTGCTCAGCCCCTAAAAGGGCTGCTGATTTGAAACGACTTGCGGCATCGCTAAAGCGATGCCCCGATGCAAATCTGTCTAGAGGTTAAAGAGTTCGCGGAGGCGGCGGGTTTGGGCGCGGCTAACGGGGATTTCGGTCTGTTTCTTGTCATCCATGCGCAACTGGTAGGAACTCTTGAACCAGGGGACGACTTCGCGGATGTGGTTGATGTTGACTAAGAAAGAGCGGTGGGCGCGCCAGAAAAAGGCGGGATCAAGATTTTCGAAGAGCTCTTCGAGAGTACGGCAGTTGGAATGGCCTTCCATGCCGGCGTGGCCGGTGGTGGCGACAGTGATGACGCCGTCTTCGATGGTGGCGTAACAGATATCCCTGGGATCGGTGAGGAAGAGCCTTCCAGCGGCTTTGATCAGGATCTTCGCGGTTTGAGTCTGGGGCTTTTGCGACTCGAGCATCCGCACCAGCGCGTCTAGTTTCTGCTCGGGGCCCGCTCCGGCTTCAATCTTCATCCTGGCTTTTTCGATCGACTGGACGACACGCTTCTTGTCGAAGGGCTTCAGGATGTAATCGACGGCGTTCACTTCGAAGGCTTTTACGGCGTATTGATCGAAAGCGGTCGCGAAAACAATTTTTGGGAGAGCGACTTTGCGGTCGAGGAGCTTCTTGATGACACCGAAACCGTCAAGGCCGGGCATCTGGACGTCGAGGAAAACGATGTCGGGATTGTGCTCGCGAATCAAGTTGACGGCCTCGAGACCATTCTTGCCCTGGGCGACGACGTTGATGTCATCCACGCTCTTAAGCAGGTAAGCAAGCTCTTCGCGGGCGAGTTGTTCGTCGTCGACGATGATGGCGGAGAGAGGCATTGGGGTGCGAGCCGAACTGGGGACTGTGGCTGCGGCGGCGATCGCCATATCTCTAGTTAGTATACGAGCGCAGCGGGTGCGTTGCTAGTGGGGCACGGGCGAATTGTGGAAGCGGAATCGAGTGTTCTCGCTTGGCAGGGAGTTGGGTGGACGGGAGAAAACGCCCTTCGCTCCATCTAATCAAATTAGCGCTGTCCATCTTTATTCGAAAGCTTCTATGGCTAGAGCCATGCCCATGCCTCCGCTTACGCAGAGAGTGGCTAGGCCGAGGCGGGCTTTTCTTTTCAGCATCTCGTGGAGAAGAGTGACGGTGATGCGCGTGCCGGTGCAGCCGATGGGATGGCCGAGGGCGATGGCTCCGCCATTGACGTTGAGCTTGTCGCGATCGAAGTGAAGTTCACGGTCGCAGGCGAGGACCTGAGCGGCGAAGGCTTCGTTGAGTTCGACGAGATCGAAGTCGGCAAGCTTGAGGCCGTGTTTTGCTTCGAGTTTACGGATGGCCGGAACGGGACCAATTCCCATGAGGCGAGGGTCGACTCCGGCGGATGTCGTGGCGAGAATTCGGGCGAGGGGCCGGAGATTGTTTTGCTGGACAAATTTTTCGCTGGCGAGAACGATTGCGGCTGCGCCATCGGTGATGCCGGAGGAGTTGGCGGCGGTGATGGTTCCGGACTTGGAAAAGACGGGCGAGAGTTTGGCCATCTTTTCTAGAGTCGCGTCGAGAAATAAGTGCTCGTCGCGAGCGAAAACGGTGGCGCCTTTCTTGCCCTCGATGGTTACGGGAACAATTTCGGCGTCGAAGCGTCCCTCGGATTGGGCGGAGGCAGCGCGTTGTTGCGATGTGAGGGCGAATTGATCCTGCTCTTCGCGAGTGATCTGATATTGCTCGGCGAGGAGTTCGGCGGTCTCGCCCATGAGCATTTTGGCCATTGGGCAAAAGAATCCATCGCGGTACATTCCATCGACTAGCTCTTGATTGCCGAGGCGATATCCCCAGCGCGCGCCTTCGAGGTAATAAGGAAGGCGGGACATGGATTCGGCGCCTCCGGCGAGGACGCAGTCGAGGTTTCCCGAGGCAATTTCCTGAAAGGCGAGCGCGATCGACTTGATGCCGGAGGCGCAGGCCTTGTTGACGGTGTAGGCGGGGACCTCTTGCGGGACGGCGCTGCGGATGGAGATCTGGCGGGCGGGGTTGGGACCGCCTCCGGCTTGGCGGGCGTTGCCGAAGATGGTTTCTTCGATTTGCGCGGGCGCGATCTGAGCGCGTTCGATCGCGGCCTTGGCAGCGACGACTCCCAGGTCCGCCGCGGAGAGAGAGGCCAGAGAGCCTCCGAACTTGCCGATGGGGGTGCGGACGGCGGAGAGGATGTAGACGGCGTTCAAAGATGCGCTTCCTGGACTGGTCAGTCTATCAGTGTAAAACCAAAACCCTTAACCACGAAGGGCACAGAGGAACACGGGGGAACGCGGGAAAATTACGCGATACACTAAACGGCGTGAACATACTTTATGGAATTAACACGGTTACGGAGGCGCTAAAGGCGCGCGGGCGCAACTTCGAGTGGGTGGGAGTGGCGAAGGAGCGCAAGGATATTCGGCTCCGGCGGGTGATTGACGAGTGCCGGAAGATTGGGGTTCCGGTGCGCGTGTTGACGCGCGAGGAATTGGACGAGATTGCGGGGAACGCGGCGCATCAGGGGCTGGTCGCTTCAACTTCGGCAAAGCAATATAGCGATCTTGAGGATATCGTCGCGTCACGGCGTGGCGAGTTCTCGCTGGTGGTGGTGCTGGATGGAGTGGAGGATCCGCATAACCTGGGGGCGATTTTACGGACGGCGGACGCGGCGGGAGCGGATGGCGTGGTGATTCCGGAGCGGCGGTCGGCTGCGGTGACGGCTGCGGTGGCGAAGGTTTCGGCGGGGGCGAGCGAGCATCTTCCGGTGGCGAAGGTGACGAATATTTCGCGGGCGCTGGAGGAGTTGAAAGAGAAGGGGCTGTGGGTGGTGGGGCTGGATGAGCGGGGTCCGCAGACGTACGATGCGGTGGATTACAAGATGCATTGTGCGGTGGTGCTGGGAGCGGAAGGTAAAGGATTGCACGATCTAGTGCGGAGGCATTGCGACTTTCTGGTCTCCATCCCGATGCTGGGGAAAGTGCCGTCGCTGAATGTGTCGGTGGCGGGCGGGATTGTGTTGTATGAGGTCGTGCGACAGCGGCGCGCGGGCGCATCGAAGTAAATTATGAAGTTATTTTGTCTCTTATGTATTCTCTGCGGTTTCGCTCCAGCAGTGATGGCTTTGAATCGTGAAGCGTTCACGATTACGAAATACGATCTGCAGGTGCAACTCGAGCCGGACCAGCAACGGCTGGGGGTTCGCGGGAAAATTACGTTGCGCAACGATTCGGCGCTGGCGGAAAAAGTTGTGGCGCTGCAGATTTCTTCATCCCTGAATTGGCGCTCGGTTCGGGCGGACGGTAAGCCTCTCCAATTTGTTTCGCAGCCGTATGTTTCGGATATCGATCACACAGGTGGGTTATCGGAGGCGATCGTCGCGTTGCCAGTTGAGATCAAGCCGAAAGATTCGGTGATCGTTGAGATCGGGTACGAGGGCTTGATCGCGCTGGATGCGACGCGGCTGACGCGGGTTGGCGTGCCGGAGGGAGTGGCAAAACATACGAGTTGGGATCAGATGAGTCCCACGTTTACGGCGGTTCGCGGAGCGGGATATGTGGCGTGGTATCCGATCACGACGGAGGCGGCAGATTTTTCGGAGGGGAACAGTTTGTTTGAAGTCGCAGACCGGTGGAAGGCGCGGGAGGCGGGGAGTGAGTTTAAGGCGCGTCTGAACTTGACCGGCGCCGGCGGTGATCGGCCTGCGGTGTTGTTATGCGGAGCGAGTGGGAGTGGTTCTACGGATTTCGGGCGGGATTGGAGTTTGACATCCGATTGCGGGTGGACGGCGCTGGGTACGGTTGCTCCCACGTTCGTGACGGCGGATTACGTGGCGCTGTCGAAACCGCCATTGAGCTTGTTTAGCCTGGCTGGGCATGAGGCGGGCGCGACTACTTATGCTAACGCGCTGGAGCCAGCGATGAAGTTTGTCAGCGGGTGGTTTGGGAAGCCGAGCGCTCCAATAGCAGTTGCGGATTTCGCGGACGCGAACTCGGCTCCATTTGAATCGGGGACGCTTTTGATGGCGTCGATGGCGGCGGCGGATTCTAAGTTGGCGGGGATCAATTTGGTTCACGAGTTGGTGCATTCGGCGATGCCGTCTTCGCGTCCGTGGGTGTATGAGGGGCTGGCGCATTTTGCGGAGGCGCTGTACCGGCAGGATCAAGGAGGGCGGCAGGCGGCGCTAGATTTTTTGGGAATCCATAGAGCAGCGTTTCTGGATTCGGAAAAAGAAGTGACGGTGTCGGCGGGGAAAGATGCGGGGCAGCCTTTAGCAGGCACGTTTGATGAGACGTACTATCGCAGCAAGGCGGCTTATGTGTGGTGGATGTTGCGGGACATGGTCGGCGATGTAGCGCTGAAGCAAGCGATTGGGAATTATCGGGCGGAGGAGGATCGGGATCCGAAGTATGTGGAGAAGTTAGTGGAGGCGGCGGCGAAGCGGGATCTGGGGTGGTTTTTTGACGACTGGGTGTATCGGGATCGAGGATTGCCGGATTTTCGGGTGCAGTCGGTGCATCCGTGGCAGACGGAAAAGGGAGTGCAAATTGTGACGGTGACGCTGGAGAACCGGGGCGATGCGGGGGCAGAGATTCCGTTCAGGGTGATATTTGCGGGGGGCGAGATTATGACGCGGTTGGAAGTTCGGGCGCGGAGCACGGCGACGACGCGAGTGGAGACGCCTAGCGTGGCTACACAGATTGTGGTGAATGATGGGAGCGTTCCGGAGGTGGATTTGACGAATAATGCTTATACGATTCCGGCGGTTACTAAGTGACCTAATGTTTCCGAGACCTGCTCAAGGCACTTTTTATTCAATAGAAAAGACCGCGTAGACCGTCGCATCGCTCTTTACCTTCTCTGGAAACAGCGTCAGTTTTGGCTTTTTGTCCGCGTTACTTAATGTCGCGGACTCGGTGTTTAGCGTCATACCTCTCCACATTTTCGCCACAGGGGCGCGATTGCTTGCGTAGACTAATTCACCCAGTTTTGTGCCAAGTCCCTTCGCCATCTGATCGGCGATTGCTTTGGCTTTCGCCAATGCAGCACTGCCAGCCTTCGCTTGTAAGGCGACGGGGTCCATTACATTCCAATCGACGTCATCGATCTCATTGGCGCCTTCCTGGGCAGCGAGACCGACCACCGATTGAGCCTCGTCGGCGGAAACAGTTACATGCCACGATTGCTCTGCCACAAACTCCCGCTCTTTCTTGATCTCCGCACTCCATTTTTCATCGGGCTGAGTGTGAGTCAGCTGCAACTTGTCCGTTTCGATGGCTGCTTTTGGGACTTTAGCGTCCAAGAGTGCCTTGATAATTCGGTCGGCGTTTCGAACATTTTCTCGAAAGGCAGCATCCTGAGTGGGGCCGTAGTTGTGGAAGCCGATTGCAAGTGTCGCTACTTCGGCGTCCGCAGACACTGACTCATCTGCAGTGACAGCAATCGTTTTGTTTTGACGATTCACAAGAATGTCTTGCGCGGGCAGTCCTACTGTCGCCATTGCAAATATCAACAGCCAGAGGCGCTTCATGGAATTTCTCCAGAGAAAAACGTCATCGACGTTGTACTACACGGCGAGTGACCGGGAAAGGGCATTCTTACAACTTCGACTGCGAGAAATCTACCAGAGCCTCCAGCTTCTGCGCGGCGGAGCCGGAGTCGATGGCTTGGGAGGCTTGGGGGACGGCGTCGCGGAGATGGTCGGATTTTCCGGCGGCTACGAGGGCGGCGGCTGCGTTGAGCAGAACGATGTCGCGGCGTGGGGATTTCTTCCCGGACAGGACTTCACGAATCAGATGGGCGTTTGTCGTGGCGTCTCCGCCGGCGATGGCTTCGAGAGGTGCTCGGGGCAAGCCGAATTCTTCGGGAGTTACTTCGTAGGTATGGACCTGGCCGGAGCGGACTTCTCCGATGCGAGTGGGGCCGGTGATGGTGATTTCATCGAGGCCATCGCTGCCGTGCACGACGAGGGCGCGATGGAGCCCTAACATGCTGAGGGCTTCGGCGAGTTTTTCGACTAAGTCAGCGGAGTAGACGCCGACAACCTGACAGGTGGCGCGAGCGGGGTTGGTGAGCGGACCTAATAAGTTGAAGACGGTGCGCAGATGCAAGGCGCGGCGAGTGGATTGCACGTGCTTCATGGCGGAGTGCAGCGCGGGAGCGAAGAGAAAGGCAATTCCCACCTGGTCGAGGCAAGTGGCGAGCTGATCGGTTGGCAGGTTGATGTTCACGCCGAGCGCTTCCATGACGTCGGCGGAGCCGCATTTGGAGGTCATGCTGCGATTGCCATGTTTGGCAACGCGGACGCCGGCTCCGGCAACGACGAAGGCAGTCGCGGTGGAGATGTTGAAGGTGCCGCTGGCATCGCCTCCAGTGCCGCAGGTATCGACGAGGGCGTCGCGTTCCGTGTCGCTGGCGTCAAGAACAGAAGTGGCGTGGAGATCGAGGGGGACGGCGGCGGCACGGATGGCCTCGGCGAATCCGACAATTTCTTCGACGGTCTCGCCTTTCATGTGCAAGGCGACGAGGAGGGCGGCGATTTGCGGATCGGAGCATTGACCGGATAAGACTTCGGTCATGACGGCGCGGGCCTCTTCGCGAGAGAGGGATTGGCGGTGATTGGCGATGCGATGGAGAGCGTCGAGGATCACAGGATCAAGCTACAGGAGACGGAGGCGGAGTTTCAAACGAATTAGGGGCGTGGTGCGGCGTGCGGATTGATCTCATCGAGACGGGCGCGAAAGCGGAGACGCCAGCTTAGGGGAAGCAATTCGAGGTCGAGCGACTTTTGCAGAGTTTCCCGGTCGGGGGTCTTCGAGGTGAAGAGGCGGTTTACGTCGGCGATCGAGAGGGTGATCTCTTCGCGGAAGAGGAGTTTGAATTCGTCGCCGGCCGCGACTGCTCCTTCTTCGACAACGGCAAAGTAGAAGCCGCAGCGGCCAGTGCGGAGGAAGTGTTCGATGATACTGTCGCTTTTGAACTTCGCGGCCAGCTTGAAGCAGGGCAGGCGGGGTGTGGTGACTTGGAGCACAGCGGAGCCGAGGCGATAGCGGTCTCCAATGAAAACGGTGGATTCGCTCATTCCTGTGGTGGTGAAATTTTCGCCGAATGCTCCCCATGTGCCGACAGGATGAGGGAGTTCGGCATTCCACGCGGGATAGTGTTCGGAGGGGTATCCGTAGACGGCTTTGTAGGGGCCGCCGTGGACGGTGAGATCGGCTTGACGATCGCCGTCGAGATTGGTGGTACGAAGAGGGATTCGGCCATCGATGGGATCTTTGAAGATGCCGGTTTCGAATGTGTCACCTTGCCAAGTAAGGAGGCGAGGGAGGCCGACATTGAGGGAAACCAGCTGCATATCCGGATAAGAGTACGGCGGCGGTTGGGAAGATGCAGATTTCTAGGGCGTGAACGGCAACGTGGTTCCAATGGCTTTGCCGATTGTCGCCGCGTCTTATAGAATCAGGAGTTTGCTGGACTGCACTCGAAGCCGCAAGCGTGTCTCTTCCAGTTTGGAATCGAATCAGTAAACGAGTTTGAAATCATTATGAAAATTCATGAGTACCAGGGAAAAGCAATCCTGAAGAAGTATGGTGTCGCGGTGCCGCGCGGGGCGATGGTGACCACTCGCGAAGAGGCCGAGGCGGTAGCGAAGGACATTTTGGGTTCGGGCGCATCGGGCGTGGTGGTGAAGGCGCAGATTCATGCGGGCGGCCGCGGTAAGGGCGGCGGGGTGAAGATTGCGAAGTCGGTGGAAGAAGCGGGCGAACTGGCGAGCAAGATTCTGGGCATGACGCTGGTGACGCATCAGACGGGGCCGGAGGGGCGAGTCGTCCACCGGTTGCTGGTGGAAGAGACGCTACCGATTGAGAAGGAGCTTTATCTTGGCATCCTGGTAGATCGCGGCGAAGGGAAGCCGGTTTTTATGGCGTCGGCGGCGGGTGGGATGGATATTGAGCAGGTCGCAGCCGAGACTCCGGAGAAAATTTTGAAGCAGTACATCGATCCGGGGATGGGGTTGGAGCCATTTCAGGCGCGGAAGATCGCGTTTGCGCTGGGACTGAAGCCGGCGCAGATTAATCCGGCGGTGCAGTTCTTGACTGGGCTCTACCGGGCGTTTCTGGATACGGATGCGTCGCTGGTGGAGATCAATCCTTTTGTGAGTTGTACGGATGGACGGCTGTTTGCCTTGGATGCGAAGTTGACGTTCGACGATAACGCGCTATTTCGGCATAAGGATTTGCACGAACTGCGGGATGTGAGCGAGGAAGATCCGCTGGAGGTTGAAGCTTCGAAGTATGGGCTCAACTACATCAAACTCGATGGCAGCGTGGGATGCATGGTGAATGGGGCTGGCCTCGCTATGGCGACGATGGACATCATCAAGTATGCGGGCGGGATGCCGGCGAACTTTTTGGATGTGGGCGGCGGTGCGAATGCGGAGCAGGTGGCCCATGCGTTTGAGATCCTGCTGAGCGACAAGAGCGTGCGGGCGGTACTGATCAATATTTTTGGCGGAATTCTGCGGGTGGACACGCTGGCGCAGGGAGTGGTGGAGGCGGCGAAGAAGACGAATCTGCAGCTTCCGGTGGTGTTGCGCCTGGAAGGAACGAATGTGCAGGAAGGCAAGAAGATCCTGATGGAGTCGGGGTTGAATTTTATTGTGGCTGAGACGATGAAGGACGCGGCAGACAAAGTGGTGGCAGCGGCGAAGGCTTAAGGGCAAGGGGCAGAGCCCCGTCACCACAAGAGATTTTTTGAAAGTGAGCAATCATGGCAATTCTGGTTGATAAGAAGACGCGATTAATCGTGCAAGGGCTGACGGGACGCGAAGGCACCTTCCATGCGAAGGCTTGTGCGGCTTATGGGACGCAGGTGGTCGGGGGCGTGACGCCGGGCAAAGGCGGAACGACGCACGAGGGCTGGCCGATATTTAATACCGTGCAAGAGGCGGCGGACAAGACGGGTGCGAATGCGACGGTGATTTTTGTGCCTCCTCCGTTTGCGGCCGACGCGATCATGGAAGCGGCGGATGCGGAGATTGAGTTGATCGTGTGCATCACGGAAGGCATCCCGACGCTGGACATGGTGCGGGCGTGGGAATTTCTGCAGAACCGGCGGTCGCGTCTGATTGGGCCGAATTGCCCGGGGATCATTTCGCCGGGAAAATGCAAGATTGGGATCATGCCGGGAGCGATCCATAAAGAGGGGAATGTCGGGATCGTGTCGCGATCTGGGACGCTGACGTATGAAGCGGTGCATCAGTTGACGCAGCGCGGGATTGGGCAATCGACGGCGATTGGAATTGGGGGGGATCCGATCATCGGAACGAATTTTGTCGATGCGTTGGATTTGTTCAATCGCGATCCGCAGACGGAAGCGGTGATCATGATTGGCGAGATTGGCGGGAACGCAGAAGAGATTGCGGCGGAGTTCGTCAAGACGCACATGAAGAAGCCGGTGGTGGGATTTATCGCGGGACAGACCGCGCCGCCGGGACGTCGGATGGGACATGCGGGAGCGATCATTTCCGGCGGAAAAGGGACGGCAGCGGAGAAGATTGCTGCGATGGAGAAGGCGGGACTGAAGGTGGCGAAGTCTCCGGCGGACATTGGAGAGACGCTGGCCTCGGTGCTGGGAGTGCGAGTGTAACAGCCGTAAGCTCTCAGCCATCAGCCGTCAGTTTGCTTTGTTTGACGGGAAGGGATTGCTGAAACCTGACACCTAAGACTTGAGATCTAATCTATGAAAACACTGGAACGCACGTTGACGATTGTTAAGCCGGACGCGGTCAAGAAGAACGCGGTCGGAGACATTATTGAGCAGTTCGAGAAGAATGGGTTTCGCATTCTGGCGATGAAGATGCTGGAAATTTCACAGCATCAGGCGGAACAATTTTATGCGGTGCATGCGAGCCGTCCGTTTTATCACTCGCTGACGGCTTTCATGTCGAGTGGGCCGATTGTCGCGCTGGCTTTGGAGAAAGAGAACGCCATCGCCGATTTGAGGAAGCTGATGGGGGCGACGAATCCGGCGAGCGCGGAAGAGGGGACGATCCGCAAGAAGTGGGCGAGCGACATCGAGCACAATGCGATTCATGGCTCGGACGCGGATGATACGGCGCGGTTTGAGTTGAGCTTTTTCTTTGCGGGATACGAGTTGGCGAAGTAAGACAAGTCGTCAGTTTTCAGTTGTCAGTTCTCAGTAAGGGCCAATCTGGCGGCTTCTGAGAAGTGGATACTTGGAACTGAGAACTTGGAACCGGAAGCCGGGGATCGAGATCTTTATGCCTTTAGTGCAAGTCACAATGCTGCAGGGGCGCACGGTGGATCAGAAGCGGAAGATTGCGTCGCGGATTACCGATGCCATGGTCGAAGAGGCGGGGGCGAAGCGCGAAGCGATTGTGGTGGCCTTCGTTGAGGTCTCCAAGGAGAGCTACGCTTCGGGCGGCGTGCTGATGGCGGACAAGTAGAGGGCACAACTGGGCAGTCCGCAGTTGTGTGGGGGGTAGGGGTCCTTCGCTTCGCTCAGGATGACGACGCTGGTGATTTATCCTAGCGGTTCGAAGAGGTGGCCTTCGGTGCGGTCGGCGATTTTGGGCAGATCTTTTTTCGCGAGCTGTAAAAAGTGGGACGAGGTGCGGTGAGCTTCCATGGCCGCGTCGTCTTTGTATTGCTCGTAGATGAAGAATCGGCGCGGATCGGTCTTGTGCTTGTGTACCTGATACATGAGGCAGCCGGGTTCCTTGCGAGATTCGGTTGTGAGTTTTTCGAAGATCACGGCTACATCGGACTCGTGTCCGAGTTTTGCCATCCAGGTTACGGCTAACACCACCATCCGTTGCTCCTCAGGGGCTAAAGCCCTTCATCGTTTTGGCGCTGGCGGCACGGCTGAAGCCGTGCCCTTCCCGTTCTTGCTCAATCCCGCTCGCGCCTTTTCCGTTCGTTCCCAAACACAGTTCGTGGGCGGTGTAAGACGGGGCAAGCCCCGTCTCTACCCTGCGTGTGAACTTTACGCGCTCCCAAAAACTACTTATGTGTTCGGCCCCAAGACAATTCTAGCGATAAAACTAGTTGCTTTTCAGTCCCAACGCATCCACGAATTCCGGAAGCAAAATTGTTTGCTCACGATCGGGGCCGGTGGAGATCATGCCCACCTTTGCTCCTGTTTCTTTTTCGATGAAGGCCATGTAATCGCGCGCGGCTTGGGGCAAGGCTTCGAAGGTGCGAATGGATTGCGTCGGAGTCGCCCAGCCGGGCATGTTGCGATAGATGCATTCGATTTTTTCGTATCCGGACGATTGGGCCGGGATCTCGTCGGTCGATTTGCCGTCCACCTTGTAGCCGACGCAGACTGGGACTTCTTTCAGGTGATCCAGCACGTCTAGCTTGGTCACGACCAGCCAAGAGATTCCGTTAATCATGCCAGCGTAACGAAGGAGAGGCAAGTCGAGCCAGCCGGTGCGGCGAGGGCGGCCGGTGACAGCGCCGAATTCGTTGCCGCGCTTGCGGAGGTCGTCGCCTTCGGCGCCGAGAAGTTCTGTGGGGAACGGACCGCTACCGACGCGGGTGCAATAGGCTTTGGTGATGCCGATGACGGTATCGATCGAGGTCGGGGGGACGCCGGTGCCAGTGGCGGCGCCTCCGGAGGTCGCGCTCGATGAGGTGACAAAAGGATACGTGCCGTGATCGATATCGAGCATGGTGCCCTGAGCGCCTTCGAAGACGATCGACTTACCCTCGGCCAGAGCGCGGTTCAAGAGAAGCGCGGTGTCACAGACGAAGGGGCGCAGTTGCTCGGCGGCGTCGGCGTATTCGGCAAACATTTTGTCGGGATCAAGCGGATCGGAATTGAAGAGGGCGTGCGCGATGGTATTTTTTTCGCGGCAGGCATTCTCGATATGGGTACGCAGCAACGGAGTGTCGAGGAGATCGGCGACGCGAAGGCCCCGGCGTCCCATTTTGTCTTCGTAGGAGGGGCCGATGCCGCGAGAAGTGGTGCCGATTTTTACGCGGCCTGGAGCGTTTTCCGAGCCGAGCTCCATCATGCGGTGGTAGGGCAGAATGACCTGGGCGCGGTTGGAGACGAAGAGGTTGCCATCGACTTTTACTCCCGCGGCGCGGAGGGAGGCGACTTCTTTCAGGAAGGCGATCGGGTCGATGACGACTCCGTTGCCGACGACGCTGATGCACTCGGGGCGCAGGACGCCGCCAGGGACGAGTTGGAGAATAAATTTCTTGCCGTTGATGATGACGGTGTGTCCGGCGTTATGGCCGCCAGCGTAGCGTGCGACTACGGCGAATGTTTTGGTGAGTACGTCGACAATTTTCCCTTTGCCCTCGTCGCCCCATTGGGCTCCCACGATGACCGCAGTTCTGCCTCTGTTGCTTCGGCTCAATTCAAACTCCAAGTGGAATATGCGCGGCTGTGAGGCCGCCCCAGGGTCGTACACACGGGTTGCGCCGGATGCCTGAGTAGACTGGAAAGCTGGGAGTTCGGCGGTACTGGGTGTGTACTCCCTAGCATACCGAATTGAGCTGGGCAGGGGCAAGGGAAGTAGCTGCTGGTTGTCAGTTCTCAGTTGTCAGTTTCCAGTTAAACGGGCGACGGTGAGTCGCTCCCAAGTACATCTTGTATCCTGACAAAATGCCGGAACTTCCTGAAGTCGAGACGATTGTGCGCGGGTTGGATAAACGCGTTGCGGGGGATGTTATTGAATCGGTGTGGATCGGGTCGAAAAAGCAGGTGCTTAAGTCTTCGGCAACGGCGATTGCTTCGACTATCGAGGGCGAGCGGATTTTGCGGGTGCATCGCGCGGGGAAGCACATCGTGTTCGATCTTGAGGCGACGGGGCAGCGGGCTTCTGGCAAGAAACGCAGGGTCGGTGGTCGCGGCGAGACGCGGCTAGCCGCGTCTCTACAGACGGCGCAATGGATTGTGCATTTGGGGATGACGGGACGGATGGTGGTTTGCGAGGCGGCGGACGAAGTGGCAAAGCATACGCATCTGATTGCGAAGCTTGCGTCCGGGAGGGAGCTGCGGTTTGTTGATCCGCGAATGTTTGGGAAGCTTAGCGTTCATGCGGGGGGATTCGATCCGGGTGGAATCGAGCCGCTGGAAGCGACGGAAGAGCAGTTCGTTGCGCTGTTTAAGGGACGTAAGACTCCGATTAAGAGTGCACTGTTGAATCAGAAATTGCTGCGAGGCGTGGGGAATATTTATGCGGATGAATCGCTGTTTCGAGCAGGGATTCGTCCACGGCGAAGAGCTTCAACGCTGACGCTCGCGCAGTTGAAGAAATTGCATGGCGCTGTGCAGGAAGTGTTGCGGGAGGCGATTGCGCTGGGAGGATCGTCGGTGTCGGACTATGTGGACGCGGATGGGGAAGAGGGATTTTTCCAACTGCAGCATCGGGTTTACGGGCGGGAGGCGGAGGCTTGTCTGGTGTGCGGGACGGCGATCCAGCGAGTCGTGCTGGCGGGACGTAGCAGCCATTTTTGCGCGAAGTGTCAGAAATAAATTGGTTGGGAGCTAGTCCCGCCTGCGTTTCTGGAAGCGCGGCGGTTTCGAGCCGGGTGAACGGGTAGGGCGCGACGGCTTCGGGGAGCGCGAAAAAGATCCGGTGGGACGAGGTGAGGTCGAAGATCGTGGTGGACGGGATGACGACGAGGGTCTTTCGGAACGAGATGACAGCGAAGGCCTTTGGGGACGAGATGAGGACGAAGGTCTTTCGGAACGCGCCGGTCTATTTTCAGAATCTGACTTCTTGAAGGGACGCGGTGCGAATTTCGGGGCTTTCGGTCGATCGGAATGCTCTGCTCTCGCAGGCCGAGGCCTGGTTGGAAATTTGGACGAGCGTGGCGCGGTTGATGGCTTGGCGACGAATGGCTTCCTCGCCGGAACCTTGCTGGGTGCGGGCTTTGAAGGACGGAGTTGGATCGGCGGAGTGGGGGGACTGGCTACGCGAACTCCGGCTGCCGCACTTTTTAGTTTCGCGACTTCGAGCAATGTGAGATTGCGCCAGTCGCCGGGCGGAATGTCGAGGGCGAGCGGGCCGTACTGAACGCGGCGAATTTTTTCCACGTGGTGTCCCACTTCTTCGAACATCTTTCGGACCTGGCGGTTGCGGCCTTCGATGATGGTCACTTCGAGCCAGGGATTGTCGCCTTCGCGGATCAAGCGAATTTTTGCAGGGGCGGTGCGAACGCGGCGTCCACCTTTTTCGGCGATGGAGACTCCACGGCGTAGTTTATCGAGCTTGGTTTCGTCGGGCTGTCCGGCAACTTTCACGACGTAGACTTTAGGGACGTTGGATGATGCCTTCATCAGGCCGTTGGCGAGAGCGCCGTCGTTGGTCATGAGGATGAGGCCTTCGCTGGCCCAGTCGAGACGGCCGACGGGATAGACGCGGCCTTTGACCTTCTCCACGAGATCCATCACCGTGGGACGTTTCTTCTCGTCGCTGACGGTGGTGACGTATCCCTTGGGCTTGTTGAGGGCGACGTAGACGAAGCGCTCAGCGCCCTGCAGGAGCTTGCCATCGACGCGAATGTGATCTTGCTCGGGATCGGCTTTGGAGCCGAGTTCGGTGACGACTTGGCCGTTGACGACGACGCGACCGGAGGTGATGAGTTCTTCGGCTTTGCGGCGGGAGGCGATTCCGGCGGCGGCGATAATTTTTTGCAGACGTTCGACGGGCATGGCTACTCCGGTTTGATGGGGTGACTGAAGTGCGTTGAGAACCTAACGGTCAACTGAAAACCGGCTTTGGACGTCTGCATTCGTGGTCAGGGCACTGCGGCAGTTGATGTTCCGGCACAGCAATCTTCGGGTATTCCCATCCGCACAGGTCACACCGCCAAACAAACTTGTCGTTTGTTATTTCCTTTCTTACCATTTAATCATCTCTTGTAGTTTTCTGTACAAACCCAATTACCACAGACCTTTGACCTGATACTTCACTTTGCGCTGGGGCCCATAGATTATGAGATCTGGGCCGGGGCGCAGATCGTGAAGTGCGTGGTCCGTGATTCTTTCTGCGTTCTTGTCATATTCCCATTTTGCCTGATACAAGCCGAGATTCTGGGTCGTACAAGTCTTTGTAGTGCCGACAGGAGGAGCGTGGGCAACCATAGCGTCAAGAAAGCAGTTAACGGACTCAGTCCTGCTGCCAGTGATCGGTGTAACGCCCCCGCATTCTTTATTCAAGCGAGATGGAAAACACATCAGTTCGACATGACTGCCGTCCGGGAAAACTGCCTTGGCTTCGAACGACAGTATCTGAGGCACCAAACTGCTGCTTGGGTCGGTGGCGGGAGTCACGACCGAGTCGCAATTAGTGCCCGCCCTATTGCAGTGTGTATTGATATGTTCTGGCCTGCCGGGATCTGTCCGAGGCGTCAGTCCGACTGTAATGGTCGTTTCGGTGATTTCGATTTTGATCTTGTCTGCGGCTGTTACAGGCTGCAGCACGCCGAGTAGCAAATAAGAAAC
This sequence comes from Terriglobales bacterium, assembly GCA_049520915.1. Classification (GTDB taxonomy): domain Bacteria; phylum Acidobacteriota; class Terriglobia; order Terriglobales; family Acidobacteriaceae; genus Acidiflorens. The sequence goes on from JBEKPH010000011.1 coordinate 33,100, forward strand.
TAGAAGTGTGGACGCTACGGTTCGCATCTTCTCTCCCCGTACTTGTACGAACAAACTCGCCCTCGAATACTACTACGGTTCAGTCTTGGTTTCCCTCTCGGATATTTTCTCTTCAGGGGGGTATGGGTTCGGTGATTTCTCCAACTTAGGCGGGGTCTCATTTTCGGAAGAATCTTCTGCTACGGTAAGGGGCTCGCCATTTGCGGCTACCGGCAAACTTAGCGGTCCCTCGGCTGGAGCGGCTTCGCCGGGGATCAGGTCGCTTTGGAAAGACTCGGCGAGGAGCTTTTCGAATTCTTCCATGCTGGGAAGTTCGTTAACGTCTTTCAAGCCAAAACGAAGGAGAAATTCTTTACTTGTTTTGTAAAGAATGGGACGACCGATGACGGCTTTGCGTCCGGCGGTGGTAATGAGTTTGCGATCGAAGAGGGTGGCGATGACTCCGCCGGAATCGACGCCGCGAATTTCGCTGATCTCGGGGACGGTGACGGGCTGTTTGTAGGCGATGACAGCGAGCGTTTCGAGCGCGGGCAAAGAGAGACGGAAGGGCGGCTTGAGGCTCTTGGCGAAGGCGCGAACCACGTCGTGTTGTTCGGGCTTGGTGGACATGCGGTATCCGCCGGCAACCTGGCGGATCTCGATGCCATGAGTGGGGCCCGCGTATTCGGCAACGAGTTCTTCGAGAGTGGCGCGGATGCGCGATTTGATTTCGGCGGGCTCGATTCCGGGAGTTTCGGCAAGGATCGAGTCTTTCACGAGCGCGGAAATCTGGTCGAGAGTGATGGGAGTCTCGGCGGCGTAAATGATGGCTTCGAGTTGGGGTTTGAGGCTCATAGGAAATCGTCGTTCGTCGCTGGCTATTCGTCGTTCGCTGTCCGGTGCGGAGCCTGACCTCTGCTGAACGGGGTCGCCCGCTCCCACACCCCTCTGAACAGTCTTTTTTCTCCAATCATCATTAATCTCTATCGCCAATCATCGCGCACGGCGGCTTGTTCGGCCATGACTTCGTCGAAGTGGGAGTGCTTGCGAACCAGGACTTCTCCGAAGACGTGGTCTTGGCGTACTTGAATGGCTTGCAGGCGGACTAGTTCTAACATCGCCAGGAACATGCAGACCAGGGCTTGCCTCGAAGGCACGTTGCGGAGCATTTGTTTCAGGCGAATAGGGCGATCTTCTAACGAGAGGCGCCGATGCAGGTATTGAATCATCTGGCCGACGGTGACGGTTTCTTCGTCGACCTGGAGGATTGGGCGCGTGCGGGCGCGATCCAAAATCTGCTGGAAAGTTTTCACGAGGTCGATGACGTCGGCGGCGAGTTCGGGCTCGGTGCCTTCGGCGTCCATGAATTCGCGGATGGACGGATTGCTGAGGACCGCGTCTTCAATTTGCTGCTTTTGCAGGAGCATTTGGGCGGCGGACTTGAATTTTTCGTGCTCGAGAAGGCGATTGACGAGTTCGTTGCGCGGATCTTCCTGGGCGTCGGCGGGAAGGAGCGGATCGCGCGGCAGCAACATCTTGGACTTGATGTGGATTAAGACTGCGGCCATGTAAATGAATTCGGAGGCGATATTAACGTCGAGTTCGCGGATGCGCTCGACGTAGGCGAGGTATTGCGCGGTGATTTTCGCGATGGGGATGTCGTAGATGTTGATGTCCTGCTTGCGAATGAGGTCGAGGAGCAGGTCAAGCGGACCTTCGTAGATTTCGCCGAGTTCGATGGCGAAGGGGAAGTCGCTGGCGTCGTCTTTGCGGAAGGTTTTGGACGAGGCGGTTTTCGACCCGTCAATCTTCGATCCATCAGTCTTCGACCCTTCAAGCTTTGGCTCGGCTGGCGGAGACGCGGCTAGCCGCGTCTCTACGGGGGGCGCGTTGTTTTCGGTCACTTCGGGGAATCCTTCGCCGTTTGGTTATTCGGCTCGCTGTTCGGGCGGTAGTCGAGTCCCATCGAACTGCGAACGTCGTCCATGGTGGCGCCGGCGACTTCGCGGGCGCGGGCTGAACCGGCTTCCAGAATATCCCAGGCGAGGCGGGGATTGTCTTCGTATTTTTTGCGACGCTCCTGCATGGGGTTGAGGATCTCGACGATGGCGTCCGCGGCCCAGCCTTTGCATTCGATGCAGCCGATTCCGGCGGAGCGGCAGCCGTCGTACACCTTGGCCAACGTTTCTTTGGTGCTGAAGATTTTGTGCAGATCGCCGACGGGGCAGACGTCGGGATTGCCGGGATCGGTGCGGCGGACGCGAGCGGGGTCGGTGACCATCGTCTTTAGTTTCTGGCGAACGAGAGGCTCGGGGTCGGAGAGCATGACGGCGTTGCCGTAGGATTTCGACATCTTGCGGCCGTCGGTTCCGGGCAGGCGGGGAGCGGGGGTGAGAAGAGCGGCGGGCTCGGGGAAAATATATTCACGGTTGCCGGAGTAAAAGCCGTTGAACCGTCGCGCGATTTCGCGAGTCAGTTCGACGTGGGCTACTTGATCTTCTCCTACGGGAACGACGTCCGCTTTGTAGATCAGGATGTCGGCGGACTGCAGGACGGGGTAGCCGAGGAATCCGTAGGTGTCGAGGTCTTTGCCCTTGATGTTGTCTTTCTGTTCTTTGTAGGTGGGGACGCGCTCGAGCCATCCGAGGGGAGTAATCATGGAGAAAAGGAGATGCAGTTCGGCGTGCGCAGGGACGTGGGACTGGATGAACATGACGCACTTGGCGGGATCGAGTCCGGCGGCCAGCCAGTCGAGGAGGACCTCGACGGAGTTTTCTTTCAGGCGCGAAGGATCGGCGTAATCGGTCGTCAGGGCATGCCAGTCAGCGATGAAGAAGAAGCAGTCGTATTCATCCTGCATGCGAACCCAGTTGACGAGGGCGCCGACGTAATTGCCGAGGTGAAGCTTGCCGGTGGAGCGCATTCCGCTGAGCACGCGCTTCTTGGTGTGGTTGGGCATGATGGGTGAATCTCTGATTCTAACAAAGTGGCGAGGATGGGGGACGAAAGGCGTTTACCACGGAGGACACGAAGGGGCACGAGGGAGGAGCACAATTCAAACTTCTCTAGCCGACGGTATGTGTGGTCGAGGCGAACCGCGGATCCCTCGCGTTGCTCGGGATGACAAGAAGTTTATGGGGATGACAAGACCTTTATAGATGACAAGAACTTTTATAGAGGACGAGTGGGGAATGCCTGGGTGGAGGGGTGCTACTGTCCGGCGCGGACGGGGGAGACCATGAGTGGGGTTCCGGCGCGTTTCTTAGTTTCGCCTTTGTCTTGCTGGTAGAGCAGAGAAAGAGCGCCCTCGGCGGAGGTGGCGCCGGCGAGTTCGGCGGCCAGTCCTTGATAAGAGCGGCCGATTTCGTGATTGCTTTGCGCAGCGACCGGGCTGCCTTTGTCGATTGCGGGTCCGATGATCTGGAAGTTGTTGGGAATTTTCCAGAGGACTTTGCAGTTTGTGGCTTTTTCTACGTCTTCGTCGGTGAAGCCGGGAATTTTCTTGTACCGGTTGAGAACAAGGCGGAGGCGATCGCGGCCCGCTCCCTCTTGCAAGAAAGTTTGGATGCGACCGGCGCTCCAGAGGGAGACGACGTCGGTTTGCGCGACCATGAGCACGGCGTTCGACAGGTCGCAGATGGTTTGCATGGTGCCATCCATACGGCCGGAACAATCGAGCACGACAAAGTGATACTGGTTGACGAGAAGGTCGAAGAGACGCGCGAGTTCGGAGGCGGTCGGAATGTTGTTGTGGGGCTGCTGCGCTCCGGCTAACAGATGGAGACCGTTGCGATAGGGCGTCATGAGGCCGTCGAGCAGCGAACCATCCATGCGGTGGAGATTCTGCAAGGCATCGATCAGCGTGAACTGGGGACGGAGATTGAGTTGAAGCGCGGCGTGGCCGATGGGAGCGAAATCGACCAGGACGACGCGGCCGTGAGCTTCTTGCAAGGCGACAGCGGTATTGACGGCGGTCGTCGTGGCTCCAGCGCCTCCCTTGGCGTTTAGAAAGGTGAAGACGCGAGCCTTGCTGGCACTGCGTTGCGCGCGACTCAGGGTTGCGGAGAAGCGAGCGAACGCCTCGACCAGAGCCTCGCGGCTGGAGGCGTGATCCAAGAATTCACGAGCTCCGGCACGCATGGCGGAGACGATGCTGGTGGGCTGGCTCATTTCGCCCACGGCAAAAATCGTGACGTCCGGAATATTGGAGTGGATGAGTTCGATGGCGCGGATGGCGCGCTGAGGATTGTGCGGATCGATGCTGACGAGGACGACTTCCGCGCGCTGATCCTGAAGTTGGCGCAGGATGGCGTCATTGGGCCCGGTCGGGAAACCGACGTGGCTGAGTACGGCTCGAGCCAGGTTGGTGCTCTCGACCCGGCTATTGAGAACTACGGATTGTTCGCGGTCCTCGGTGAGGAGGGCGACGGCGATCCCGGGCATGACTCGATTCTCTGTGTTCATGGTCATGCTACGAACTTCCAGCGCCGGAGCCAAGTGACCTTCGTAACGAAGGCTGAGGCGAGGCGGCAAGTTTCGGGCGGCTTTGAGGAACTGGTGCGAGAGGTCCGCCAGACTGTTGTTGAACCTGATTGTAAGGCAAAGGACGGCGCTTGAAAAGACGGACAAGGCGGCGAAACGGCGCGCTGAAAAGGCGAGGTGCGGGAGAAGTCAGCGCGGAACGGGTAGCGAGGATTCTGGGACGGCCGATGCGGCGGAGACGCGAACGAAAGTCGCGGTGGGCTGATCGTTCGGCAAGTATTGATAGGAATCGAGTTGAACGGCGATTCCGGTTCGCTGTGCGGCCGGCGAGGGCGCGGACTGGGGCGCTGACGAACGAAGTACACGGCCACGAGAACGGACCGGCATGTTTTCCGCGAGGGTAATTTCGGAGGGCATGGTAAAGGTCAGTTCGACGACAGCGCCTTCGGGGAGAGAAGCTTCGGTGTAGAAGAAAATTCCGCGGCCGCTTAAGTCCTGAGTAAAACCGGGCACAGTGCGTCCTTCGAAATGAACTGCAACGGGCAATTGAACTTCGAAACGCTGCGCACCCCGGCGTTCGACGCGATTCGGATCTGTGCGCATTGTTCTACCTCCCGAAGATTTCGATGATCCTGAGTGCCGGACTCTAACTCTATCGCTTATTGGTGCGTTGGGGAAGTTGCAAATCAACTACGGAGGAGGGAGCTGTGGAAAAGTTGGAACGGGTGGAACGGGGAGCGTGACGGGCTTGGCCGAGCATCCTAGATGCGACGAATCAGAAAGGCGGCCCGGGTTGCCGTCATCCCGAAGATGTGAAAAGGTTTAAGGAGTGACTGACGACAGAAGTTCCGCTGCAGTTCGGGAGACGGAAACGCAGGCGACGGCTGGTCCGAAGTGGGCGACCACGCTTCGAGCCTTGCGGCACCGGAACTTTCAGCTTTTCTTTGGCGGCCAGTTGATCTCGCTGATTGGCACATGGATGCAGAGTGTCGCGCAGGCGTGGCTGGTTTATAGCATGACGAAATCGGCGCTGCTGCTAGGAAGCGTGGGTTTTGCCAGCCAGTTTCCCGTTTTTCTGGTCGCTCCTTTTGGAGGCATCACTGCGGATCGCATGAACCGGCAACGGCTGGTGATTGGGACGCAGATTGCTTCGATGATTCTGGCAGGGATTCTGGCGTGGCTCAAGCTGAGTGGGCGGGTTCAGGTTTGGCATATTTTTGCGCTGGCCGGGATGCTCGGTGTGGTGAATGCGTTTGACATTCCCGGAAGACAGTCTTTTCTTGTGGACATGGTGGGCAAAGAAGACCTGATGAACGCGATCGCGCTCAATTCGTCGATGTTCAACGGCGCGCGCGTGATTGGTCCGGCGATCGCGGGAATTCTGGTGGCGAAAATCGGAGAGGGCTGGTGCTTTGCCGCGAATTCGATCAGCTATGTGGCGGTGATCGTTGGGTTGCTCTTGATGCATGTCCATTCGCCGGCGCGGGTGAGCAAACATTCTCCGATGGAAGATATTGTCGAAGGGTTTCGCTGGGTGAACCAGACACGGATTATTCGAGCGTTGTTGTTGTTGATCGGACTGGTGAGTTTGGTGGCGATGCCGTACACGGTGTTGATGCCGGTGTTCGCAGACAGGATTTTGCACGGCGGGGCGCGGGGGCTGGGCATTCTGATGGGAGCAACCGGGGTGGGTGCTCTGTTCGGGGCGTTGACACTGGCGGCGAAGACGGGCGTGAAGGGCTTGGGACGGTGGGTTGCATTCAGTTGCGCTGGGTTGGGGATCAGCCTGTTTTGCTTTTCGTTCTCGAGATCGTTGTGGCTGTCGGTGGCGCTGCTGCTTCCGGCTGGGTACACGATGATGTTGCAGATGGCGTGTTCGAATACGTTGATCCAGACGATGGTTCCGGATGAGTTACGCGGGCGGGTGATGTCGGTTTATTCGATGATGTTCATGGGAATGGCTCCGTTTGGAGCATTTTTCGGCGGAGCGCTGGCGCACCGAGCGGGGGCGCCGCTAACGGTGGGGGTGGGCGGCGTTGCGTGCTTTATGGGCGCGGTATGGTTTTGGCGGATGCTGCCGGAGTTGCGGGTTGAGGCGCGGCGGCTGATTGTGGCGCAGGGACTGGCGGGCGGTGAGCCTCCGCAGGAATTGAACGCGGAACCGGTGGAAGAGGCAGGGAAGACGAGTTGAAGGGCCATCGGAGATGGATTGATGTTCTTGTGGCGGGAGTCTTGAGTGGGACTACAGATCCCTCGCTATTGCTCGGGATGACAAGATTTGGGGACGTTATGAGATTTGTTGGTCGCACGAATCCCATGGCGCGTGCGGTCGTGGAATCCCACCCTAGCGCACCGAACGCGCTAGGATGGGGCACCCAGCTTTGCGAGGGATGACAAATTTTCTGGTAGAAGCTCGGAGCATGTCCTAGTGGATGAGTTTTTTCTGCAGCAGAAATTCTTTTACTACGGCGACGGGATCCCGGTGTTGGCCATCCACGGCGTAGTTGAGTTGGCGCATATCATCGTCAGAAATGATGCCTGCCAGGGCGTCGAGCGCGGTGCCGACTTCCGGATGATTCTTTAACATTTCTTCGCGCATCACGGCGACGGCTTCGTAGGGCGGGAAATAGTGGTGGTCGTCCTGAAGGACGAAGAGATCGAGGGCGGGAATCAATCCGTCGGTATTGTTGCCGGCGATCATGTCGACCTGATGCTCTTTCAGGGCGCGGGTGATGAGGCCGAGATCCATGATGCGCGGCGGTTCGGCAAAGCGCAGGCCGTAGCTGGCGACGAGGCCTTTGTATCCATCGGGACGCTCCATGAACTCGTAGCCGAAACCGGCGCGCCAATGCGGCGTGAAAGTGGCGGCCTGCGATAGCGTTTTCAGCTGCAAACGGCGGGCATCGTCGCCGCGGATGACCATGGCGAAGGTGTCGTCGAAACCGAGGGGTGGGCCGAGTTCCAGAGCGAACTTCGTTTCGTAGGCATCTTGTACACGCCGGTAGACTTCCTGCTTATCGCTGCTGGGTTGCTGTTTTAGGACGGCGGTGAGGGCGGTGCCGGTGTATTCGGGATAGAGGTCGATGCGTCCGGAGAGAATTGCTTGCTGGCATATGAACGTGCCGGCTAGGTAGAAGCGGCGTTCGACGGGTAGATGGGTGCGAGCTTCGATGACTTGGGCGAACATTTCTCCGAGGATGAGTTGCTCGGTGAAATTTTTGGAGCCGACAACGATGCGATTTGCGGGGCGCTGACAGCCTGTGATCGGCAGGATGAGCAGCATGAGAGGCAAGAGCGAAAAGCTTAACCACAGAGGACACGAAGGGGCACGAAGGAAAGGCTTCGTGAGGGAGATTGCGTTCATAATGCTCGGCGCGGGCGGTTGCAGGCGGCTCTTTCTGCGGGCCGATCTCGTAGTCCGATCCATCATCATTTTTAAGACCTTGCGCGGAGCGAGCCGAGGCGGCGCTCAAGGCGGCCTAGCGCAAAATCGGCGATGAGCGCGAGGAGGGCGGCGGGAACAGCTCCGGCGAGAATGACTTGGTTGTTGACCATGGCCAAGCCGCGAAAGATGAATTCACCGAGGCCGCCCGCGCCGATGGCGGCGGCGATGGTTGCGAGTCCGATGGAGAGGACGGTTGCGATGCGGACTCCGGCCACAATCACGCCAGAGGCCAGAGGTAGTTCGACTTGAAAGAGCAATTGGCGGTCGGTTAGGCCCATGGCGCGCCCGGCCTCGACAACGGCAGGGTCGACGCTTTGGATGCCGGCATAGGTGTTGCGGATCAGAGGCATGAGAGCGTAAAGGGCGAGAGCGAGAATCGCGAGGCGGCTGCCGCGTTCGCCGATCCAGGGCGCGGGAAGAAGAAAGCCGAAGAGGGCGAGGCTGGGGATGGTCTGGATGATGTTCGCGCCGCCGAGGATCGGCTTGCTCAGTTGCGGAACGCGGGTGATCAGGATGCCGAGTGGAATTCCTATTAACGCCGCGATGAGCGTGGCTACACCGGCGAGGGTGATGTGTTCGAGAGTGAGTTCGAGCACTTGCTGCCGATTTGCCATCATGAACTGCAAGAAATTCATGGCGATTCCTTTGAAGTGCGTTTAACCAATTGCTGAGGGTTGGGGGTCGGGCGAGCCGGAGAAGGCTTCCATATAGGCGCGCACGAGCGGTTCTTGCGAACGCTTAAATTCGGATACTGGAAGATCGACGATGAGGCGGCCGTCTTCCATGAGCGCGATGCGATCAGCGAGGAGCAGAGCTTCGCGCAAGTCGTGAGTGACGAAGATGACGGTTTTTTGCATGCGCTGCTGGAGGGCACGAAATTCTTTCTGCATTTCGGAGCGAGTGATGGGGTCGAGGGCTCCGAAGGCTTCGTCGAGAATGAGAATGGGAGGATCGGCGGCGAGAGCGCGGGCGACGCCAACGCGCTGGCGCTGACCTCCGGAGAGCTGGCTGGGATAGCGGGACAGGAGATCGGGCTTCAGTCCGACGGTGGTGAGAAGTTCGCGGATTCGCGCGTCGATGCGAGGCGCCGGCCAATTTTCGATTTTTGGGACGAGGGCGATGTTGCGCTCGACGGTGAAGTGCGGGAACAGGCCGCCGTCCTGAATGACGTAGCCGATGCTGCGACGGAGCTGGATGGGATCCCAATCGGCGGTGGAGCGTCCGTTGACGCGGACGGCGCCTTCGGTTGGGAGCAGGAGGCGGTTGATTAGTTTGAGGGAGGTGGTTTTTCCCGAGCCGCTGCGTCCCAGGAGGACCAGCGTTTCGCCCTTGTTAACCGAGAGAACGAGATCTTGCAGTAAGGGGCGGCCGTTCAGGCGGAAGGAGGCGTGATCGAATTCGATGGCCGCGTTGTTGGGGGGAAGGTTCATTTCGTGCGAATGGCACCGCTAATCGAGATTTAGGTTAGACGGGTGAGTCGCCCGTCGCCACACTTTTCGTCCCCGAACTTTCTGTTCCGACGTTTTCATGTTTTGTATGCGCTGTCGGGTAGGCCGGTAATGCGTATTCCGCCGTGGCCTTTGTGACGAATGTTCAGGCCGATGAGCAGGGCGGTGATTTGCTCAACAATGCGCGCATTTTCGAGTTTGCCGCCATCGATCGCGCGGACGCGCGGAATCTTGGCGGCCAATTCCAGAGTGATCTGCGTGGCGTTGGGATCGTCGCTGCATACGATGACGTCGCAATCTATGTATTCGTTGGTATCGCTGTTGAGAATCTCGGCGGAAACATTTTGAAATGCCGCCACTACGGAGACGCCCTTGGGAACGAGTTCCGCTGTTTGCTGAGCGGCCGAACCTTGCCACACCCCTAAGGTGCGGCTGGCGCGTCCTCCGATGCTGGCGGCGAGGGGGACGGTGGCGTCGATCAGAATGCTGCCGGGGCGGATTGCGGGCTTCAATTGTTTGAGCAACGCGGCTTGGCCTTCGAAGGGAACGGTGAGCACGAGGAGATCAGTGGCGGCGCAGGCGGCGGAATTTTCCATGCCGGAGACTCGGGCATTTTCTCCGGCGCGCTTTCGAATCGCTTCGGCAGTCTGCTCGGCGCGTGCTGAGTCCCGGGAGCCGATGATGACGGTTTCTCCGGCGCGTGCCCATCGGAGGGCCAAGCCGCTACCGGCAGGTCCGGTACCGCCGATTACAGCGATGGGTCGGGTCATGCGATCTCCGAGAATTGCGAATATTCGATTCCGAAGTCGGAGTTGCTTTCGCCGTCTGAAATAGCCGCAATTTGATCGGCTTCGGCGGACACGGACGTCCGTCCTTCAACGAACAATGGTGGAAGCTTGATCTGCATGCGGGAATATTTTGTGTTGCGCTCGGCGGGGATGCGTCCGATTTCGAGAATCAAGGACTGAAAATCCTCAGGGCTGGTGTACTGGCCGGCAGATGCGCCGGCTTCGCGGGAGATATTTTCTTCCATGAGAGTTCCGCCGTAATCGTTAGCTCCAGCGTGCAGGCAGAGCTGCGAAAGTTTGCGGTTCAACTTGACCCATGAGACCTGAATGTTATGGATCGATCCGGCGAGCAAAATTCTGGCGAGAGCGTGAATCTTGAGGTGCTCGGCGAGGGTGGGGCCGGTGCGCGCTAGTCCTTGTTCGAAGAGAAGTGTGTTCTGGTGAACGAAGCCGAGAGGGACGAACTCTGTGAACCCGCCGGTTTCGGACTGAATCTGGCGAAACAGATTCAGCTGACGGACCCAATGATCGGGCGTTTCGCGGTGTCCATACATGAGGGTCGAAGTGCTGGGGATGCCGCACTGATGGGCGGTCCGAATGACTTCTTGCCATTGTGCGGAAGAGAGCTTGTTGCGAGAGAGGACGTGGCGGATTTCGTCGTCGAGAATTTCGGCGGCGGTGCCGGGGAGGGTGTCGAGTCCGTTATCACGCAGCATGGTCAGATAGTCGCCGAGGGTCATGCCGGTCAGTTCGACTCCGTAGACGATCTCCATGGGAGAGAAGGCATGGATGTGCATTCCGGGAACGGCCTTCTTGATGGAGCGGAGGACGTCGCGGTAGTAGAACGGGGGCAGACCGTGAGGCAGGCCGCCCTGAATGCAGACTTCGGTGGCGCCGATGGCCCAGGCTTCTTCGGCTTTTCGGGCCATGTCTTCGAGCGAGTGGAAATAGGAGTCAGCCTCGCGCGGACCGCGACTGAAGGCGCAGAATTTGCATCCGACGAAACAGATGTTGGTGAAATTCATGTTGCGGTTCACGACGTAGCTGACGATGTTGCCGACCATGTCGCGACGGAGGGTGTCGGCGGCTACGAGCAGGGCGACGAGATCGACTTGCTCGCTGTTCGCGAGAGCATAGCGCTCAGAGTCAGTGAGGCAGGCTCCGTCTTGGGTTTCGAGGACTCGTTCGAGGGCTTTACGGATGGGAGCGGAAGCTTGCGGTGCGACTTCTTCCCAGGTTAGGGATGGAAATTGTTCGAGTTCGAAGGATTGCGAGATCATGATTTGTCTCCTAAATAGTATGCAAGGAAAATATCATCGAAAAAGGTCCCTTTTTGCGGGACGGATCAGTTCGCGCGCCGTGCCACTTCCGCGCACGTACGAATAGCCTCTTATGATGCAGGCGGGTGTGTTGGCGAGTTTGCCGCAGACTAATCCGGCGGCGCAGGCGAGTTCGTCGGCTACGGCGTCGATGGTGGCATGGAGCGAATAGCCGTGCGGGTCGCGGCGTCCACGATAGTCGACCAGGGGGCGCATGCCGGAGATGCCGATGGCAACTTCGGTTAGTCCTTCGCGCCAGGGACGGCCGAAGCTGTCGCTGACGATGACTGCGATTTCGATTCCCAATTGCTTCTTGAAGTCGCGCCGCAATTTTCCGGCGGAGCGATCGGCGTTCTCAGGTAGCAAAACGGCGTGATGGCCGCCATCGACGTTCGAAACGTCGATTCCGCTGTTGGCGCAGATGAAGCCGTGTTTGGTCTCGGTGATCATGATGCCATGTTTCCTGCGGACGACACGTCGACTCTCGCGTAAGGCTAGTTCCGTAACGCGCGCGTCGAGTCCATAGCGTCTGGCCCAAGTTCGGGACTCTGCCGAGGGACGGATCTCATCCAGAGCGACGATTGCGCCTTCGGACTTGGAAACAACTTTATGCTTGACGACCACGATGTCGCCATCCTGAAAACTCAGTTTGGACGCGTTTGCTGCTGACAGAATTGTCGCGCTTAATGATTGCTCGGCGCGGATCTCTCCGCGGACGGCAATTGGGAGAATACGAATTTCGCCGGGCACGTGCTTTCTGGGCACGTTTGCGATGCGCGAGATCGTGCGGCGTCGCTTCATTTAGCGGGACGCCAATTCCCGGCGGTTCAGATTCCAATTGCGGAGTAACTTTTGCGATAGGCGATCTCCGTTGGCGACGGCGACTTCGAGGAGATCCTCGGGACGGTCGATATCGCGCGCGATGCCGGGGAGATCCAGGACGATACAGGGCAGGCCGGTTGCTTTCGCCGCGGCCCGGTGCGGCAAGAAACTGTCATTGCCGAAGCGGAGGGGGAAGAGATCGGCGGGCGATCGCCAAGCGGCGTTGGTGCCGCGTCCGGCTGCGTCGGGCACCAATACCGAGCCGTTGGGGGGCGCGCTATCCACGATCATTTGCAATTCTTTCGCATCGATCAGAGGAATATCGGCTGGAATCACGAGAGTGTGCTTCATCCCTCGCGCACAACATAATGCGGTGGCCACTTCAATGGCGCTGGTCTCGCCTGAATTGTCGTCAGGGATGACTTCGAAATCGAGGCGTGTCGCCAGTTCGCTCGCGAATGGGTCACTTGTTACGACCGCAACGGGCGGTCGACCCTGCCAGTGCGCGAGAGTTTGCAAAACGTCTTCGCACATCGACTGCGCCAACGCGATGCGCTCTTCGGAATTCAAAACGGATGACAGGCGCTGCTTGGCATCGGAAAGATTCTTGATGGGGACGAGAATCATGCCCGCTCCATCTCGACCTGCGTGGAGGGAGGCTGCATCGCAGCGTCGAGGACGCTCTGGGCGAGGGCGACTCTGTCTTCTTGTTTTCGCATGATGGTGGGGGTGCAATGGACGCGCATACCCGTCTTGCGCAATTTGTCGGCGTCGAGGGCGTCCTGGGAATCGACGACGAGGAGATCGAGGAAGTCGTGATAGCAGTCGGCGACTCCGGCGATGGAGACGGGGAAACCTTGAGCGGCCATGAGCGCTCCGGCAGGGCCGTTGACGGCGACTCCTCCGACGATGGGGCTGACGGCAACGGAGCGGGCACGGCTTTCGCGCAACGCTTCGCGAATTCCGGGGACGGCGAGAATGGGGCCGATGCTGGTAATCGGGTTACTGGGGGCGAGCAGAACGAGGTCGGCGGAGCGAATGGCTTCAATTACTCCGGGGCCGGGTTCGGCGTCAGAGGCGCCGGCGAAACGAACGGATTCTACTGGATCCTGATACCAGCGCTGGACAAAATACTCTTCAAAGCTCAGTTCTCCTATGGGAGTCAAGACGCGGGTTTCTACGCGTGAATTGCTCATGGGAAGAATGCGGGTCTTGATGCCCAGATTTCCGGCGATTTCGGCCGTGGCATCGCTGAGAGTCTTGCCGTCGGCGAGCAATTTGGAGCGGAAGATGTGGGTCGCAAGATCGCGGTCTCCGGCATGAAACCAGATGGGCTGCCCCATCTGGCCCATGGCGTTAAGGCAGAAGAAAGTATCGCCCTTCACGCCCCAACCGCGCTCCTGGCTGAGTTTGCCGGCCAGCATGTACATGATGGAGTCGACGTCGGGAGAGACGTAAAGGCCCCACCAGAGCAGATCGTCGCCGGTGTTGACTATGACGGTTAGGTCTTCGGGGCGGACGAGGTGGCGGAGTCCGTCGACGAACTTGGCGCCGCCGGTGCCGCCGGTTAAGACGGTGATCATGCGGCCCTCCGCGCATAACCTGTGGCATCGGAGGCGGTGGCTAAGCGCTCGGCGAGCAGTGGGCTGTCAGTGGCGGCCGACTTTGCGAACGTTTCGATAAATTCCGGGTAAACGGGGAGGCGCTGACGCAAGGAAAATCCTTTCGCGTTGGTGCGCTGTTGTAACTGGTGGAGATGCGGCCAGGGTTTTTCCGGATTTATGAAGTCTGGAGTCAAAGGTGAGATTCCGCCCCAGTCATTGATTCCGCCGTCGAGGAGATCGGAGTAGTGCGGGTCGGAGAGATTCGGCGGTGCTTGGATATTCATGTTTGGCATGAGCAGGCGGGCAACGGCTAGCGTGCGCAGCATGTCGGCGCGATCGGGTTCAGGGGAGTGGGCCATGGGGGTTGCGGGTTTAGCGCGGAAATTCTGCACGATCACTTCCTGGATGTGACCATATTTTTCGTGCAGGTTGCGGATGGCGACGAGCGTTTCGACTCGTTCTTCAAAAGTTTCACCGATGCCGATCAGAATTCCGGTGGTGAAAGGAATTTTCTGGCGACCTGCGTCTTCGATTACGCGCAGGCGCTTCGCGGGGTCTTTGTCGGGAGCGTTGTCGTGGGCGGCGCCTTTCGCGAGCAGTCGGGCGCTCGTCGTTTCGAGCATGAGTCCCATGCTGGCAGACACGCGGGAGAGGCGATTGAGCCATTCGGCGCTCATGAGGCCGGGATTGGGATGCGGAAGCAAAGTCGATTCGCGAAGAACTTTTTCGCACATCGCTTCGAGATAGTGGAGTGTGGATTTGAACCCGAGGTGACGAAGAGTTTCGCGCATCTGCGGGAAAAGAAGTTCTGGTTTATCTCCAAGGCTGAAGAGAGCCTCGGTGCATCCCATGCGTTCGCCCTGGTGGACGACTTCCATCACTTCGTCGGGCGTCATAGTGTGGGCGCCGGGTTGTGCTGGATCGCGGCGGAAGGTGCAGTAGCCGCAATAGTCGCGGCAGAGATTGGTAAGGGGAAGAAAAACTTTACGAGAGTAGGTGATGAGTCCAGGCTTGAACCGGTCGCGGGCGAGTTGCGCGGCGGCGAGCAGGGACGGTAGCATGGCGTCGTCCGCTCGCAACAGCCAGCAAGCGGCTTCGCTCGAAATGGGTGTTGCGGCGAGGTCCGATAGCGTCGGTTCTGTCGCGGACAGCGTATCTGGGGAAAAGGTCGCCATACTTTCTTAGGCCATGCTTTCTTAGGCAATACGTGCTTAGGCCATGCGTGCTTACTTCGATGTTCGTTGGATCCGAATGGACCGCAAAATGTCGTTAACAATCGTACAGGCAAAGATGATAGCGGACGCGGGAAAATCCTGCGCCATCGGGACCTTGGAATGGACGAATTCGAGGGGTCGTGAGCGGTGGGGTTGAGCATGAGCCTGAGTGGCAGCGATTTCCGTGGAGCGATGGGATGCTTCGCGACGGGAGTGACGGTGATTACGGTGGACCAGGATGGCGAAGTCCATGGGATGACGGCGAATGCTTTTACGTCGGTTTCGCTGGATCCGGTGCTGGTGCTGGTTTGTGTGGATCATCGGGCGAGGACGCACGCACATTTGCATGCGCGCAAGCGATTTGGGGTGAACGTGCTGCGCCACGATCAGCAGGCGATTTCGGAATACTACGCGCGATCGACGGAGACGCCGCAGCATCCAGAAGAGGCAGGGGCACGTTTTGATCGTACGGCGCATGGAACGCCTGTGTTGCAAGGTGCGCTGGCTTACCTTGAGTGTCGCTTGCATTCGGCGCAAGCGGCGGGCGATCACACGATCTTCATTGCGGAAGTGGAAGAGGTGGTGGTGCGGGACGGGGAGCCGTTGTTATATTTTCGGAGCCAGTATCGGGACATCGGACCCGTGGTTTAGGGGCCGAATCTTTCCGCATACTTCGCCTTCGATCAAAATCCGAAGCTGAACCACGGGGTACACGGGGAAGCACGGAGAAAACGTCACTTGGACATCACCAGTTTGGCGATGGTTGCGAGTTGCATGTTGGAAGTGCCTTCGTAGATTTTTCCGATCTTGGCGTCGCGCCAGTATTTCTCTACCGGATAATCTTTGGTGAAACCATATCCGCCGTAAACCTCGATGGCGAGCGAGGTGACGCGTTCGGCCACCTGCGAGGTGAAGAGCTTGGTCATGGCGGCTTCTTTTACAAAATTCATGCCGGCGTCTTTCATGCGGGCAGCGTTGTAGACCATGAGGCGAGCGGCCTCGATCTCGGTCGCCATCTGAGCGATCTGAAACTGGATGCCCTGAAATTCTGAAATGGGTCGGCCGAATTGAGTGCGTTCCTGCGCGTACTTGGAGGCGTATTCCCATGCCCCGCGGGCGACGCCCAGCATTTGCGCTCCGATTCCGATGCGGCCTTCGTTGAGGGTTTCGATGGCGATTTTGTAGCCTTTGCCGACTTCACCCAGGACATTTTCTTTAGGCACACTGCAGTCTTCGAGAATGAGTTCGCAGGTGGAGGAGGCGCGAATGCCGAGCTTGTCTTCTTTCTTACCGACGGTGAAGCCGGGAAAGTCTTTCTCGATGAGAAACGCGGTGATGCCTTTGTAACCCTTGGAGGGATCGACGGTGGCGAAAAGGATGAAGAGTCCGGCTTCTTTGCCGTTGGTGATCCAGAGTTTGCGTCCGTTAAGGACGAAGTCGGAGCCTTTGAGTTCGGCTCTGGTCTGAAGGGCGAAAGCGTCCGAGCCGGATCCGGCTTCGCTGAGGGCGTAGGCGCCAACGGTGTCGGCTGCCATTTTTGTGAGGTAGCGTTTCTTCTGGTCTTCGGTGGCCCAGCGCAGGAGGGCGTTCGCAACCAAGGTGTTTTGCACGTCGACGATGACGCCGGCAGAGGCATCGGCTCGCGAGAATTCTTCCACGGCTAAAATGGATTCGAAAAACTTGCCGCCGGCTCCGCCGTACTGCTCGGGAATCTCGATGCCCATCAGTCCGAGCTGGAAAAATTGTTCGAGGAGTGCGTGATCGAATACAGCCTTTTCGTCCATTTCTTTGGCGAGGGGACGGATCTTGTCGTCGGCGAACTGGCGCACGCTGTCGCGAAAGAGAATCTCGTCTTCTGTGAGGGTGGTTAGCGGCGCGGGATTTGCGAGTTGCAGGGTTTCGGGCATATGAGACCTCTTTAGAGAGACGCGGCGTAAGTCGCGTCTAAATGCAGGATAGCAAACCAAAAATTGTAGCAGTTGCGGGCGAGGCAACAGAGACCGGCCGGTTGGTCGCGCAACCATGAGGGGGAGAGGTTCGAGGTGGGTCCGAGGAGAACGAAGCGGTTCTTTTTTTATGCGATCTCGCCGGACGGCGTCCTCGTATTCTGGTCCAATTCAGTGTTCGCCAGGCGCGGGTTTTCCCTTATGTTTTTCCTCGGGTCGATGCTGTAATTCAGGATCAACTCCGCAACCTACAAGATCGAGCGGGCATCTAGCTCGGCACACTTGGAGGTGTTTGCATGTTTTGTAGTCGGCAATTTTTGCAAGGAGCGCGCGCGACCGAGCCCGTGCTGCTAGCGCGATTCGGTTGTTTATTGGCAACAGCTCTTGCCGGAGCGGCTTTCCTGGTTGGTTCTGCGCAAGCCCAGGTCAACTTTAACGAAACTCTGATCTACTCCGGGGATACGGGCACCAGTTCAATCATTTCCGGAGACTTTAACAATGACGGAATCCTCGACCTGGTAACGGTTAATTTTTCGAGTTTGTCGTTTTACAAGGGCCTGGGCGGCGGCCAATATGCAACGGCGGTGAACCAGCCGCTGGCGCAAAATCTGGGACAGGTCTTCGCAGCGGATTTTAACGAGGACGGCAAGCTTGATCTGGCGATTGCCGGCGTTGCGAACGGGACCGCTGGGGTGGTAACGATTCTGCTGGGGAATGGCGACGGCACATTTAAACAGGGGACGAATTTGACGGTCTCTGGAAATGCGTCAACCATCGCGCTGGCTGATTTCAACGGCGACCATAAGCCGGACATCGCCGTTTCCGACGGGACGGCCTATATGACATGGGTTTTCGTGGGAAATGGAGATGGCTCGGTTACCTTGTCGGACACGGAATACTATGGCGGCAACGCGCTGGTAGCCGGCGATTTCAACGCGGACGGCAAGCAGGACCTGGCATTCGCTTCAAGTGATGGGGTGGGCCTGTTTTTGGGCAATGGGGATGGCACAATCTCGAGTCTGATCGTAGCGCCGCTTAGCAGCGTTATGTCGCTGGCGGTCGGTGATTTTTACGGCACTCGGATTCAAACCCTGGCCGCTGCAGTCACGGTTAATTTGGGAGCGGAGTCGTACGACTCCTACGTGTATTCGCTGCGCTATGCGAACGGGGAACTCTATGTTGAAAACCAGAATTTGATCGGTGACGGCAACGCGATTCTGTATTCGTACATTGTGGGCGGC
This sequence comes from Terriglobales bacterium, assembly GCA_049520915.1. Lineage (GTDB taxonomy): Bacteria > Acidobacteriota > Terriglobia > Terriglobales > Acidobacteriaceae > Acidiflorens. The sequence goes on from JBEKPH010000011.1 coordinate 51,388, forward strand.
GATCTGAATGGCGATTTCAAGACCGACATCTTCCTTTCCGGAGGGTTCGCCATGACTGGCGGGCTTTCGAGTTATATGCTGGGCGACGGCAAGGGGAGCTTCAAGGCGCCGCAAGATGTTGGGAATGCGATAGGAACGAACACGGCTTTTCCGTTCATTCGAGACCTTAATCTTGATTCGCGTCACGATGTCGGCGCCGGGTGGAACGATTTTTTCTTCCCGAGCGGGGGACCGCAGGTGTTGATCAACACGAATGCAACGGTGAATTGCGATCCTCCTCCGGCGAATAAACTGAGCGTAAATATCTGCGCGCCGAAGAACGGTGCGACGGTAGCTAGCAAGTTTACGTTCAAAGGGGCGGGGAATGCCTTCAATGGAATTGCCAAGCGGATGGAACTTTGGATCGACGGCAAGAAGGTGGCGCAAAATCTGGAGGATCAATTGAAGGCGACGGTCTCGCTAAGCGCGGGGAAGCATACGGCGTCGTTTGTGGTGATCGACAGCTTTGACGAGACCAATTCGAGTTCGGTCACGTTCACTGCGAAGTGATGTAAGAGTAGGATTTATCGGAGCGAGCAGGCATTTTCGGGGCGAGATCTCGAGAATGCGTGCTCGCCTTTTGTTTTCCAAGTCTTTTCTGAGTCTGGGGAAGACATGGGCGCAACTTCGGATCGCTAGGCTGGCGGCCTGAGAGTGAAATAGAAGGTCGCGCCTTTTTCGACCGCGCCTTCCGCCCACACTTCACCGCCGTGACGTTGAATGATGCGCTGGACGGTAGCCAAGCCGATGCCGTCGCCGGGAAATTCGGCCACGGAATGGAGGCGCTGAAAAGGATGGAAGAGACGATCGGCTGCTCGTAGATCGAAACCTGCGCCATCATCTTTAACGAAGTAGACAATCTGGTCATTGTTGCTGTCTTTTTTGTCTTTGCTGACTAGTTCTCCGAATTCAATTCGAGCGTGATCGTGGTGGGAGGTATATTTCCAGGCGTTGCGCAGGAGGTTGTCGATCACGATGCGAAGAAGACGAGCATCGGCGTAGACTTTTGTAGCCGCGGGGACTATGAACTCCACCTTTCGTTCAGGAGCCTCGCGGAAAAGCTCTTCCATGATCGAACGTGCGAAGACGCTTAGATCGATTTCTTCGCGATGCATGGCGCCGGTGGTAACGCGAGACAGATTTAGTAAGTCTTCAATGAGCTCGGACATGCGCTTGGCGGCGGCGCGGATACTCTGAAGGGATTCGTTGCCGGTCGCATCCAGTTGATTGGAATAATTCTTCTGAAGGATATAACTGAAGCCGTTGACCGCGTCGAGCGGACCGCGTAAATCGTGAGAGACGGAGTAGGAAAAGGCTTCAAGCTCGCGATTGGTAGAGACCAACTCGCGGGTGCGCTCGGCCACACGCAGCTCCAACTCGTCGTGGGCCTTCTGAAGGGCGCCATCGCGCAGTTGAATCTCGCGCAGCATTTCGTTGAAAGAGTTGATCAAGGTTGTGAGTTCATCGCGCTGCTCTCCAGGATTGAGACGAACGCTATAGTCGCGATCGCGCGAGACCTGACGCGCAATTTCGGCTAACGCCATGATCGGCTCGGCCAGGGATCGCCGGAAACGAGAGGACGCGATCAAGGAAAAGAGCAACGAAACGAGAAGCACGGCAAACGCGATGAGCGCGTACCGCCATAGGCGGTCATCGAGCTCCCGCAGGTCGGCGCGAATGTAGACGAAGCCGACATTCTTTCCCTGGAAGAGAATTCTTCGCAGCAGGACGACATGGGTTCTTCTTAACCAGTATTCTTCGAGCCGATCATTCTCAAGCGTCGGAACGTTCTGCATATCAATGCCGCCTTCTCTGACGTAAGTGGCAAAGAGACGGTGATCCGCGGTCAGGAGGCCGGCGGATTCGATATGGGGAGAATTACTGAGAGCGGCGAGAGTGTTGGTGGCCGATTGCGTGTCGTTAAAAAGCAGGGCAGAAATGCTGTTCGAGCCGATGATCTCGGCTTGCGCCGAGAGGGTACGGACCAGACTGTTGCGAAAGGTGATCTGGTCGTAGGCGAAAAATGCGGCACAGGCGAGGAGCAAGGCGGTAATGCTCACGAGCAAGTTCATCAGCGTGAGCTTGGTGGAAATCGAGCGTGGGGCCGGTTTGTTCATGGCAGCGACCCCGGAGGTGGCGTTGATTTGGCGATGACCTGGCTTGCGACTTTGAGCAGTTCCGAACTGAGAGTGAGCCGCGACCGCTCCGCGGCATCCCGATTCACTTCGAAGCGGACACGGGCTTGCAGGGTTACAAAACCGATCACGCCGCCATGCTCCGCGAAATGCGGTATGTCGCTCACTGTGAGGATGCCACTTTGTTGAGCAAGCTTAAGAATCGGTCCGAGCTGATTTTCTTCTGACAGACTCACGAACAAGATATTGCAGGAGGCCGCGTCTTGCGCTCGGAGAGGTCTTCGAACTTTTATCGCTCGGCCTTCGATGGTTTCCCCTGCGACAGTGGAATCGAGAACTGTGCCGAACGGGTCTTTTCCGAGCACGCAGATTTCGATTGAGTCGGGGCTGGCGGCACGATCCACCGGCCAGCGGACAAACTTTCCGAAGTTGAAAAGATAGGCGGCTTTTACCTGCTGCTCGGTAGAACGCACCTGCTGGGCCAGGGCTGGATGCGAGAGTGACAAGGTGATGGCGAATAACGTCGCTAACAATCGAGATCGTCGATTTCTGCGTAAAACATGGAATCCAGGCCCAGGCAGGGTTTCAGCCTCCGGACTCGAGGAACGAATGCGCGTGGTGTTTATTGTTTCCACGTGATCTGCCCGTAGACGCTCCTTTTGATTCCGACCAGAGGACCCGGATCGCCGGCAGCCTCGTCGTGATGCGGCTGCAACAGATTCTGTCCGACAACGGAGAGCTGAAAGTGCTCGGCGAGTTGCCAGGAGAAATGGGCGTCAGCGCTGGAGTAGGCTTCTACGGCCTCTTTTGTTAGGGCGCTGATGTAGCGATAGGTGAGATCGATACTGAAGCGCTTGGCGAAATCGAAATCGGATTGAGCGGAGACTTGATGGCGAGGGCTGGAGCCTTCGATGATTGGTGCCGTACCTACGTCGAGGGAGTTGGGAGACCTTCGCAGCTGCATTTGCAGGAAAGAATAGGAAGCGCCCAAGCGCCAGGAGTTCGTTGGTTTCCATTCGGGAGCGATTTCGATTCCCCGGGTTGTGCCGAGAAGGCCGTTGCCGAAGTCGGCGGGCAGCAGATAGTGAGGGGGCGGCGGATTATTCTCAAGAAAAGTTGTGCCGGTGATGTCTTCGCTCAGCAGGTCGCTGTAGTGGTTGTAGAAGAGTGACAGATCGAAATAGATTTTTTTCGAGAGCAGCTGGCGATAGCCAAGTTCGTATCCATTGAGCTGTTCGGATCGGAAGTTCGGATTGGGATTGAAACGGGCGAAGTAGGGCAATCCCTGATTTGTTCCGATATAGCCAAGGAGGGTGAAATTTTCTTCGGCATCGGAGGGAGTACGCAATGCATGAGTAAACGCGGCCCACACGCTTTGTTTGTCAGTGGGTGTCCAGAGCAGGCGGACGCTGGGTTCCAGTTGGAGCGGGGTGAAGTTTGTGCGGAGAAACTTGGTGCCGAGCGTCAGAACAAGCTTGTTTTCGATCAGGCCGACTTCATCCTGCAAAAAGGCGGTGAGCAAGCGGTCGGTTCGGGTCTCAGGAGTGAAGGTGAGCCCTGAAACCACGATGGGATTTCTGCCGCGGCTGGCGCGGGCTCCGAAGCCCCACGAAATCTGTTGCCGCCAAGGAAGGTGAAGTCGATCGAGGAAATCGAAGTCAAAGGTATCGCGAAGGTCGGTGAAGTTGGGGTCATGGCGGTTGGTGCGATCGTAATAAGCCTGAAACTGGAGGTCGTTGCCTTCGGAGAAAACTTTTTGCCAACGGCCCAAGACGTTGCCTCCGGAAAGGCGGGAGGTGCCATAAAGGGTTTGAGAGTAAGGCGGGGTATAGCTGGTCGCGCTGGCGCTATCGCCGGCTCCCTCGTCATATAGGTCGCCCTGGAAGGTGAAGGAGGTGCTGGCACTTTCTGCCCAGTCCGTGCGGAAGCCGGCTTGAGCGGAGCGCCAGCGATCGAAGTTCTGGCCGTCAGGATGGTACTCGGGACCGCGATCGAATCCGAGGGCATAGACGCGGTAGTTCAGGCCTCGACCGTTGCCGCCGCCAAATCGTGTATTGAAAAAGCCTTCCTCGAGATCACCGCCGCCAGCACTGACGAAAGCGCCCTTCGTATCTTTGCTGGATTTTGTGATGATGTTGATCACGCCATTGAGGGCGTTTGGACCCCAGATCGTGCCGCCCGGTCCGCGAATCACCTCGATGCGGTCGACATCTTCGAGGAGCACGTTTTGGACATCCCAGTAGGTGCCAGCGACCAGAGTGGTGTAGACACTTCGGCCGTCGATGAGCACCAGCACGTCTCGAGAATTCCCACTTCCGAAGCCGCGGATTCCTACCGACCACTTACTGCCGTCGATGCGGGCGACCTCGACTCCGGGGGCTAGCCGCAGAGCATCGGCAATTGTGGTGACGCCGGAGCGCTGAATGTCTTCCTGTGTGATTACGAAGATCGCCGCGGAGGTTTTCCAGACTTCGGAGGGGGATTTGGAGACGCTGGTTACTTCCACGTTTCCGAGTTGTTCGAGGGTTAATTCTTTGACTGGATTTTCGGTTGCGGTATCGGTGGATGCTGCCCAGAGTGGCGTCAGAAAACCGGCGAGAGCGACAACCAGGCACAGCGACCGAAGGAGGGAGGACGAGATTGTTGCTCCTTGAATCTTCATTTAGGAAAGGGCAGCTTTTTGGGTATCGATACGAAAACTGATCAGGCGTTTGACACAGTTCACAATCTCTTCGGGTTCGGCCTCCGCTTTTCGAAGCCATCCATCCACGACAACGCCCTCGCCGGGCAAGGATGAGTAACCGGAGAGCATGACGATCGGTATTCGGGGCTGCAAGCGCTTCATTTCTTCGGCAACCAAGGTGCCGTTTCTGTCCGATAGCCAATAATCCAGCACGACGGCATCGACTGGCTGCGACGCAAAGAGTTCGAGTGCTGCGCTCGCCGAGCGGGCTTGCAGGACAATGAAGCCGGCTGATTCAAACAGAAGCTTCCTAAGCTGAAGTTCCATCGGGTTATCTTCCACGCAGAGAACGGTTCGCAGAAAAACTGGTTCCTGCGCGGGTGGACGACGCGGTTGGGCCAGAACTTTCGCGACGGCGGACAAAAGAGTTTCAGGGTCGTGCCCTTTCTGAACCTGACTATCGACGGCTGCTAAGAATGCGGCGGGAAGCTGGCCGACAGCGGACACGGCGATAAGAGACACGGAGGGATACTGTCGCCGCAGTTTCTCGGCGAGTTCATCGCCGTTCATTCCCGGCATCCGGTAGTCAAGGAGCACGAGATCCACGGCATTATCCGCAGCCATCGTGGCAAGCGCTTCCGCACCAGAACTGGCGGTCCGTACGGCATAGCCGGCGGCCTCCAGTAAAAACCGGCGGAGTTTTAAAGTGTCAGGATCGTCATCCACACACAGGACGGAATGAGGGCCAGTTTGCACGTTAACATTTAGTCGGCGGGGTTAAGAGAACGGCAATCCGACGAAGTGAGACATCATTTCAATCCGGGGGAGCGAGGGCCATACAGGATTTACCCGATGAGGAGAAGGTAAACACCAACGTGGTTTGTTTGTGGGGTGACAGGTGGCGAACGCTTTTGGCGGGGTAACACGAGCCGCTATGATCGGCACTGGGCCGTCTTGCATCGAAGACTTGGATTTAACGCAGTCGGATTCTGGTCGAAGCAGAGAATCTTCGGGCACCTAGTTGGGACCAAACAAACACGGGAGAAAGTTGTAGATGGTTTCGCCGACGCTCGCACATCTGCTGCTGGTTGGGATCGTTGGGGTCAGCATCCTGCTAATGCTGATACGGCCACGCAATATCCCGGAAGTTTATTGGGTTGGTGGGGGCGTGCTGCTGCTGCTCTTGTTGAGATTGGTGCCTTGGCAGCTCGCGGTTCGAGCTGCAGGGAAAGCGCTGGACGTTTGTTTTTTCCTGATTGGAATGATGCTGCTTTCTGAACTTGCCCGCGAGCATGGCGTCTTTGACTGGCTCTCGTCGGTTGCGGTGCGCCGAGCGAACGGTTCCTGTTCGCGGCTGTTTGCGTTGGTCTACGCGGTGGGGACGGTCGTCACAATCTTCATGTCCAATGACGCGACGGCGGTGGTCTTGACGCCGGCGATCTTAACGGCGGTGCGCAAGGCGAAAGTTGAACCCTTGCCGTACCTCTTCGTTTGCGCGTTCATCGCGAATGCGGCGTCGTTTCTACTGCCGATTTCGAATCCGGCGAATCTGGTTGTCTTTCACAGCCAGATGCCTCCATTGGGCAGATGGGTGATGGCGTTCGGCGTTCCTTGCCTGCTCTCGATTGCCGCGACATTCGCTGTGTTGCGGTGGCTTTTTCGAAAACAACTTTGTGCCGTTATTGAATGCGAGGTCGAAACGAAGCCGCTGAGCGGCGACGGCAAGCTGGTGCTGGCGGGATTGGCGGGGATGGTGGCTGTGTTGTTAGTGGCCTCGTCTCTGGATAAAGATTTGGGCTTGCCCACGTGTCTGGCTGCTTTAGCAATTACGGCGATCGTTTCCGTCAGGGCGAGAAGTAATCCGCTGAGTCTGGCCCGCGAAATAAGTTGGGGGACTCTTGCGTTGGTGGCAGGGCTGTTCGTGTTAGTGGATGCGATGGAGAGCGTCGGTGCGATGCAGCGGACGAAGGAATGGCTGGTGTGGGCGGAGGCGCTTGGATCCTCTAGCGGCGCGCTGGTTACGGGACTTTTCGTTGGCGTCGCGAACAATCTGGTTAACAATCTGCCACTTGGCCTGATCGCGGGCAACACGCTGCAAGCCGGGCACGCCAAGGGTCTGATTGCGGATGCTGTGCTCATTGGGGTTGATTTGGGGCCGAATCTGTCGATCACGGGGTCGCTGGCGACCATCCTGTGGCTGATCGCTTTGCGCCGGGAAAAGCTCGATGTGAGCTTCTGGGATTTTCTCAAGGTTGGAGTAGTGGCGATGCCGGTCGCTTTGCTGATCTCGCTGGGCGGGGCGATCGTGATGCAGATGTGCTTTCGGATTTCGTAGGGTTCGGTGACAAGAAGCCGGTAACGATAAGGACGGCTGCAGGGAGTGAGCCGTTCTGCACAGTATTCTTCGGGAAAATCCAGGAAGCTTGTGGGATTGAAGAAGAGCGTGATGGCCGACTCGAGGTGTTTGCGGTAACTGCCGCGAATTCTTACTGCGATCAGTCGGGCGCACGAACGGAGTTCTATGGCACAGGCAGTTCGAGTTGGAACGATTCTGGTATCGGGATGGCCACCGCTTTTTGACTTGGAGACGGAGGCTTATTCGGGTTCGTGGAGCCGGGTCAAGTTACTGGATGGCATCGCGTTGGATCGTAAGGTCCGCGCCGCGGGCTGGAATTTCTTTTTCATCGCGTCGGAGGCAAGGACGATGTTTGTGGGAGCGATCGGGGCGAAAAAGCTTGGGGACGCACTAAATCGGATCTTGATAAAACTGAAGCCCCAAAATTTCAATAGCCTGGAAGTAACGGGGATCGTGCGGAAGAAGTTCATGGGTTTTCCGTACACGGTTGTCTCGGCGCATTCGCGTCATCTGCAATCAAGCTGCTACCTTCATGGACCCGAGGCCCGGCGACTGTTGCGACGAGGGAAATGAGCGCAGAAGCGAGACTGCTCCGGGGCGGATGGTTTGTTGCGCACGCGGAGGCCATCCGGTTCCGCGCGATCGTAATCAGCATTAGGCGAATACTGATCAATTTTGACCAGTGTGGCGAGCCTTTTCATTGAATACTAGCTAGAAGCAACTCCATTCGGTCGAGAACGGCAGGCTCGAATCCGCCGGGCATCTCTGCCAACCCAGGATTCAACCATTGCTTGCAAGGAAGTGAGGGACTCGTGTCGGCGCCAATCGCGATTTTTTCGAAGGGTAGCCTGGAGGTGGTCCCGGCGCGCCTAGCGATACCCAAGCCTCGGGCGCGAACGCATGCAAGAGTGTCGTTGCCCAGTCGAATTGCGGTGATTGGCAATTATCTTCCGCGGCAATGTGGAATCGCGACGTTCACCACGGACCTGTGCGCGGCCATAGCGGGGGAATACAGAGCCACGAAGTTGTTGGCCTTGCCGGTGAACGACACCGAAAAAGGATATGAATATCCGGCCCGGGTGCGATGGTCGCTTGCGCAGGACGACGAGAAGTCTTATGGCGATGCGGCGGAATTCCTGAATTTCAACAACATCGACATGGTGTGCCTGCAGCACGAGTACGGGATTTTCGGCGGGCCAGCAGGAAGCCATATTCTGGAATTGCTGCGCAGGTTGAAGATGCCGCTGGTGACCACGCTGCACACCGTTCTGCGGGAGCCGAATCCAGAACAACTCAGGGTCATGGAGGAGATCGCGGAACTCTCGGATCGACTCATCGTCATGAGCCAGCTGTCGGCGCAGTTTTTGCAGGAAATTTTTAAGGTTCCGGGCAGCAAGATTGACATGGTTCCGCATGGCGTTCCAGACCTACCCTTTCTGGATCCGAATTTCTATAAGGATCGGTTTGGAGTCGAGGGTAAAGCGGTGTTGCTGACGTTCGGCCTGCTGTCGCCGAACAAAGGAATCGAAAACGTCATACAGGCGCTGCCGCAGATTTTGTCTAAACACAAGAATGTTGCTTATATCGTGGCAGGGGCGACCCATCCTCACGTTTTGCGCCGCGACGGAGACCGGTATCGCGCCAGCCTGCAGGCGCTGGCGAAAGAAGTGGGCGTGGAAGGGGACGTGATCTTCCACGACCGCTTTGTGAGTCCTGAAGAAATGGCGGAGTTCATTGGCGCGGCAGATATTTACATCACTCCCTATCGATACGAGGCGCAGGTGGTTTCCGGCACGCTCGCGTATGCACTGGGGGCGGGCAAGGCGATCATATCGACACCTTATTGGCACGCGATTGAGTTGTTAGACGATCGTCGGGGCGCACTGGTACCGTTTCAGAATCCGGATGCGATTGCGCAAAAGACGATCGAACTTCTGAATACGCCTGCAGTTCGACATGCCATGCGAAAACGCGCTTACCTTTTTGCGCGAGACATGGTGTGGAAAAAAGTCGCCCAAGGGTACATGGAAAGTTTCTCGCGAGTGCGCAGCGACCGTATGGAGACTCCCCGTGTTCAGTTCTCAGCGCGCGCGATTCCGAAAGCGCTGGACGAACTGCCGGAATTGAAACTGGACCATTTGAACGCGCTGACGGACGACACGGGAATTCTGCAGCACGCGATTTTTACTATTCCCAACCGGGGCGAGGGCCATACCGCCGACGACAATGCTCGTGCTCTTATTTTCACCGTTATGCTGGAGCAATTTTCGGGGGGACGTGGAGAATTGGGCGTACTTGCACCGAATTTCTCTGCCCGTTACCTGTCGTTCCTGGAACATGCGTTCAATGCCACGAACGGGAGGTTTAGGAACTTTCTCAGCTATGACCGTCGCTGGAACGAGCCAATAGGCTCGGAAGACTGCCATGGACGCACCTTGTGGAGTCTGGGAACAGTGCTGGGCCGATCGACGGATCAGGGTCTGAGGAGCGCTGCCGGGCGTCTGTTTGAGTCCTCTCTTCCCGCGGCCCTGGAATTCTATAGCCCGCGGGCCGCCGCTTACACGCTGCTCGGGATTCAGGAATATCTCAACGCATTCCCAGGGGATCGCGATGCACAGAAATCAAGATCCGCGCTGAGCCGGCGCTTGCTCGAAATGTATGAGAACATTCGCGGGCCGGAGTGGAAGTGGTTCGAGGACGTGGTGGCATACGGCAACGCAAGACTACCGCAGGCGTTGCTGGTTGTTGGGTCGGCATGCGCCGACGATCAAATGATCGCCGATGGTCTCGAAGCGCTTGATTGGCTGATGAACGAGCAGCATTGCGAGACCGAGGATCATTTTGTTCCGATTGGATCGCAGGGCTTCTATCGGCAGGGCGGGGAAAAAGCGCGTTTCGATCAGCAGCCGATTGAGGCAGCGGGAGCGGTATCGGCGTGTCTGGAGGCCTACCGAATAACCGCTGAGAGTCGTTGGCGGAACGAGGCGTGGTCTGCATTCAACTGGTTCCTAGGCGACAACGATCTGCAACTTCCACTTTACGATTCCGTTACCGGTGGTTGCCGGGACGGATTGCATCCCGAGCGGGCCAATCAGAATCAGGGATCGGAATCAACCCTGTCTTTTCTGATGGCGCTTCTTGAAATGAAGGCGCTGGAAAACTTTGAAAGGCCGGAAGATCCATCATGACTGCTCCTGATATGACGATTGTGAATGTTGAAAGCTCGCGCTACCCACCGCTCCTCGTGCGACACGCTGGCAATCCCATCCTGACGCGCAAAGATTGGCCGTACTCCATCAACAGTGTCTTTAATGCAGGTGCAACTCTGCTGCCGGATGGAACGACATTGCTCTTGTGCCGCGTGGAAGACCGCCGCGGCTTGTCGCATCTCTGCGCGGCGCGCTCGCGAAATGGCGTTGACGGTTGGGAGATCGACCGCGAACCAACGTTGATGCCGAATCCGCAGAAGTATCCGGAGGAAATCTGGGGAATCGAAGATCCTCGTATCACCTTTGTTCCAGAGTTACAGCAATACGTGGTGACTTATACCTCGTATTCGCGAGGCGGACCTGGAGTGTCTCTCGCGTTGACGAAAGACTTCCGAAGCTTCGAGCGATACGGTGTGATCATGCCGCCGGACGACAAGGATTCGGCGCTGCTGCCCCGGAGGATCGATGGATATTGGGCGCTGATTCATCGACCGATGACAAACCTGGGCGCGCACATGTGGATCTCTTACTCCCCTGACTTGCGATATTGGGGCAGGCATCGACTGATGCTGGAGGCGCGCCGCGGGGCCTGGTGGGACGCCAACAAGATTGGTTTGTCGCCTCCGCCGATTGAAACTTCCAGAGGGTGGCTGGTTTTCTACCATGGAGTACGCCACACGCCTTCGGGCTGTTTGTATCGGCTGGGGTTGGCGCTCTTCGATTTGGAGAAGCCGGAAAAATGCCTGCTGCGTGGGGACTCGTGGATGTTTGGGCCGGAAGCGGAGTACGAGATTCGGGGGGATGTGGATGACGTCGTGTTTCCGTGCGGCTATACGGTTGAGCCTGACGGCGACACCCTGAATATTTATTACGGAGCGGCCGATTGCTCGATCGCTCTGGCTCGAGGTAGCGTGCGGGCTTTGCTGGAGTGGCTCGATGCCAACGGAAGTTGCGAGCGCCGACAACGAGCCGAAGATTTGTGAAGTCTCTGCTCGACGTTCTCGATTTCTTCTTCGGATGCCGACACCGGCAAAAGAGCGGCGTGTTTACGATCAAGAAGAGGACGTACCAGGTGTGCTTGATGTGCGGGCAGGAATTTGAGCGCATCCTGGTACCGGTCCGCTCCATACGATAGAGCGGAGCGCAATTCGCCTACGATCTCTAATTGTGAATTTGTGAGCTGTCTTGCTCAGACGCGGAAGCTCGCGTCGTGTGATTCTTTAATTCCCTGAGTGTGTCGACGAAGCTGCGGATGCCGATTCGCAGCTTCCAACCAATTTAGGTTGCTCAACTCTGATCGAGTTGGCAACCACATCCAGCCAATCGGCCTTCTGCATTCGTGTGCCGGCTGCGAAGATTTGCGGCGCGCCACGATTTGACCCTAACAGCCTCGCACGTCGCATTCTGAGGCAACGCCTCCAAGCGGATGAGAGGCGGTAGTTCGCAACGATTTAAGGAAGGTCCAAAATTATGCCCCTAATTCAACTGCTGGAAGTTCTCATCGTGGTGGGTGTACTCCTGTGGCTGGTGAACCGCTTTATTCCCATGCAAGGAACCATCAAGTCAATCTTGAACGGTGTGGTCGTCATTGCCGTGGTTTTGTGGCTGCTGAATGTTTTCGGTTTGTTCCATTCGCTTTCCCGGATTCACGTCGGGACTTAGAAGGAACCCGGAGGCGTGCCGACGCCGCTGCCTCAACGCATAGTTCGTACAACGCAATTCATAACGCGCGATCTGGCAGATTTCTGCCGAGGAGATAATTTGAAAACCAAGTACCTGTTAGCTATCGGAATCACCCTCAGTGCGAGCGTGGTCGCTCAAACAAACTCTCAAACAACTATTGTCGTGGAGCCGATGGCTCACACCCCCACGTTTCGTGTGAACGTGGTCAGCCGCAGCGTGGAGGCGGTGAACTACAGGCATCGCAGCGGATCGACCAAACTCGATTTTGCTGGAACTTCCCTGATGCTGTCGGCAAATGGGGAAGCGAAGGTGAACAGCAAGAAGGGATCGATTGAAATCGAAGCCGAGTTTGGCAACTTGGATAGGCCGACAGTTTTTGGCAACGAGTACCTAACCTATGTGTTGTGGGCGATTTCGCCGGAAGGCCGCGCCGTGAATCTGGGCGAAGTGCTGGTCGGGGATAATCATCGCAGCAAGGTGCTGGTGACCACGGATCTGCAGGCGTTTGCACTGATCGTAACAGCGGAACCGTATTACGCCGTACGAGAACCGAGCAACGTGGTCGTGCTCGAGAACGTGGTTCGCGACGACACCAGGGGAACAACCGAAGCGGTGCATGCAAAGTACGAGCTTATGGAGCGCGGCGGCTACATACCGACAGGATATAAGTTCGATCCAGTGGTTCTGAACGCACGGTTGCCGCTGGAGTTCTTCGAAGCGCGGAATGCGTTGCGAATTGCGCAATCGGAAGGAGCCGAACAATATGCTCCGGACAGCTATCGGCGCGCGGTGGCGCTGATGAACAACGCAGATGAGTATGCGACGAGAAAGCATGTAGAGGAGAAGCCGCTCATCGCAGTGTCGCGCAACGCGGTGCAAACTTCCGAAGATGCGCGCGAAATCGCCGTCAAGAAGCTAGGCGAGATGCGCCTTGCCGAAGAACGGCAGGCAGGAATCGACGCGCAGGCAAAATCGCAAGGACAAGCGGACGATGCGATGCGTCAGAAAGAGCAAGCGCAGTCGGACACTCGGAGAGCGCAGGCAGAACGAGCCCAGGCTGAGTCGGACGCGGACGCCGCCCATGCTGACAAGGTTCAGGCTGAGTCGGACGCGGCGAAGGCTCGCGCCGACGCGGCAAACGCGCAATCGCAGATGGCAGATAACCAAGCGGCATCTGCGAGTGCGATCTCGGCTGCCCAAGCGGATGCGGACCAATCGCGGTTAACAGCCCAGGCGGCGCAGGCGAGCGCGCAGCAGGCGGATGCGGATAAAGCGGCGATGCGGACGAAGTTGTCGGAGCAGTTGAATTCGATTCTTCAGACTCGTGATAGTGCGCGAGGCCTGATCGTCAGCATGTCGGACGTTCTGTTCGACACCGGACAATACTCGCTGAAGTCCGGTGCTCGGGAGAAGTTGGCGAAAGTTGCCGGAATTCTGCTCGCCTATCCCGGTCTCAACATCGAGGTCGGTGGCTACACGGACAATGTGGGCAGCGATGGCATGAATCAAACGTTATCGGAGAACCGAGCTCGATCGGTCCGCGACTATCTGGTGCAAGAGGGCGTGTTGACGAATTCGGTTTCGGCAAGAGGCTTCGGCAACACTTTGCCAGTTGCCTCAAACGATAACTCTTCGGGGCGCCAGCAGAATCGGAGAGTGGAACTGCTCGTGTCCGGTGAAGCGATTGGCACACCGGTTAATGCGACCACAGGAAGTTTGCGCTAGAAGAAATGCAAAAAACGCAACACAACGGCAACGGAGGCAACACTATGACACTAATCGGATTGTTAACCACAGCAGCTCTGTCTTTCACGCTGGTAGCCGCGGTTCCCGCGTACGCTCAGGAGCAGCGCGATCAGCAGGAAGAACAGAAAGCCAAGCCTGAAGAGAACGACAAGAAGGTGCAACCAGAGAAATCCGCGAAACCAGAGGCAAAACCCGCGGTGCAACAGGACAAGAATAACAAGCCGGAAGAAAAAAACGCCAAGCAAGAGGACAACAACACCAAGCCGGCGGAGAAGAATGCGCAGCAACACATGCAGCAGGCTCAGCCAGCTGAGCAGGCGCAGCGGGGCGGTGGTCAAGGTGGCGGCCGCATTCCCGAAGAGAAATTCAAAGCCAATTTCGGGCAGCAACACACGTTTCGCGTGAGCCAAAGCGACTACAGTAATCACCGCTTCCAATATGGCGGCTATTCATTTGGGTTCGTCGACGCGTGGCCCAGCAACTGGCTGTACACGCAAAATGTCTATGTTGTTGAGATTGATGGCGTGTATTACTTGTGCAACGCATCGTATCCGGGCGTGAACCTGGCGCTTAGCTTCACGCTATAGACGGCTCGTCTGTTAGCGCGGCGCAGGATAATTGAACAATGATCGGCGCGAGTTTATTCCTTAGACTCGCGCCATTTTTTTGGCCCAAGGGCTGATAAAACGGCGTGGAGGGATCGCAATCTCGGTGAACTTGGTGGTTGAGCTTTAGAGAGAATGGAGCCGACGACCAGAGTTGAACTGGTGACCTGCCGATTACGAATCGGCTGCTCTACCAACTGAGCTACGTCGGCTTCTGGTTTGCTTTGTTTAGTTTACCAAATCGCTCGGTGCTTTTTGCTGTACAAGTGCTGTACAAGCGACCTGAAGCGACCTGAGACTCAAGCCGTTTCATGGCGGCAGTGACGACTTGCGGCACAGTCTTGATGTCGCTCCGCTGCGTCGTTCTGATGTCCTCGTGCCTGAGTATCGCTTGGATAACGATATCAGGAACACCAAGTTGATGCAGATTCGTGGCTAGGCCTCGGCGATACGCATGCCAACCTTTCCACTTGAGCCCGTTTGCCTTGAAAATTGGCTTTACCGCGCGGTCAGCGAGGTTGTCCAAGTCAAGCGCCCCGCCAATTGTATTGGGGAACATCCAGCCGGATGCATTCTCGGGCTTGATGGCATTATTGGCTGTGAAAAGAGCAGCATGCCTACGAGAGGCGCGGAAGTTTCCGCTGCCATGACCTCAACGCCGCCTGCCTCGGGCGGCGTTGCTCCCATTCTCCTGTGCAACGGAACCGGAACTTCTCCTAACGATGTCGAGGCCATCGAAACCATCCTGAACAATAACCCTCAGCGGAGTTCACCCTGAGGCTCCGGAGCGTTGGCGACACGGAATGACCTTCGCTACGCCAGGCAGCGAAGCCAATGCCTGCGCTGGGATGCTTGTCCGCGCCGCTCTGAATCGCCTATCGATATCGCATTATTGAGCCTTACTTCGCTTGTCCCGGCAGACGGCTGAGCCCCCACTCGCGCAGATAAGTGGTCTCGTCAATCTACCAAAGACAAAGTGAAGTTTTACTCTGGCGGAAGCCTGACGATTTAGAACTGTGGGGAATCGATTCTCAGCAACACGCTACTTCCCGCCCGCACCTTCGTTGTGCCGCATGCAGGAAAAGTGTACGATTCGCGAGGAGAATTTTGTGGGCTGCCTTCTAGTAATTGTCTTTCTCGCCTTTCCGCGAATCGCACTCGCATTGTTGTTCCTGTTCTCAAATTATCTGCAGCGGGCGTATCACGGTCTGCTATGGCCCTTGCTGGGATTCTTGTTCTTACCCCTAACCACGCTGGTATATGCGTGGATGGCAAATTCACGCATGCCGATTGCTGGCATTAATTTGCTCATTCTCCTTGTTGCCGTGGTGGTTGACCTCGGCGGACTCAGTGGCGGCGAATATCATCGGCGGCGACGGTAGCAGGAGTAGTGGACAGTGAACCTCGCGTTGGCATCAGGTTTGTGTCAAGCTGTTGGGTATGGCAGAGAAACGCACCAAAGCGGACAAGCAAGAACGGCAGACTGAACAACTAGAGAAAAGGGTTGAGCGTCATCCAGACGAGATCGAGAAAAAGCCATCAACCCTCGCACCGAAATCGGACGAGCCGACCGTGCTGATCCCGATTGACCAGCAGATTCAGCAACGCGCCTACGAACTTTACGAGCGGCGCGGAAGAACGGATGGGCACGATCTGGACGATTGGTTTCAAGGCGAGCGCGAGATAAAGGGCGCGACGGCGAACGCAGCGGTGGCATAGCCTCCGGGCATGACAAAGGTCGAAGGCGTGTCCCAGAGATTCAGGATCGGCTTTTTCGCCTAGATGGAGATTTCTACTCGTAATCTATTTCTTGTTCAGACACCAGAGGATCGTCAGCGGGTCGCGACCCTTGCTGGGGCTGATGAATCCGCGCTGTTCCATTGCCTTGATGCTATTGCGAGTGGCCGACAGAGGGCGTATTTCTTCATTGTCTTTCAAACGTCGCAGAATTGGGTTGCCGCCGAGCGAATCAGTTTCAAGTTGGTATCCGTCTTGGATGTGCGAAAGCAGGTCTTGTTCAATCTCTGTGAGTTTCGGCGGCAGATTAGAAGCCTTTTTCTTCGCCATTCTTCACATCCGTTGCAGGAGAGCTAGTCCGTTTCGCCCAATCGAAACACCGGGGACTCGGTTCGGCAACAAAGCCCGTATCGTTGGCAAAGCTGGAACCATGGGCTATGCGCCAGCTTGTCGTCATGCCTGCGATTGGCAGCAGAAATGTCGCTTGCGCTGAGTGGCCGAATGTCCGGTGCCTCGAACATTTCCTGCAGTTGCTCGATATCGTTAATGGTGCGTTCAACGTCCATGCCGTCCCAATATCCAACATGAGCGTGGCAGCCGTCAAACCAAAGCGGCGTCTAGCGTGAAATTCCTCGTTTTGTGAACAGATAAACCGCAAAGCTCCCCAGCCAATGACCGCCCTCGTAGTGCTCGCCTGTCACCGCCGCCAAACCAGCCTGCCTATGCGCCTCGGCACTCGCCATGATCAACTGAAGCCGCTCGTCGCTCTTCGGTAAACTGGCAGCGATTCCTTCGAGCATCCATGCTCGGCTCAAGTTCAGCCCATCCAGATGCGCGAGCTTCGGGTCGCTTGGATCAGGCGACACCACTGGCTGCAACCACGATTTCTTTTTCGCAGAGGAAATCTGCGGCAAGAATGTTCCCAGCCAGCGAGCAAACTCAGGACTGGGCAGCACACGTCGCATCAGGTCGGCTTCACCCAAGCATGGTGAGAGAAAGTCTTCGCCCGAAGGCTCGTATGCCAGCGGACAATCCTTATCGCCGAGATAGAACTGCCGCGCTTTTGATTCCAGCAGGTCGGCAAACTTCGAATTTAACGTGCCCCGTGAATAATCCAGCGTCAGACCAAGACTGAAAGCGGTCTGATCATGTTCGCCGATCCGCACGGGATGCGAGAGCTTCGGCAGCCAGTTGTTAAACCGTTCCAGTACGACCGTCTCAAGCGGATGCAGATTGGCCGCCATCTCTTTCGCCTGCGGATCATCCCACTCTCGTAGTTCCGTAACCAGTTGAAGGAGCCACGCTAGCCCATACGGACGCTCAAAACTGGCTCGTCCCTCTCCCCGGAGATATGCAGCCTCCTGCGCGATGTTCTCTGCCGTGATACTTTGCCGGAGTGCTTCGCGGGCAGCGGGAACAAACGGAGCGTCCGGGAAAGTTCTGACCAGCCGCACCAGCAACCAATGCCCGTGCACCGAAGAATGCCAGTCGTAACAACCGTAGAATGCGGGCGTCAGTTTTCGCGGCGGCGCTACATCAGCATCGCTATTCAACGTATGGCTGATGTGATTTGGGTACTCTTTGTGAACGCAAGCAAGGGCAAGACTCGCAAACCGCTGAGCCGCTTTGATGTCGAACTCGCCTGTATTTTGGGCGCTAGCACTCATTGTCAAGAGTAGGAACGTGATGCAGAAGGTCAATTTCATCGGCTTATACTTTAGCTGAAGATGGCGAACAGCGGCGAAGACCAGATTCAGCCAAAGATCGAGGCTCGGGCGACGATTTGTTCCTCCAAAACCCCATCCCGAACGAATGGTTTGAGTACGGCTTCGATCTCTTTTTTAAATTGTTCCTGCCCTCCGGCGACGACCTCTGGCGAGGTATTAGACCTAGAAAGCGCACGTCCGATCAGATCAGCGACACTCACTTGACGGCGTTCGGCAACGGATATCTCGCCCATCGCGCTGAAGCACGAGCCCGCAAACCATTCGCTCGGATGAATCCGATGTTGTTTCTCCACTGATTTTAAGGCCCAAGCACTGCGCACTTTTCGGTAGGGCTTCACCCAAGGGGTTTCCGGCGTCTCAATACTGGAGGCTCGGCAAATCAGTATGCGACCGGAGTCGGGGACGAGAATCCGCTCAAGCACCGCCAACGTCGGAGTGCGTTCCAGCCAATGCAGGGCACGCCCAATGGTTATGACATCGTAGGTTTGAGTGATCGGGAATTCCTCGATCCGACCGTGGATTAGAGAAAGTGGAACTCCGGCTTCCGCCGCCGCAGACTTCGCTGCCGCGATCATTCCCAGTTCAGGATCGAGTCCTGTGCACCTTCCGACAAACGGTGCGAAACCAATGGCGAGCATTCCGGGTCCGCAGCCTACATCGAGGAACAAGGTTTCGACGCCACGCAGTCCGATCTGCTCTGCCACCATCCGGAAAAACTCTTCCGAATAAGGCTCCCGGTAACGGGCATAGAAATCAACCGTTGATGCGAAGCGACCCATTTGTTCCAGTCTTGCAGGTGACGGTAGGAAGTTCAACTATGCAGTGCAACAAAGCCCATGGAACTTGGTAAAACCGCATCGCATCCGCGACTGAACAGATTGAGGGCGTTGCTCTGGCGCAAGGATAACCCCTTTTGATATGCGAACTCCACAACCATCTACAAGTCGTCCTCGCGGCTAGCGAACTTGGCTATTACCAAAGCGCCCTCGAAGCGCAACTGTTAGCCAAGGAAGTGCTCGACGCTATCCGCGAGGAGTTGCTCCGTGGACATAGCCCAGCGCAAGCAGCCGTGTGGCGAACTCGACAGCTAGGTTGTCCCGACCGACTTCTTGGGCTTACTTGTGCACAGACTCTGTAGGCAGCAGCGGACGAGGCGGGCTTGGAGGAGCGTTCCGTGAGTTATGCGGCAAGCCTCGTTGTTTGAACTAACTCGGCTCATGGGTGGCGGCCCGGAGCTAGGCGGATTTCTTTATCGGAGTGCAAAACTCGATAACCTTTCCACATCGCAGCGATGCCGTTTTCAATGGTGTGTGGAAGTTCCTCGGGACGTAGAACTCGATCACCTTCGCCATGACTATCTCCTCTGGATAGGAAATGTTCGTGGACGGATAGCGGACTGTCACCAGACTTCCCACCCATAGTCCGGTCGGCCATTACACCGTAACGGAATCGCATCACTAGAGTCTGAGCAAAACCGCTCTAAATGCGGTGCGCCACGTTATCTTCGTAGAGTCTCCCCGTTCAACGCCGACTAACCCGGAATTGCCCGACCCACGAATCATAGATTTGAACTTGCAACCTTTTGGACGAAGGGATATGTTTTGGTGCTTCAGGATTGCCTAGAGCATTCCTATGCAGGAGCAACGATATGTCAGTCGAAGAGAATGTGCAGCTAATGCGCCGCTGGTTCAAAGAAGTTTGGAACGAAGGCAAGACTGAATCGATTCACGAACTCCTCGCCCCCGATGCAATCGGCATCGGCGAACTTGAAGATGGCAGCCCGCTTCGTGGCCCAGCGGAGTTTGTGCCATTTGTGGAGCGCATTCGCGGTGCTTTTCCCGACATAAAGATTGTGGTGGAGGATGCCTTCGGAGCGGAGGATAAAGTCGTCGTGCGCTGGTCGGCTACGATGACGCATCGCGGCGATCATCTGGGAATGCCTGCCAGCGGGATGCGGGTGCACATAGCGGGAATGAGCATCGCTCGCATTAGTGAAAAACAGATCATAGAGGGTTGGGACAACTGGGATCAGTTGGGAATGTTGAGGCAGATCGGGGCTTACGAGAGTTCTGAATCCACTCTGCGCAAGAGCGCATAGTCTGCGACACTCTGTTGGGCTATCTAAGATGGCTTGGACTCAGCCTCTACCACCCCAGATTGCCTCTGGACTGGCCCAAAAGGCCCGCAACCCCCTCTGCGGCAGGAATGTGCTCTCAGTATCGGTTCCGTCGATTACTCGCCCAGCGCTCTCTGTGCCCAAATCCCGCCTACCGCTGTGCGATGGAAGACGAAAAAGAACACCATCACGGTGAAGCAGCCAAATGGGTAAATGGAATGACGGGATGAGCACCACCGGAGCGTCCACGCCACGCTTAACCCCAGATCGGATTGCCTTTCTCGTCTCGCAAAACGAGGGTATCGTTACCCCGCACCACCTCACGGGCAAGAATGAGTTCAGTTTCACCCTGCTTAATCCGTGATCCGATGAGAACGATTTCTTCGCCTTGGCTGAAATTCACTCCCATATCGTCCAGAAATGTCTTCGGGCAAAGATACACGTCCACGGTATCTGTCCCAATTTTCACCAGCATATGGGCAATTTCTTTTTCGCTACCCTTTTCGGGCAGCCTCACTTCTTGCACTGTAGCCTTCATTTTGCTCTCGGTGCTGAGATCGTATTTCGGGCGATTGGCTTCCTTGGGCTTCTCTGCAATCAGCGGTAAAGCACAGGCAACGGCAACGATCAGAAGGATTGACTTGCGACTGCTCTCGAACGAGTGGGGCATGGCTACTCCTGTTTGAACCAGATAGGAATAAAGCCAGAAAGAGGACTGCGCTATAGTACTGCGTTTTTGATACGAGGGGTGGACTCGCTCCGCACCATGAGACGAAGCCAGCACTAGAATGTCAGCATGAAACGAATCTGCGTTTTTTGCGGCTCCAGTGCGGGCCGCCGTCCAGAATACTGTGCTGCTGCTGAAGAGATGGCTACGGAATTAAGTAAAAAGAAATATTGGATTGGTGTATGGCGGCGGCAATGTGGGGCTAATGGGGATCATTGCGGACGCGGTACTGAGGGCCGGCGGCGAAGCAGTGGGAGTGATTCCCGAGAACCTCATGGCTCGGGAAGTCGGGCACAAGGGACTCACGAATCTCCATGTCGTCCGTTCGATGCACGAGCGCAAGGCGCTCATGGCAGACCTGTCGGATGCGTTCATCGCAATGCCGGGTGGATTCGGAACGCTGGAAGAGTTTTGCGAGGTGCTTACTTGGTCGCAACTGGGTCTGCACACGAAGCCTTGCGGCATCCTCAATATCTTGGACTTTTATACTCCGCTTCTCCGGATGTTCGACCATGCGGTTGAGGAGCGATTCCTGAAGCCGGAGAACCGGGCACTCGTGCTATCGCGGGAATCGCCTGCCGACTTGCTGGAAGCACTGGAAGCGTGGCGTCCGGTGCGGGTGGAGAAATGGATCAGTCGGGAGACGAGGTGAGCAAGGTTGGGGAATCGGGGCGGCAGAAGATTGATGTGGGATCAAACCCGCAACGCACCGTTGTGAACGGGCGAGAATAAAGCACGAAGACCAGACGACCTGAAATCGGCTAGTTAAATTGCTGTACAAAACGCCGTACAAATAGTGCTCAGGGATACCCTGAAACGCCGAACAACCACCCTGAACCCTCCATACTCCACAACAACATACGCAAGGCTGAGTGCGTTACGAATCGCTGCTCTACCAACTGAGCTACGTCGGCCTTCTCATCGATTCTAAGAGACGGCTGCGATTCGCGCAATCGGGATGGAATTCCGGCGTAACGTGGACTGATCGGGAATTCTGTGGAGTTGGACGGGCTAGTCGACCGTCCCCACATGCACGTCCGCACACGAAGTCTAGGCGGCTTGGGCGATGGCACGATATTCGTCGTCGGAGCGAGAGGGCAAAAGAACCCAGAGTGTGTAGACGCCGAGCGCTGTTCCGACTGGAACGCTCAGGAGCGCCACGAAGCCCATTACCAGCGCAACCGTGCGAGCCCAGTCCTCGCGCTGCAGCAATCCCCAACCGGCGAGAAATCCGGCGGCGGCTTTTGCCAGGATGAGCCATCCGAAAAAGCTGATTAGAGGTCGCAACCAGACTGTGACTTCTGGCGGAGGACCCCCTTGCAAGTGGATCGCGCCTCCGAAGACAGTCTGCGCGACGACAATCGCGCCCAAGCCGAGAACTACGTGCAGGGCAGAGTATGCCATCCAGAGAATGCCGACCAGGCGTATGTGGTCTCGAACCCGGCTGCGACGAAGTTCGACGAGACCACGAACGGTCTTGCCACAACGTAGACAGCTGGTCAGTCCCGCATGCAACTGCGCGCCGCATTGATCGCAAAACATTCGGATGGCCTCCCAAGGCTCACGGATCTGGACTACAAATGATACGGATGAGAAGACTGAACAGTTCCAAGCAGAGTTGTGAGATTTCAGTTTTGAGTGAAACGATAAAGCGCAAGTCTCTGGTCAGAGCGAAGTGCGAACGGAGAAGATCTGTGCGCAAACGAAAAGGCCACCCGGCAACATAGGCGGCCTTTTCTTTCAAGGGAGAATAGTTCCAACGGAGGTTTAATCCATAAGAACTTTCTGCGGGAATCTTATGAGCCTTAAAACCATAGTGTCAAGCAAAATTTGCGCCTTAAATAGTCTTATTTTCAATGACTTACGCGACGTGTCCACAAGTCGGCAAACGGGTCCAAAATGGGCCAAATTGCCCTATTCCTGTTGCTAACGACATTCGATTGAGGTACTTACCGTTCGCGGGGGGCGCGGACGGCCTCGTCTTCCAGGTGCAAAGAGATGAAATCCACAGCTTCGGAGCGGTCGAAGACGGAGTGAGGAAAAAGCCTCCGAATGAGGATTCGCAGGCCCCCAAAAGCGACTCCGGCGACCAAGGCCAGTCCCACCACAATTCCGCAAAGGATGATCGCGTTAAAAAGGAAGTTGGCGAGGTTGTCTTTCTTGCTGACGTAGGTGTTTTCGTTCCAAGTCACGTCGGCGTCGTAGCTGATGGAGGACATTAGTGATCGGGCTTCGCTCTTGGAGAGTGGTCCTGCCGCAATCACGAGGATAGGACCCGTGCGCGTATCGAAAAATGGACCGACGTCTACGATCGACGCAACACCGGGCTTCTGTTCCGCGACTTGATGGGCCGCATCAATCTTGCGCAACTGTTCGGCGGCAATCTGGGGCGTGGGATATTCGACGAGCATCAAGGTCGCGTCGCCTGCGTTGGCGGAGTAGTGACTGATGACGACTTCCGCCCCGGACTTGAAATCGACCTCGGATGCGGGCAGCGGCGATCCGATCTGATCCAGCGCGACGGGGCCGAGAATATACTTCGTCGTGTTTTTCTCAAGCGTGGGTGCCGAAGCGCGTTTCGGCAGATAGTTGGGCAAGGAGGGTGGATTTCCTTTGTTGCCTTCGGCCTGGGGAAGCGATCCGGCGAGCACACGCAACTGCGCGGCGGACATGACGCTCATACGATCGAAGCTAGCGTCGACCAAAACGTTGCCCTGGTAAAACAGAACACGGTTGTTCTGGAATGCCCCTTGTGCGCCGATGCTTTCCTCGCGCATGTCTTCGGAGTTGTAGTAAGTGAAGGCTCCGTAGGCGCCGCTGGCGTCGTCGAAGACGGCGGCTTTGATGGTTAGATTCCGGCCGTCGTCGCGCGTGTAGGAAGCTTTTTCCGTCCGTTGAAAGCCATACTCTTTGAGGACCTGAGCGTTGGCGGGATCGGCGGAGGCGGGATCGTCGCTCTTGGTGACATCACCCTTCAACTGCCAGCCGGCAAAATCGGTTGGGAGAGTGGGGGTGGTAGAGAGCGACTTTGGAGAAAGGTCGGGCGTGGAAGTTTTCGCCGGAGTTGGGGTGTCCGCAGCGAAGACGGAAGGGGAAACAGAGATCACGAGGACTAGAAGGCGTAAATATTTCATTCGAAAAGGGCACACCCGCATTACTTACTTAGACTACTGGGAGGGTCAGAAAGTTTCCAGTGTAGGCGAGCGTCTGAGGGAGCGACGGGCAAGGGCGCCCGTCGCTCCAACGGCAGATCCTGCGAGACTGTTATTTCCCGCCTAGGCGGATTGCTACTGAGTGGTTTCTGTGAAGGTCACGACGGGATGGCCAAGACCGAAGGGGCCTTCCGCTGTGACATGAACGGTACCGGCGTTGGGTGGCAAAGTGAGCACGACGGCGGCGTTGCCGGATGAGTCGGTGGTGACGATTCGGCTGGAGAGCGTTCCTGAATCTGCGGTGAAAAGAATGTCCGCGCCAACTCCCGAAGTGCCGCCCGACTTTCCGGGCTGTAGTGTGACGGAAAGATTCAGGGTGGTGCCAGGCGCTCCGCTCTGATTGTTGCCGGTTTGGGAGAGTGTTGCCGATGGGTTGCCGACCAAAATATATCCTTCTTGTTGCTGGGTTGCGCCGGAATTGTCGGTGCCGGGAACGGAGTAGTGGTAGAAGCCCGCTTTCTTTCCGGCGGTGACAGTGATGGCTCCATTCTGTGCCGAGGTGATGGTGCCTTGGGTGACAGAGAGAGTGATTCCGGTATCAGCTTGGGGAGTTCCGAGGGTCACGGTTCCGGACCCAGAGAGAATCTTCGGAGCCAGGGTGACGGTACCGCCGGCTGCGACCATGGTGGTGTCAGGATTCAAGTCCCATTCCGCGCTGGGAGGTTGCGAGGTGGAACCAGTAATGACCAGCAATGTTGCCGTGTACGGAGCAAAAGTCATGCTGGAGCCCCACGCTTGGGTGGATGAAGCGACGATGGTGGTGGGATTCTTCGGTCCGAGGGTGTAGGTCGTAACCTGCGACGGCGTGAATCCGGTGAGTGCAAACTGCGCTGCCAACGTGGCTCCAGGGGATTTGTTCAAGACCATCACGGTCATGGCAGTGCCGTTCGAGTTGACCGCCGCGAAGCTACTGACGAGATTCTTGCTGCCATCGTTCGTATCGGAAACCGAGCGAGTCGCAAAGCTATGGTGCAGTCCGTCGTAGTTGGTGTAGAGCTTGAGTCCAAGATAGTTAGGATTGCCGGGGACGGGCGCCACCCAACGCGATGCGAGATAGGCACGTTCACGGCCGAGAATTCCGTAGGCGTCCGCATCGGAGAGCGCGGTGGAATAATCGGACTCGCCTGCGATGGCCGCGTTCCACTCGGTGACGCCCAAAGGCGTTCCGGGATAGATGCTGTTGACGATCGCACGCATACGGGGGATGCGAAAGGGAATCGTCTTTTTCGGCTGGATGAAGGTCGTCCATACCTGATTGATGTCACTTGATTCGCTGACATAGGTGGGATCCCAGTAGTCGCGAAAAATACGGAGCGCGAGCGCGCGTTTCTGGGCCAGTGTGTAGGAGGAAGTGTCGGGTGTGTCGGGATAGGCGTGAATATCAAATACATCGAGCGATCGGGTTCCAGCGACCTGATCTTCCCAATAAACTTCGTTCAGCCACCAAGGCAGGAAGTCGTTTCCAGCGTGGGCGGCTTTGTCGTTATTGTTGGCTCCGTTCCAATAGAACCACCAGCAACAGGAAACTGGCCCAAAGCGAATGGCAGCCGGATCCCACCCCTTGAGCGCGCGGCTTTCAGCGATGAACGTGTCGCGCAACTCGTTGTAGCCGGAGGGTTGGGGATGAACGTCGCGATGGGTGCTGCCCCAGATGTCGATTTCGTTGTCCATGTCATAGAAATGCGGGGCGCTGCCAAATGCCGTGGCGAGCGCGGCTGCCCATTGATTGCGGTAGAGGGTGTTCGGGGGATCCCCCTGCTGCGGCGAATCTTTCAGCGGGAAGTTGGCGTCGTTCGGATCATTGCCGGTGATATCGGTGGAGCAGTTAGTTTCGACGCCATTGCCGTCGTCCGAGTTATAGGGATTCACGCCGCACTGAGCGCCATATTTCGCAACGGAGAAGCTATAGGCGCTTCCATCGGAAACATTCTTTGCCACCCATCCGAGCATCACCATGGTCATTAGAGGATTGCTGCCTGCGGCTTTGACGTCCTGAATGAACTTGGAAGAGTCGCTGTCGCCGATCTCGGTATATCCGTAGTCGCCAAAATACCAATCCGCCGCGGAATTCTCGGTGCCCGCGATCCAGTTGTAGCGAGAAGTTGCGTTGCCGCCCCAGCGTACGACGCTTAGGCCGCTATCGGTGATAGTGGCGGCATCCTGAGGATAGGCTCCGCCGTAGACGTAAGGGCTAATCAGATGCCGGCTGGTCAGGGCATCGATCGTAATGTGCACGGTCTTTGCTGGAGCCGGAGCCAACTGCGATGGGGTTAACTGGGATTGTGCAGGAGTTGGTGCTTTCGTAATCGCGGAGGTACTTGTGGCGTGGCTGCCGCTCGGTGCGATGGCTTCGGAAGCGCCCGCCGTCATAGGGCCAGAAAATCGAGCGAGAAACGAGGGGCTGGAACTGAGAAGTAATGCCGGGAGAGTTGCAGTGAGTCCGTAACGGAGAATTCGGCGGGCAAGCGGGTGGCTCATGGGGGAGGGCCTCCTGAGTGAAGATCTTACTGCCGGTCGGGAGTAAGTAGGGCACTCGTAAGTACACGGCGAAGATGTGAATTTTCGCGAAATAGATGGGCCGGATGGCCAGCAGTCGAGGTCGGTGCAAGGGGCAGCGTTGGGCTAGGGAGGGGTAGCAAACGAGGAGCAGTTATTTTTTCATGAGGCTGCTGTGGCTGGCGACGCAAAGCCATTTGCCGTCTGAATAGACCCACGTATCGGTAAAGCGGCCGAAATGCTCATAGGCCTTGGGGCCGTAGGTGCCCTTGGTGTGATAAGTACCGGTAACTATGGCGGTGGTGGTGTACATCGCGACCTTCACGTCGTCGATGCTCATGATGGTGGGCTGAAACTTGGGGTCGGCGAAATCCGCAAGAAACTTTCCGCGATCACTAATCTCGCCATCCCATTCGGTATTCAGGAAACGATCGCCGATCATACTGGCGACGGCAGTCGAATCGCGCATAACCTGGGCCTGATTCCACATCCGCTCGAGGGCGACAATCTTGGCCGGTTCGTTCGACATCTGTGAAAAAGCGGGCGAGGCGATCATGAGAAAGCCCAGCGCCAACGTTGTAATGGTCTTTCCGTGCTGCATTACCAACCTTTCAAGTAATGAAATGGGTGATCCCCAGATCGCTGGAGAATACCGCGAGCACGGACCTCGATCTAGAAGAATTACGATGGTGAGATTACTAATGTCATGAGAAAGGACGGGCAGCGAACGGAGTTTAAGAGCAATATCGATCTGGCGGATCTGCGTTACTGCCCTTCGGGCTTGTCGATCTTGCTCGCCACCTTGACGCCGCTGAGGCCGCTGCAATACTTCGAGACTCCCCGGTAAAGCGATTCGGCAATGCGCTGGCGGTGCTCGGAGGTCTCCATTTTTCGTTCGTCGGTGGGATTGGAGACAAAGGAAATTTCGGCGAGGATCGACGGCATGTTGGCTCCGATCAGCACGATGAAGGGGGCCTTCTTGACGCCGCGATTGTGGATTCCGGCATTGTTCAGGGAGAGTCCGCCGTAGAGCGATTCCTGGACGTCGCCGGCGAACTCGCGGGATTCTTCAATTTTTTCCTTGAGAGCAATCTTCTTCACGAGATCCTGGAGTTGATGGATCGATTGTTCCGACACTGCATTTTCACGCGCCGCGACATCCAATGCGTCGGGGGAAGAAGTGAAATTCAAGTAGTAGGTTTCGACGCCGCGCGCGTCGGGGTCGTGGCTCGAGTTCGCGTGGATCGAAATAAACAGATCGGCGCGTTCGCGGTTCGCTATCGCAGTGCGGGTTTCGAGCGGAATGAAGGTGTCGTCCTGGCGCGTATAGACGACTTCAGCACCGAGTCGAGTTTCGAGCAAACGGCCGAGGCGTTTGGCAACGTCGAGCACTACATCTTTTTCGAGCAATCCGTTGGGGCCAATTGTGCCGACGTCGTGTCCGCCATGGCCGGCGTCAATTACGATCTTGCCGATCTTGAGGCCGAGGGCGCGGATTAAGGAACGATCTCCGGCGGCGGTGGGACGTGCTTCGCGAGTTTCCAAGTGCAAATCTGAAGTATCCGAGGCAACGGCAGCGTGTGTTTTCTTGCGGCGCGAAGAAGACTTTGAGCCAGGCGAATCTGTTTTTGCCAGTTCGGTGTCGTCGCTACTGTCAGCGTCTGCCGTGGTCACTTCCGGGCGAAGTTTTTCCGGTGCGAGAGTGGCGATCTTAGTTGGGACCTTATCTTCCGCCTCGACAATCGTCTTGGGGATTCTTCGACTGGATCCCTTCACGGCGACTGTGGTCTTGAAGACGCCAACGCCGTTCGCGGGATTTGCCGCGTCGGGTGGTTTCGCGTCCGCGGCTGTGGAGTCGGCGGGTAGATCGGTCTCAACCCCCGACTTGGAGAAATGAACTGGATTCTTGACCGGCGTCTGCGCTGTTTTTACCGGCGCTGCGACGGCTAGCTGGGTGGTTGCGTTTGGCTCGGCGTCCGCAGGGTCGTTGTCTGCTGGAGTCGAAGACTGTTTCGTTGATGGAGCCTCTGCAGTCGAAGAGTTGGTGTCAGAGTGACGCTCGTCGCCGACAGGGTTGGTTTTCGCGAGGTACGAGCCTCGTTTCTGCTTGCCGTGGATGTCGATGATGATGCGGTACGGGTCAGGCAATAAAAAAGCGTCGTAGCTGGCGAGATCGTCGACTTCAAGAACAATACGAGTGCGCCCGGGCTGAAATTCGGCAACGCGGATCTTCTTCAGGAAGCCGTCGTCCACATCGAAAGTCTTGCCGACGAGCGTGGATGCCAGACGGGTGTCGCGGAGGTCAAAGAAAATACGGTCAGGGTGGGAGATTCGCTGCGAACCGAATTTTACTTCCTGTTCGACGTCGATAGCGACGCGAGTGTAATCGGGCGTCGACCAGTGGCGAACACCGGTGACACGGGGCAAGCCGCTGCGGCGAACGTTCGCATCAGAGGCGGATTCAGTTGCCTGATCTGTAGGGGCGCTTTCGCTTGGATTTTCGCTTACCGCGGGGTTGGCGGCTGGATTGGCGGTCGAAGGCCGGCGCTTGCGTGCCATTTTTTGCGGCGTTCGTTCCATCTCGTCCGCCGCGTCGTCGATTTCTTTTACCGCGGCGCGCGCATCGTCGGCTAGGTGATTGCGCGGATAACGCCGAGCAAAGTCTTCGAAGGTGGAGCGGGCCTCTTCAGGATCGTTGAGATCGTCTTTGTAGATTTCGGCAACGGTAAAGAGGGCGTCGAAGCGGTACTTGCTTCCGGGATATTCCTTGCGCAGGAAACGATATTGTTCGACGGCACCGCGCAAAATTTTGTTGTCGTCGAAACGACGCCCCATTTCGACCATCAGTTCGGCGGTAGCCACTACGCTGGGGTCGGCTTTGGAGGATGCGGGAGAGCCGAAGTAGACGCGGCGATAGGAGTCGATGACGCGCTGGTATTCATGGCGAGTGCGCTCGGCGAGAGGGCGACCGTTCAGGGCTTCGCGCATCCGCTCAGCTTTGGAGAATTGCTGGCGGGCCCAGGCGTCATCGTGGTGAACACGGGCCGAGGCGGAGGCCAGCGGCAGCAAGGCGAGCAAAAGCGCCGCGCCGAGGCGAAAGGCACGCCCGCCTCGAATTAGGGTCGAAGAAGCCTGGGTCTTCACAAAATCCTGCTAGTCAATCCTGCATGTCATCTTAGGCGGAGCGAAGGACCGGTGCCTGATGCGCCTGCAACTGCGGTGAATTTCCTTCGCTCAAGATGACCGTTCTTTACCGATACCCCACGAATGACAACCCGGATTCGTCATCGAAGTTGCTGGGAACCGCCCAACTGTCTTCAAAGATCGCTCCTCAAACTGAAACGACGCGATCGCTACCACGACGAAACGCTCGTTCTAGTCCGTATTGCTGATGGTAAGCACGCCCCGCGCATCCCGTTGCACGCGAACGGGTTCCTGCGACGCGCGTTCCATCGAACTGGCTAAAGAGGAATTGCCCATCAGCGAGGTTCCCGGTTCGCCACCGTTATATAAGCTTGTGATCCGCCGAACGTAGTTCTGAGTTTCGCGGAAATGCGGAACCCCGGCGCTGCGTGCGACGGCTCCGGCTCCTGCGTTATAGGCGGCCAGACTGAGTTGAACGTTCCCACCGTAATTATCGAGTAGTTTTCTTAGATGCCGGACCCCGGCATCCACGTTCTGGGCCGGATCAAAGGGATTGGAGACGTTGAGGGAGCGGGCGGTCGAGGGCATGAGCTGCATCAGGCCCATCGCGCCTTTGCGGGAGACGGCGTTGGGATTGAAATTCGATTCGACTTTGACGACGGAACGCACAAGGCTCGGGTCGACATGGTGACGAGCGGCTGCCTCGTCGATTGCGGTATCGATATCTTGTTGAGAGAAGGAACGATTGAGGCTCTGGTGAGAATTGCCCGCGCCATCGAGGTAAGTGTTTACTTCAGAGGCGGCCGAGCGCGCGGCGCGCATCACGGCTCCATTGGTCGGAACCGGCTTAAAGCGGTGCTCGGTAACGCTCCAATACTCGAGCGGGGATCGGTTCGTGGTGTAAGTGCCTGATCGCGCAGGGGTCGAGGGACCATCGCCGTTGACGTAGATGGTACGGCCCGAGTCGTCGGTGGTGGCCGCGATGGCACCCAAATGCGAACTCGGCTGCGCATATGAGGCCGTTGAGGAAAAGACCGTGAAAAGAAAAGGGGTCGCGGCTAAGGCGGTCATCAATGTTGTTAGGGCGAATTGCGGGCGTTTTGACATACGGGTACGAGATCGGCCGAAAGACACGCTTACGTAAGGGCCAACTAACCCAACCACCTGCCCAAGAATCAGAACCAGAGTAATCACAGTATAGGGTGAGCCGAGGGTGGGGAGCAATCTATCCAAAGGGTGTTGAACCACTGGAGTAATCCATTTAAGCTGATGAAAACAATACATTTCGCTGTACCTGTCGCGTCGCGCAGGCAGGTTGGGCGGCATCCAAGTAAGATTACTGAGGCAAACAGTGGCTGGAGTTCAGCAACTGACCTGAGGCCGACGATCCTAGTTCCCAGAGGTATCCGATTGAATTCAGAAAGTCTTCGCAAGCTTTTCGAAGAAGTCCGAAAGAAACGGCTCTCGCCTGACGAGGCGGTGGAGCGGTTGCGCCACCTGCCGTTCGAGGATCTCGGCTTCGCGAAGGTAGATCATCATCGCGCACTGCGTCAGGGGATGCCGGAGGTAATTTTCTCGCAAGGGAAGACGCCGAACCAAGTGGCTGCGATCTTCCGCCGGTTGGCCGATCATGGCGGAAACGTGTTGGCTACGCGGGCCACGGAAGAACAGTACGCGGCGGTATCTGCCGCGACGCCCGAAGCGGAATATCGGACGCTGGGGCGGGCGATCGTCCTGAAGCGTGATCGCAAGCGTTATGGCAAAGGCGTGATCGCGGTGGTGTCGGCGGGAACCAGTGACATCCCTGTCGCCGAAGAGGCTGTCACGACGGCAGAACTGATGGGGAACACGGTGCAGCATATTTACGATGTAGGGGTTGCCGGGATTCATCGGTTGCTGGCGCATCGGGAAGAACTGGGGAAGGCGCGAGTGATCGTAGTCTGCGCGGGGATGGAAGGCGCACTTCCGAGCGTCGTCGGCGGACTTGTCGGGGTTCCGGTAATTGCGGTTCCGACGAGCGTTGGTTATGGAGCGGCCTTTGAAGGGCTGGCAGCGTTGCTGGGCATGATGAATTCCTGCGCCTCAAACGTTAGCGTCGTCAATATCGATAATGGTTTCGGGGCCGGCTACGTCGCGTCGCTTATCAACCGGCGTTGAAAAGCACCGTTTCGGAGTGTCCAGTTCTTCTCTGAATTGCATGCCGGTGGCCGACGAATCGGCGGCGACGTAATAAACTAATAGAGAAAGAATGCTCACTTCGAAAGATCCTCGCCTTGCCGGGCGGGTGGCGTTTCACTATCCCAATTTTGTTTCCTATACGTTCGCGCGCTTCTTTATCGTGGTCGCGCTCGAGATGCAGTCCGTCGCGGTGGCATGGCAGGTTTACGAAATCACGCGGCGGCCGCTCGATCTCGGATACGTTGGACTGGCGCAGTTCGCTCCCGGCTTTGTCTTGTTTCTGTTTGCCGGACACGCCGCCGATGTTCTCGATCGCCGCAAGCTGCTGATGTGGTGCTATGCGGGATTCGGGCTTTGTTCGGGACTGCTGTTGGCCATTAGTTGGCGCGCACCGCGTTCGGTGCATGCCATCTACGTCGTCCTGGTGTTGCTGGGGGTGTTTCGCAGTTTCAGTTTCCCGGTGAGCCGCGCGTTGCTACCGCAGTTGGTGCCCGAGGAGCATTTCTCGAACGCGGTCGCCTGGAATGCCAGTACGTTTCAGATCGCGACCATTGCGGGTCCGGCCATCGGAGGGATTGCGTATGCAGCATTCCACGGCCCACATGCGGTTTACGCTCTCGCGGTAACCGTGTCGGTGATCTCGTCGGCGCTTACGTTCCGCATCCGCCCGCTACCGGCATCGCGAGAGAAGCAACTGGCCGAGAAAGCGCCGATTAGCCTACGCACGGTGCTGGCCGGTTTTCGCTTCATATGGGATAAGAAACTGATCCTCGGTTCCATCTCGCTCGATATGTTCGCGGTATTGTTGGGCGGAGCGGTCGCGCTACTGCCGGTCTATGCTCGAGAGATTCTGCACACTGGTCCCTGGGGACTTGGATTATTGCGGAGTGCTCCGGGCGTGGGGGCTGCGTTGATGGCGATTGTGGTGGCGCACCGTCCGATTCGCCGCCGCTCGGGGCTGACGATGCTCTTTGCGGTTGCGGCGTTCGGTGTCACGACCATCATATTCGGACTCTCGCACAGCCTGATTCTGTCGCTGATTGCGCTGTTTCTGTTGGGCGCCAGCGATATGGTGAGCGTGATCATCCGCGCGACGCTGGTGCAAGTTGCGACTCCAGACGAAATGCGTGGCCGAGTGAGCGCGGTGGACATGATGTTCATCGGAGTTTCGAACGAGTTGGGAGAATTCGAGTCGGGGCTGACCGCGCAATGGTTCGGGACGGTTCCGGCGGTGGTGTTGGGAGGGGTTGGCACGCTGCTGATTATCGCGACCTGGGCGTGGTTGTTTCCGGAGTTAAGGCAGGCGGATCAGCTCACGGTCGCAGAACTCATGCCGAAGTAGGTCGTCTGGAAACCGTATGAAATATGACGCCATTCTCGTGACTTCGTTCGGTGGGCCCGAGGGGCCTGGCGAGGTGATGCCGTTCCTGGAAAATGTCTTGCGTGGGAAGAACGTCCCTCGCGAACGAATGCTGGAGGTGGCGGAACACTATTATCACTTTGGCGGCAAGAGTCCGATCAACGATCAAAATCGGCAGTTGATCGCGGCGCTCCAAGCGGAGTTGTTACAGCACGGTCCGCACCTGCCAATTTATTGGGGAAATCGAAACTGGCATCCGATGCTGAGCGACACGCTGAAGCAGATGAAGGCGGATGGGGTGCAACGTGCGCTGGCGTTTGTGACCTCCGCGTACAGTTCGTACTCGAGTTGCCGGCAATATCGAGAGGATATCGCGCGTGCGCAGAGCGAAGCGGGCGACGGTGCGCCAGTCGTGGATAAGATTCGCGCGTTCCACAATCATCCTGGATTCGTTGAGGCGGTGGTCGATCGCGTGCAGAATGCGCTGGCGAAATTTCCGAGCGAGCGGCAGGAGGCGGTGCATCTGATTTACACGGCACACAGCATTCCGATGGGGATGGCGCAGGGATGCGACTACGAAAAGCAACTCAAGGAGACCGGTCGACTGGTCGCGGAGCGGTTGGGACACAAGAATTGGGAGTTGGTTTATCAGAGCCGCAGCGGACCGGCTTCTCAACCCTGGCTGGAACCGGACATTCTTGATTCTCTGCGCGAAATCAAAACGCGAGGAGAAGGCTCGGATGTGGTGATCGCGCCCATCGGCTTTGTGTCAGACCACATGGAAATTCTGTTCGATCTGGACACGCAAGCGCGCGAGCTTTGCGAGCAATTGGGCCTGCAAATGGCGCGAGCGGAGACGGTGGGAACACATCCCAGATTCATCCGCATGGTGCGCGAATTGATTTCTGAACGTCTGGATGACAACGGGCCCAGGCTCGTGCTCGGCGCCCTCGGGGTTCGTCCCGACTTCTGTGCTGCGGATTGCTGTCCCATGCCGCGGCGAGCTTAGTGAGTTGGACGGCGAGCGTTTGCGAACAAATCCCGCGCGAATCGAATCGATCGACAAATCAAAATGGATTTAGTGAACAAGTATGCGGTGAACAAGCCTGCTATATTTGTCTCGCAATGATCCGCCGATCTTTAGCCTGAGCCTATCTGAGGTGATCCAATGAAAGTTTGGAAATCGATATTTGTTATCTTAGTTAGTGTTGCGTTTTGTGCGCAGTTCGCCATGTCTGCAGACAAATCTCATTCCGTGACAAAAGAAGCGTTTGGGTCGGTGGAGGAGGGTCCTGTCGAACTCTATACGTTGACCAATAAGCACGGGATGGAAGTGCGCGCCATGAATTTTGGCGGCATCATCGTCTCAATCAAAGTGCCGGATAAGACAGGTCACTTCGATGACGTCGCATTGGGCTTCGACAAACTGGACGGATATCTCGTTAACAATCCTCACTTTGGCGCGCTCATTGGGCGATATGCAAATCGTATCGGTGGAGCGAAGTTCACCCTGGATGGTGTGCAATACAAACTCGCTCCGAATGATGGACCTAACACTCTGCATGGCGGCATCAAGGGATTCGACAAACATTTGTGGAAGGTGGCAACGTTCAAGACCGTGGACAGCGTGGGGCTGATCTTTACCCGCGTGAGTCCTGACGGCGAAGAGGGTTTCCCTGGCAATCTGAACGCGAAAGTGAAGTACACTCTCACCGATCAGGACACGTTAATTTTTGATTATGAGGCGACGACCGACAAGGCTACGCCAGTCAATTTGACGCAGCACACCTACTTCAATCTGGCGGGGGAGGGTCACGGCAATATTCTGGGGCATGAACTTACGCTCAATGCAGATCGATTTACTCCCGTCGACAAAACGCTGATTCCGACTGGAGAACTTCGGCCGGTAAAAGACACGCCGTTGGACTTCGGAAAGACGACTACGGTCGGCGCCCGAATCAACGACAAATACGAGCAGATGGTGTTGGGGCGCGGGTATGACCACAATTTCGTGATCAACCGGACTGGGGCTGGCTTGGTGTGGGCGGCTCGTATGCATGATCCGCAGAGCGGAAGGACGCTCGAAGTCTCGACGACAGAGCCTGGAATGCAATTTTATTCCGGCAATTTTCTCGACGGGACGATTACGGGCAAACAAGGGCATGTTTACCAGCGGCGGGAGGGATTCGCGTTCGAGACGCAGCATTTTCCAGATTCGCCAAATCATCCAGAATTCCCTTCGACGATATTGCGGCCGGGAAAAGTTTATAAGTCGCAAACGATCTATAAGTTTTCGGTTGAGAAGTAACCGACTGCGATCGAGGACGATTCGTCAGAAGAGCCGTTAGCGGAGTTCGCCGTTCAATTTCCTGAGCTCTTGTGAACTCCAGACTGTTCCTCCGGGAACCTACTGGACGGAGGTAATCGACTGGCCGACGCCTTCCTGGGTGGAAAGTAGGGCTTCGGGCAGCGGGAACACGAACGAAATCGTGGTGCCCGAGCCGTTGGACTGAATGTTCATCACGCCTTCGAACTGGCGTATGCGCTCGCGCATTCCTCGAATTCCGACGCCGGAGCCTTGAGACTGTATCTTCGCCAGTTTTTCCGGTGAAATTCCCTTACCCTCATCTCGAATCTGGATCGAAACGGTTTTACCGCCGCGCAAGAGTGTAATGGCCGCGCTCTTGCTGTCGCTGTGGCGATGAATGTTCGTCAGGCATTCCTGCACGAGACGAAACAGTACCAATTCCATCTCGCGTGGAAGTCTCCCGAAGTCTTCGGGAATTTCGAGCCGAATGTTTAAGCCGCTGCGCTCCGCCAATCCTTCCGTATACCAGCCCAGAGCTTCGGAGAGACCAACTTCATCGAGGAGCGGTGGATGCAACAAGTAGGACATGGTGCGGATTTCCTGGCTGAGTTGTTGCACGAGTTGCTGACTATCATTCGCTTCTTTCGTAACGGGAGAGGCATTCTCGGTGGCGCGTTGAGCGATGCGGGCCAAATTGATCCCAAGCGCCGTCAAGAGTTGCCCGGCGCTGTCGTGTAGTTCGCGCGCGATACGACGACGCTCTTCGTCCTGCGCTTGCATGAGGCGTCCGGACAGATCTCGGAGTTGTTCGGACTGCTGGATTACCTCGATATTTCGTTGCTCAAGTTCGCTGGTGCGCACGCGTACCTCGGCGTCGAGCGTTTCCGCAAGCGTTCGATATTTTTCCTCCGCCCGCTTCAGTTCGGTGATGTCCACCCCGGTGGGGTGAAGAAAAAGGATCTTGCCTTGCTCGTCGAGGATGGGGTGGAGTCCGAAGTCCACCACGCGCTCGGTGCCGTCGGCCCAGTGGTAGGTGAGAATCTCCTGGTACGGAATTCCTTGAGCGGCTTTCGCGGTTGCGGCTTTGATTTTGGCTTGGGCGTCCGTCGAAAGACGCCACCATCCGCACTCCCAGAAGTAGTGTCCCAGAACATCTTCTTCGCGATAGCCGCAAGCCTCAAGGCAAAGTTGGTTGGCATCCAGAACTAAGCCGTCTGAGGACATGATGCCGGCGAAGACGGGAGTCTGCTCGAAGACGGCACGGAATTTTGCGGTGGCGGCGATCGACTCGGCTGTAAGTTCCCGCTCACGTTCACGAGCCTGTACCTGAGCCGAGATATCGCGGAAGTAGCAGACGACGCCGTGGTGACCCTCGGGAAGCGGGATGCGGTGGATCTGCCACTCAAGAGATCTCTGGACCTGGTTTAGCGGCTTTTTGTTCCACTCGGATTCGATATAGGGAATTCCGGTTTCGAGCGTGTGACGGAATTGACCGAGGATCTCATTCGCGAGGGGCTGAGGCCAGCGATTGTAGATCCACTGATTGAAGTCGAGACCGATGCAATCCGGAACGTTGCCGAAGATCCGCAGCGCAGTGGGATTCATGGCGCGAAGCTTGAAGTCGGCGTCCACGAGATAGACGCCGAGTGGAGCCTCGTTGAGCAGGGTCTCAAATTGCGCAGTACGCTGGCGCAGAGCCACTTCCGACTCTTCGCGAATGCGCGCCATTTCAAGGTGAGTTTGCACGCGCGCCATCAGCTCGCGGGCGCTGAAGGGTTTGATGAGATAGTCGTCGGCGCCCTGCTCCATGCCTTCGACACGCGACTCTTCCCCGGCGCGGGCGGAGAGCAAGATGATGGGTAGGGTCCTGGTGTCGGGAGCAGATCGCAATTCGCGGAGCAGACCGAAACCATCCAACCGCGGCATCATCACGTCGGTCAAGACTAACTTCGGAGACCGCGCACGCACGGCATCGAGAGCGGCTTGCCCGTCGGGCACAGCTTCTACGCGATAGCGCTCTGACAAAAGACGGGTCAGATATTGGCGCATATCCGCGTTGTCGTCCGCTACCAGAATGAGGGGACGATTGGCGGACTCGGCTTCGTCTTGCACAGCCGGGGCATAGGGAAGAGGCATGAGTTCGTGATCGGGAAGAATTTCTTCTTCGAGATCCTGCTGCTCGGTTTCGGGGAGCCAACGCAGCGCTTCTTCGACAAATGGTGCAGCGCCGATGGCGGTCGAGGCGAGGCTGCGAGTTCCGTTCATCCTGTCGGCAGGAAGATGAGCGGTTCCGAGCGGCACACTCACAATAAAAGTGCTGCCTTGCCCGTATACGCTTTCGACGCGCACTCTTCCGCCATGAAGTTTGACGAGTTCTAGAACCAGAGCGAGCCCGATGCCGCTGCCCTCGTGGGTGCGGCTTTTGGCATTTTCAATGCGATGAAAGCGGTCAAAGAGGCGGGGCAGTTCGTGCTCAGGTATTCCTACACCGGTATCGCGGACACGCAACTCAACATCGCCGCCGGACTGCTTTAGGGAAATGGATATTTTGCCGTCGAAGGTGAATTTGAAGGCATTGGAAACAAGATTAAGGACAATCTTCTCCCACATGCCCCGGTCCACGAAAACCGGTTCGGAGAGTTTAGGACAATCGAGTTCGAGATCAAGTCCTGCTCTTTCCGTGGCCGAGCGAAAGACGCTGGCGAGATCGATTGTGAATGAGGCAAGATCGGTGGGTTGGTAGACCGCCTGCATGCGGCCAGCTTCGAGTCGCGAGAAATCGAGCAGCGTATTGACTAATCGGAGAAGGCGCGTGCCGTTGCGATTTACCAGTTCGAGTTGTCGCTTGGCAGCAGGCGACAAGTCGGTGTGGCTGCGAGCCAAAAGTTCTTCGACCGGACCCAGCATCAGGGTGAGGGGAGTGCGGAATTCATGACTGACGTTGCTGAAAAATGCTGTTTTCGCACGATCGATCTCGGCCAATGCCTCGATTCGCTTTCTCTCTTCTTCGGCGGCCCGAGCGTTCTGAATGGCGGTCGCGATTTGGCTGGCAATCAATTCATAGAAAGTTCGATATTCGACATCGAGTTTGCGTGCAGCGTTGACGCCTGCCACCAAAATCCCGAACAGGCCGCCCTCACCCCGTGAGGTCACAGGCAATACCACCGCCTGCGACAGGCGTTGCTGCGCTAAGCCGAGAGGCAGTCCGTCGATATCACCCAGGGAGACGACTTGCGACTGGGCTGTTCTTGCAACTTGACTCAGCGGCCACAAGCACTCTGAATTTTCGCCCAACAAGTCGATCGCATCGGGAGTAAGGGAGCAAACACCTTTGGAAATGCCGCAGGTTTGCTCGAGACGCGCCTGATTGCTCGCGCCGTCGATGAGATATAGGACGGCAAACGGAACGTCCTCGGGATTTTTAGCTAAAGTCGCGGCGACAGAAGCGCAGGCAGCATCCGTGGTCTTTTGCAACAAGGCATTGGAGGAGAGTTCTGAGAGCGTGCGGAGACGGCGCGCGTTTATGACCTTGGGCGTGACGTCGGTAGTCGGACAGAAGAGTCCCGCCACGGCGCCAGACTCGTCGCGAATGGGGCTGTAGGAGAACGAGTAGTAGGTTTCCTCGATAAAATCGCCGCGGTTCATGAGGAAACGAACGTCATCCTGGAAGGAAGCTTCGCCTTTTTGGTAGACCTTCGCCATGAGAGGGCCGACGATATCCCAGATTTCGGGCCAAACTTCTGTTGTAGGTTTCCCTAGGGCGTCGGGGTGTTTCGCGAGACTCAAGACCTGTATGTAGGCGTCGTTGTAAAGAAAGACAGCGTCTTTGCCCCAACCAATCCACATGGGGTGGCGAGCGTTGAGGATTAGATTTACGGACGTCTTCAAACTCTGAGGCCAGGTGTCGATCGGTCCGAGCGAAGTCTGGGACCAGTCGCGGCTTCCGATGAGTCGCCCCAATTCTCCGCCCCCGGAAAGCCATTCGGGCGTGGGAGCGGCG
This sequence comes from Terriglobales bacterium, assembly GCA_049520915.1. Taxonomy (GTDB): domain Bacteria; phylum Acidobacteriota; class Terriglobia; order Terriglobales; family Acidobacteriaceae; genus Acidiflorens. The sequence goes on from JBEKPH010000011.1 coordinate 90,849, forward strand.
AGTGCAGCAACATCCTTTTTCGCAGGAGCGGATGATTCAGGGGTGAGTCGGTCCAGGGTCGGAAGCAGATCCGCCAGAAGATTATTTTTGTCTACAAAGGCCGAGGCGTTGACATCTTTAGCTTGACGGCGAGCTATCGCGGGATCGTTCTGGGTGACGATCACGACGTTCGAGTCGGGGAGTTCTTTGCGGATGGCGCGGGTCGCATCGAGTCCGTTCATGCGAGGCATGGAGATATCCATCAGAATGATGTCGGGTTTAAGGGAGCGTGCCTTTTCGATCGCTTCAATCCCATCGGCCGCTTCCCCGCAAATCTTCCAGTCGGGGCGAGAAGAAAGCACGGAGCGGATGCTGCTTCGTACGAGTTCATGGTCGTCCACGATCAGAATCTGGCCAGACATCTCGGGTCACTTCGAATCAAAGAATTTGAATTCGTCCAACAGCCTACGCAGAGAGCTTGGCTGAATAAACTTTCTGTGAACCCGCAGCGAGAAATACTAACGCCGCGGATTATGAATCCTAGCTAGTCGGCCGAGGTACGGCATATACAGTGTTTGCTGTAGGCTTTGCGCCGTATTGACGGGCATGGACGAGGCTTTCGCTGTGCCGACGACGGGAACGGCGAAATCACGGTCCTCGGAAGAGCTAGAAGGTAAACCTTGCGGAGAATTGAAGGGCTCGAGGCAGACCGTTGGGGCTGATTTCCTGAAGGGATCCGAAGTTGCCTGGGCCGGAGTTGGGCACCAAGTAACACTGCTGATTTGGCGACATGGCATCGCCGCAGGTAGTGCCAACCGGGTTGTACTGCAACTGGTTGATGCCATCGCCGTTCTGGACGTAATAATTTGCATGGTTGAACAAATTGAAGGCTTGTACCTGGAATTCCAGATTCTTGCCTTCGCGGACTACAAAACTGCGTGCCAATCCGACGTCGATGCGTTCCAACCACGGACCGTAAAATGAATTAAGACCGATGCCCGGCGTAGGGCCAGCTCCGTTAATGCCGCCCGCAGTATTCGCGGTGTCCTGGTTAAAGGCAGTGTCGTTAAGATTGTCGTTGGCACCGTCACAATTTTGGAGTGACACGGTCGAACTGGTGCATGCGGGACTCAAGAGGGCCGCGTAAGGGCGTCCGGAAGAAAAATCCATGACACTGCTCAGAGTCCAGCCAGAAAGAAGTTTGCGTGCCGCGTCCGAACCGGACAGTTTTTCCAGTCCGGGCCGATAGACTCCAGCCAACGAAACGCGGTGCCGTTGGTCGAGCAACGAAGGCGCGTGAGTGTTGCTGAAATCGAACTGATTGTTGAAGTCCATGCCATCGAGCATGATGCTCTTGGCGAACGTGTACGAAAATTGCAGGGAGAGGCCTTGCGACATGCGACGCTGTAACTGTACGAACAAGGAGTTGTAATGATTTTGTCCGGGGCTGATCAGTTCGTTGATTTGGCCCAGGTGGGGATTCACACGGCCTTCGGTGAGCAACCCGTTGTCCATGTTGGGCAGGACGATGGCCGGGCCAGTACAAGGCGCTGCGAGTGTGCCAGGAGGACATATGGTGTAGGACGTTGTGCCTTGCAATGGGTTCAGATTCGCGTCATAGGCGCTGCCCGAAAGCAGATGAACGCCGTGGTTCCACATTGTCCCCAGGGTTAGAGTTGTGTTCTCGGCAATCTCACGCTCAATCTGCAAGCTTGCCTGCAGGATATAGGGCACGCGGAACTGCGGGGAGACGAGCGAAATGTCTTCCGCTGCGAAGAACAGTGGGGAATCCGCGGGCAAGATGTTTGGGAATGCCGGCACCTGCTGATTTGGCGCGCCGGAAACATAACTCACACTGGCGGAAGTTTGCTGGGAAGCCAAGCCATTCGAGGCGACGGCGTTGCGGTAATTCAGTCCGTTCATATTGGTGTAGAAGAGGCCGAATCCTCCACGAACGACGGTCTTTGAGACGCCAAGGGAGGAACCCGGCTGCCAGGCGAATCCGAAGCGCGGCGCGAGACGCTGAAACTGATTTGGATATTGTCCGGTGAGCGGGAAGGCCGGATTTTGCGCTGGCTGTGGATAAACCTGGAAGTCCTCGCGCAAGCCCATTTCAAGCGTTAGCTTCGGAAGGGCGCGAAAAGTGTCCTGAACGTAAAAACCGTAATAGGGGACGGAAAAAGAGAAAGTTGGGTTGCCGGCAGTCTGACTGAAAACGTTATATTCGCCGAGCGCGAAGTCTTGCAGATTGGAAAACTCGTAACTGCCGAGGAACGATCCGAAGTCGACGGCCTCGTTTGGATCTGCGCCGCCGTCATTGTTGTCCGAATCGTAGGATCGGTTCATGTCGAAGCCGAATTGCAACGTGTGTTTTCCGATCACGTAATCGACACGATCTGACAAGGAATACTGTCGTTCAAAGACCTTCCCAATCGAGAAGGGAGCGTTGCCTAAAACGAAAGCGGCGGGGCTATCGAGAATGATTGTAGGCGTGTTTGAAGCGAGACCGGTCGGCGTGGAAATCTGATTGTCTTGCGAGGTGCTGACATGAAACTCATTTAGCAAGCCGGGAGAAAAAGTGTGCGTCCACCCCAGACTCGCCTGGAAGGTATGAACGTAGGCATTGGCGAGCGTCTGCGTCCCGTAGTTTCCCACCGTAGGGTCGGTGATCACGCCGCCCGGTGAGTTGAAGCGATTTACGTTGAAGCTAAGGAACAGACCATCGCGGGAGCTAGCCTGATAGTCAAGACGAGGCGTGATCACCCAATCATTGCGCTTTCTGGGTTGAACGCCCAGATTTGAGTTCAGCGCATTGATGGTGTTCGATATTTGCTGTAGATACACCGGGTTGTTGGGATCGGGCGCAGTGTCGGTACCGGGCAGCGGCAAGGGGCCGTTCGGCGGAGGAAGCGCCGGAGCCGTTGTGACCGAGGAGGGAAAAAAATTAGCTAGCACAAAAGCATCCAAGTTAGCGGGACTCGTCGAGAGGGACGGGTTGATCACAGGGATCGGATTATTTCGCAACTGCTGCTCGTAATCCGCGAAGAACCATAAATGGTTTCGCAGAATCGGTCCTCCCACGCCTGCGCCGAATTGCTGCAAATCATCGGGTGGTTTCGGATCGCCCGCAGCTTTATCTAGCGCGTCGTTGGCCTCGAAGGCCGAGTTGCGGTTGTAATAAAAGGCGCTCCCATGGAAGAAGTTGCCGCCGGACCGGGTTACAGCATTTACGAACCCGGCTCCGCCGCCGTAGACCGACGTATAAGGGCTGACCGCGACCTGAAATTCCTGAATTACATCTTCGCCATATAGATACGGGATGCGATAACGGCCCACGATGTCGGCGAAGTAAGTGCTAGTCGCGTTGGCCCCGTCTACTGTGAAGGCGTTGGAACCGTTTCCATTGGCGTACCCGGAATCTTCGCCGCCCTGTTGTCCGGCGATGCTCACTAAGCCGGTGTCGCCGTCGTAGCTGGTATTCGGAGTGAGCACCATGAAGTCGGTGTATTTTCTACCGTTGAGCGGTAAGTCTGCAATCAAAGATCGGTCGATCACCGTGTTGGCCGAGGAATCCTCAGGCCGTAGAAGAGGGGTAGTTCCGATTACCGTGACCGTGTCTGCGTTGCCTCCGGCGCGGAGCGTAATGTCCTGCGAGGTGGTGTTGCCGATGAGGACGCGGACGAGGACCTGAACGTCGCGAAACCCTTTGTGGCTGGTTGTGATCGAATAGGTGCCCGGCATGACGACGGGGAATCGATAGAAGCCGTCATGGCTGGTTTCGGCAGAGTGTTCAACGCCGGTTGCAAGACTGCGCAGGGTGATCGACGCTCGCGTCACTGCCGCTCCGCTCTCATCGGCGACGCGTCCGCCCAGCGAACCCGTCAACACGACATTTTGAGCGTTCATCAATACGCAGCAGGCCAAAATCGTCGATGCGAAGCCCAAAGAACATCGATTGACGCCGGGAAACCGACGGGCTGGAACGACCCCATTGAATAGGGCGACGTATAGCAGACTGGGCGGCCATTTATCGGGTGTCATGAATCATCGTCCTTCGCACATCGAATCGAGCGCAAGCGATCGGAACAGAGGACAGCAGCGGCAACTCGTCAATCGTATGGCACAAAGGCATGAAACCGCGCGAGAAAAACCAACTATCGCGGATAATACGTGCCACCCGCGTCACTTGCAGCGATGTCGAGGCGCGATGAATTTGCTGCAACGCCGTTGACTCGCGGCCCGTGGGCCCTTAAAGTTTTGTTTTTGGCTGGTAGAGATTATCCGAGTCTGCTTTTGCGAGTCGAAAATGCAACCGCGTCCATTTGAAGGCACCGGCGCTGCTCACCTTGGACCGCTCGAGCGGCAGGTTCATACTGCAGTGTGGATGCGAGGGAGTGCCACCGTTCGGGAAGTGCTGGAGGACGGCACGATCTGGCAAACCTACTCCACCATCATGACCACGATGGACCGTCTGTTTCGAAAAGGGCTCCTCACACGCGTTCTGGAAGGAAAGGCGTTTCGTTACTCGGCGTTGCATAGTCCTGAAGAAGTGGAACGCGCCGCCACGATGAACGGGATCCGGCAGCTTCTTGGTTCCGATCGTGCTTCTCTTCACCTTTCGTATTTCGTCGAGGCCGTCGGCGCACAGGACGAGAGGCTGCTCGAAGAGTTGCAGGGTCTGGTGGAACGTCAGCGAGCAGAACTGCGCAAGAAAAAGGGGGAGCAGGAATAATGTTCGCCGCGCGGGGAATCGTGGTTTCTCTAGCTTTTTTCGTCATGGTGTATTGCCCTTTGTCGCTGCTGGTGGTCCTGGGATGGCGGGGAGTTTTCCGCAGGGCACGGGTTTCGACTCTGAATTCCGCCAATTGCTTATTCGGGTTGAGAATATTTTCTTTTGCGGCCTCGGCAGTAGTCGCCGTATTTTTCACTTTCCCATCATTTTGGTTGATGGAGAGGGCGTCTCTTGACGAGGATGGTGCGACATTTGTTCTAGCTGCGTGTTCCCTGATAGTTCTGACGGCTGGATTGTTTCGCGCGCTTCGAGCTCAGGCTGAGACGAAGCGCGCCGTGAGGCAGTGGTTATCGGGCCGCTCCACCTTCAGAGATGAGACGGCCGAGCCCACACTGAGAGCTTCGAACGGCGCGCCCGCGTTGATTCTCGTTGGCGTCCGAAGGCCTAAGATTATGGTCTCCGACATGGCGACGCTTCTGCTTAGCGAAGAGGAGCTGCGGGTAGCGGTGCGGCATGAGTGGGGACACAAGCGCTCCTGCGACAACCTGAAAAAAGTTCTCATCAGTGCCACTCCGTTTCCCGGAATGCGCAGCCTTGACGATGCGTGGCGTGCGGCAGCCGAACTGGCAGCGGACGACGCGGCTGTTGCCAATCGGGAAAATGCACTGGACCTGGCGGCAGCGTTGATCAAACTTTCGCGAGCGTCGAAGCAGTGGTTCGAACCGGCGCTGGCAAGTGGACTCGTAAGTGGCTCATCCTCGATCAATCTGCGCATCGAACGTCTGCTCGAATGGCGCGGCGAAAGTCCTCGTGTTCGCCACACTTGGCCAGGCATTGTTTTTTTGTTCCTGTGGGTAGGCGGCGTTGCAACCAACTATGGAGCTCTCCTTGTGCTGACTCATCGTTTAACAGAAATGCTGGTGCCATAATCTCGCAATTCCCTCACTGAACTGGACGGTGACAGGCGAAGTCCCACGAGGCGGGAGTCGACCTAGGCTCGACTCCATCGCTGCCGAGGCTGATGCAGAATTCGCCACGGCAAGCTTGCAAATCGCTAAACACTTGAAAGGTAAACAGTTAGTTGGTAAGTTTGTAAATGATCGGGCCCGTAGCTCAACTGGATAGAGCATCGGATTTCTAATCCGAGGGTTGGGTGTTCGAGTCACCCCGGGCCCACCATTGTCCTATTCGTGTCCCCCGTTCGTGCCATTCCCGGTTTTTCGATCTAATCGTAAAGTAGTCCCTGAGCAGACTTCGGGGGAGGGCTGTTCGACGAGCGTCCGATGACTCTAACCGAGTCCGGGCGCTTTCGTTTTTTGCGGGGTTGTTTTCTACGCTCCGGGGTTGTTTTCTACGCTCCGTTCAGATCACTTGCGGCGTGGCCTAAGTACCATAGATGTTAGGCTTTCGGTGGGGCTTTCTTCGGCTTCATCTTATCCCAATCATCTTTCGTCAACTCGCGTCCGAGGGACGTGAATTCACCCGCGCCTTGTAGCCATTCGCCGCCATCCATGGTTACGACCTCTCCGTTAATGTAGCCGGAGCCGTCGCTCACCAGGAACGCAGCCAGATTGGCGAACTCTTCCATCGTCCCAAACCTTCCCAAAGGAATTCGCTTCTTCGCGGCCAGCTCCAGTTCAGGACGGGGAAGCAGACGCGAAAATGCGCCCTCGGTCGGAATCGGGCCAGGTGCGATCGCGTTCATACGGATGCCACGATCGCCCCATTCGACCGCCAGACTTCGCGTAAGGGCCTGCACTCCAGCTTTTGCGACGGCAGAAGGTACTACGTAAGCCGAACCCGTGGTCGTGTACGTTGTGGTGATATTCAAGACAACGGCCTTGTGCTGCTCCGCCAGCCAGCGGCGTCCGCAAGCCATGGTCGTGTGCAGAGTGCCCATCAGCACGATGCCAAACACGGATTGAAAGGCTCCCAGGGAAAGATCCTCGGTGCGGGCGAGAAAGTTTCCAGCGGCGTTGTTCATGAGGACGTCGAGCGGTCCTTCTGACCAGATCGAAGCAATCATCGCCTCGACCGCGGCGGCATCGCGGACGTCGCAAGGGTAGGACTGAATCTTGCCGCCAGTATGGGCGCGGAGTTCCTGCTGGGTCGCCTGGAGAACGTCCTGGCGACGTCCACATATGTAGACGTCGGCGCTCAGCTCCAGGAAACGCTGCGACGTTGCCCGGCCTAAACCTGTACCGCCGCCGGTAATAAGGATGCGTTTGCCTTGAAGCAGATCTTTCTGGAACATTTCCGACCACCCTCCGCGGACATGCCGCCGCTATTGCGATGATTCCTGTTCGCCTGCTGGGCACGAGAAAAACGCCTCCACTCTCGGTCCGCAACGCCAAAATAGAACAGTGGCGGAAGAAAGAGCGACGATTCGCGCGAGGTTGGAAACCGTGAGCATCAAGTAGTAGCAGGTCCAGTAATCGTGTACGGCCAACACGCTCCGAAGGCTCACATGATGCGACAGCGAGAACAATTCGTCAGGCAGGTAAGTTATATTGACCAATGCCCAAGTAGCCAGAAGCAGCGCGAATGCGCGACTCGCCACAAGAACCAGCTCTTTTTTTGACATATCTCTGGAAGCCAAGAAATTGGCTGGGTCATTGTACGTCACTCTGCTCTTGCTGATCGCTTCCCGTCTTAAGGCTAGTTTTCGATGTGCCTGGTTCAAGTGAGTTGAGTCAACGCCCAGCGGGCGTGGTCTGCGACGATCGGATCAGGGTCCTCCGCAAGTTTTCTGAGCGTAGGTAGAAATTTCTCATCTCCACTATTTCCCATGGCAATGACCGCGTTCCGTCGCAGGCTGGAAAGCTTGGCTCGGCGGATGGGCGATCCGCGAAACACGGAGCGGAATTCGTCCTGCTGCATTTCGGCGAGCCAATCGAGCGCCGGATTGACGAGACCTTTGCGCGGCGTGAACTCGGGCGCGGAGGTTGCGGGAGCTTTGCGATTCCAGGGGCAGACGTCCTGGCAGATGTCACATCCGAAAACGTGACGGCCGATTCCGGAGCGGAGTTCCAGCGGAATTTCGTCGCGCTTTTCGATCGTCAGATACGAAATGCACAATCGCGCGTCCAGGACACCCGGCGCGGTGATCGCTTGCGTCGGACAGGCGACGATACAGCGGGTACAGGTTCCGCAGCGATCTGGAGCGGGCAGGTTGGGGAGTTGCTCATCTTGGGCAAATTCCAGCGAGGTAAGAATGACCCCGAGGAACAGCCACGAACCGAGCTGCTGGTTGATGATGCAGGTATTTTTGCCCAACCATCCGACACCGGCATATTTAGCGTAGACGCGCTCGATCAGGGGTCCGGTGTCGACGTAGGAACGAAGTTGAGGCGGGGCGCAGGTCGCGTCTTTCGAATCGGCGGCGATGAGTCCTCGTAGTGCGTCTTCAAGCTGACGAAGGCGCCGCAGAACCGAATCGTGATAGTCCTGGTGACCCCAGGCGTACCGGGAAATCCATCCTCGGGTGGCATTTGTAAGCTGCTCGTTTTCCGGCTGCGATTGATTCGAGTAGGGTTGGGCGGTGTTGTAGTTGATGGCGCAGACGACGACGCTACGCGCCCACGGAGCGACTCGGGCGAGGGATGCGCGCTTAAGGTCCCCGACGTCATTCCGCGCTTCCATGTATTTCATCTCGCCGTGCTTGGCATCCGCGATCCAGGGTGGAAATGCCTGCAGTTCGGCAAAATCGGCGACGGGCGCGATGCCGCAGAGATCGAATCCAACGTGGCTTGCGCACTCTTTGATGCGAATTGAAAGGCTGGACAACACCTAGATCGAATCCTCGCGGGTGCGACCATCATAATTCGTCAGGCAAGCGAGGTTAGAAACTCGAGCCCGGAAATTACGACAAAAGATTCTCGGTTATTTATTTTTTTACACGGGCTGACATCGTTTGCTGAAGGGCCGGAGTGAAGTGTTCGATCCGGTTGCGGCCGTTCTCTTTGGCCGCATAGAGACCGGCGTCTGCCTGGTTTAGCAAGCCTTCGACTTCCTCTTTGCCCAGGCAAGCGGACACCGCGACTCCCATGCTCATGGTAACCATGCGCTCTTTGCCTGCACTAACAACCGGGGAGTGGGCGAGGATTTCTCGCAGTTCGTTCGCGCGCAAAAGAGCGCCGGGCAAATCGCAGTTGGGGAGAACCATGAGAAATTCTTCTCCACCATATCGGCCAACCCCGTCGTAGACGCGAAGTTGTGCGCGCAGTCTACGACCGATTTCACGCAAAGCTTCATCGCCGAAAAGGTGGCCGAGCGTGTCATTTACGCTCTTGAAATGATCAACATCTCCAAGGAGAACAGATAAGGGTTTCTGCTCGCGACGCGCACGCTCCAATTCGCGCTCTAGCATCAAGAGAATCTCTCCGCGATTCATCAGGCCGGTGAGGCTATCGTGCGTGGCGGCATGGCGCATGGATTCCCGCGCCGCAACCAGTTCTTCCTGTAAATTCAGAATTCGCTGACCTACCAGGAGGCGGGCCTTTAGTTCGAGTTCATCGAAGGGCTTGACCAGATAGTCGTCCGCACCGGCATGCATGGCTTCGAGCATTTTCTGGCGCCCTTCATTGCTGGTCAGAACGATGACGTACACGTAAGGACCAGAGGCCCCAGCTTTTCGAATACGCCGGCAAAGCTCAATGCCATCGAGATCGGGAAGCACCCAATCAAGCAGCACGAGCTTCGGAGCGTGAGTCTGTTCCAGAATTTGCCAAGCGGTGGTCCCACACTCCGCCAAGGTGACACCAAAACCCCAGCTTCGCAGGTGGTCCCCGATTAATTTGCGATAAACGGCGGAGTCGTCGACCACCAGGGCCTGTGTGACTTGTGGACTATCGACCAACGCGGCGCTGAACAGCGAACGGTCGGTCATCCATCCCCCCTTCGGTACACCATGCCTGACCACTTGAACGTATCATCATAAGTCCAAAAATCAGCATAAATCGCGGGCCAATTGGTATCGATCGTGTATCTCGAGGTACCTTTGCCAAAGTGGGACACGCGAGCGAGGCCAACTTTCGAAGTCGCGAGAACTTTGTGCTGCGTTCGAGATCAATACTGCGATCCTCGCCGAGTTCGAAAACGGCTGGGCACGGGTTGACCGGGGCTCCGCTGACGGCCTAACATTACCGCCGACGGCACTGAGGCCTTCGGAATGATCGGCCAGACAGTCTCCCACTATCACATCGTTGGAAAACTTGGTGGTGGTGGCATGGGCGTAGTCTATGAAGCGGAAGATACGCGCCTGTCGCGTCACGTTGCCCTAAAATTCATCCCCATCGAAATGGTCCACGACAAGAAGTCGCTGGACCGCTTCGTGCGCGAGGCGCGCGCCGCTTCTCAGCTGAACCATCCTGGAATCTGCACAATTCACGACATCGATGACAACGACGGGCATCCGTTCATTGTCATGGAGAAACTGGAAGGCGTAAGCCTGAAGGAGCGGATTCGCGGCAAGGCGATGGAAGTGGACGAGATTCTCGACATTGGAATTCAAGTCGCGGATGCGCTGGCGGCGTCGCATGCAAAGGGAATCATTCATCGGGACATCAAGCCAGCGAACATTTTTGTGGCGCAGAGTGGGCAGACGAAGATTCTGGATTTCGGTTTAGCCAAGTCGGCACGCGATCCAAACTCGAGCGAGGCGGCGCTGGAAGATTCTTTGACGGCAATCGGAGTCATTCCAGGAACGGCTGTCTACATGTCTCCAGAGCAAGCGCGTGGGGAAGAACTGGATCCGCGTAGCGATTTGTTTTCGCTGGGAGTTGTGCTTTATGAGATGTCGACGGGCAAGAAGCCTTTTGCGACCGGCAACGTGATCACTACGCTCGACGCGGTGCTCAATCAGAAGCCAGTTTCTCCGCGCAGTCTGAACCCGTCGCTGCCGCCGGATTTGGAAGGCATTATTGGGCGAGCGATGGAAAAAGATCGCGGCCATCGTTACGAGACGGCTCTGGCGATGAAGGGCGACTTGCAGTCGTTGCGCAAGGAAACTGAATCAGGCCAAACCAAGAGTGGAGCACGGCGGCCGGCGCTTCCGTATCGCATCGCCACGAATACCTTCAAGGCGACGAGCACGTTTTCGACATATCTGCTTCTAGGTGTGAGCGCTCTGCTGCTCACCGTTTTGATTTCGATTGGGGCTTGGTGGTTCAAACAGCGGAGTATCGCGGGCAGTGGCGCTCCTAAGAATACGATTGCGGTCTTGCCGTTGCAGAATATGAATGGCGACATCAGTGTCGAGTTTCTTCGCTTCGCATTGGCCGACGAAATCGCGAATACGCTCACTTACACGCGGACCCTTGATGTTCGGCCCTCGGCCATGACCCGGAAGTTTGTTGGGAACGATGTCGATCCGCAAACAGCGGGCAAGGAAGTGCATGTTGCCAACATTCTCACGGGACATTTTCTCAAGCAGGGCGATCGCCTGCGGATTACGCTCGAAGCGATTCAGGTGGAAGGCAATAAGCTTCTCTGGCAGGCAAACATGACCGCCCCAGCAGAGGATTTGATTGCTATGCAGGCAGAGATAGCGGCCCAGATGCGCCAAGGCTTGTTGCCGGCGCTCGGCGCGGCCGGAGGATTTCTGGAAACTGGCACGCGGCCGAAAAGTGCCGAGGCTTACGACCTCTATCTTCATAGCCTCGCTCTACCGCATGACCCGGGGCCGAACAAGGATGCCATCGCCGTGCTGGAGCATGTGGTAGAGGTCGACCCGACGTACGCGCCCGCATGGGAACAGCTTTGCGTTCGCAGCTACTATGACGCGGATTACTCCGACGGTGGAGAGCCGATGTTCCAGAGGTCGAATCAAGCCTGTGCGCGGGCTGTGGAACTTGATCCGAATCGAATTGTTGCTGCGGGACAGTTGATCAACAATAGTGTGGAACGAGGCGAACTGGGCAAGGCTTACGTGGCAGCGCTGGCTTTGGTGAAGCGTCGACCCGAAAGTCCTCAGGCGCATTTCACCATGGGGTACGTCTATCGCTACGCGGGCATGTTGCAACAGTCAACCGATGAGTGCAACACGGCACTGGCGCTCGACCCGGGCAACTATACTTTCCGTTCTTGTGCCTGGGCGTTCATGGAGTTGGGTAAGACGGACCGGGCGGCGGATTTTATCCGCTTGGATGCGGGTTCGGAGTGGGCTGCCTACGCCATGCCCTCGCTGCTTTTGCGTCAAGGAAAGACAGCCGAGGCGCGCGAAGCTGTCAAGCGAATGCCGACGACGCCGCGCTACCACCGCGATCTGCTGGAGGCTTGCCTGGAACTGCGGCCCGTTGCGGAACTCGACCGAATGGCGCAGGAAGCGGAGAGTAGCGTGCCTACGGAGCCCGATCCGGAGACATGGTACTACCAAGGAGCACTGTTCGCGTATTGTGGCAAGAAGCAAGCTGCGCTTCATCTGTTGCAAAGCGCGGTAGAGCAAAACTATTGCGCTCACGAAAATCTACTCGCCGATCCGCTACTAGCCAAACTTCGCACAGATACAGCGTTTGACAAAGTGTTGACCGCGGCGGGAACTTGTCAAGAGTCGGTGCGAGCCGCTGGAATTCCGAGCGAGTAAGACGCAATTAGTTACGAATCGCCAGCGTTTAAGCTGGTACAATCACGCTTGCCAAAATGTCCGTTACTCTTCCCAGAAACACAAACACTAAATCTGCTATGGGGATCTCGATGATCATTACACGCAAGTTTTTCGTATGCCTGCTCGCCGCCTTCGTCATCAGTTGCGCGTGCCTCGCTCCTGCGCAAGAGACGCAGGAAGGCCGTCTTCTGCGGTTTCCCGACATCTACAAAGACAAAGTTGCATTCGTGTACGGAGGAGATTTGTGGCTGGCGTCCAGCTCTGGAGGAACCGCTCGTCGTATAACCTCGCACCCCGGACGAGAGCTTTTCCCTAAATTTTCGCCGGATGGAAGGTGGCTCGCGTTTACGGGACAGTACGACGGGAATTTCAATGTCTATGTGATGTCGTCGGAAGGCGGCCAACCGAAGCAGTTGACTTATTATCAAGGATCCGCGCAGCCGCTGAGCGATCGGATGGGAATTCTCAATCAGGTGATTGGGTGGACGCCGGACGGGCGTAGTGTAGTGTTCCTCTCCCGACGCGACGCCTCGAACGGTTGGACGAAACGTCCGTACACGGTGAGCATCGATGGCGGATTACCCCAGCCGATGCCGATGGACGAGGGTGGCCTGCTTTCGTTCTCGGGGGATGGAACGAAGGTGGCTTACAACCGAATCTACCGCAACTTCCGGCAGTGGAAGCGGTATACGGGCGGTCTGGCACAAGATATAACGATCTACGACATCAAGAACAATGTTGTTGATGCCGTGATCCCGCACACTGAACATGGCGACACGTTCCCGATGTGGCACGGAGATTCCATCTACTTTGCTTCGGATCGCGGACCTGAACATCGGTTCAATCTCTACAGTTACGATCGAGCCAGCAAGCAAGTTGAGCAACTCACTAAGTTCAGTGAATTCGATGTGATGTGGCCGAGCCTTGGCCCCGATTCCATTATCTTTGAGAACGCCGGTTATCTGTATACCTTCGATTTACAGACCCGGCAGGCGAAGAAACTATCCATTTATGTAAATGGAGAGCGCGACCAGGCGATGAAGCACTGGGAAAGCGCGACTCATCAAATCACAGATTTCGATATTGCGCCGGATGGGAAACGGGCTGTGATTGCGGCCCGCGGCGAGGTTTTTACGGTTCCGGCGAAGGACGGAAGCATTCGGAATCTGACTCATTCTCCCGGTGTTCGAGAACAGAAAGTAGCATGGGCGCCCAATGGGCAATGGATTGCCTACATCTCCGATCGTACGGGCGAAGATGAAATCTTTATTGCTCCGCAAGACGGACTTGCCCCCGAGCAGGAAATCACCAGCGGACATAAGGGATTCATGTTTCAGCCGGTATGGTCTCCGGACAGTTCGAAGATTGCCTGGGCCGATAAGGACCTGAAGCTCTGGTATGTCGACATTAAAGATAAGAAGCCAATTCTAGTCGATCAAGCGAAGTATGGCGAGATTCAGAACTATGCATGGTCTCCGGATAGTAAGTGGATGGCCTACGACAAGAATCTGGATACAGGCTATTCGGTGGTGTACTTATATGGCCTCGTCGATCGAAAGATTGCCGCTGTCACGTCGACTCTTGAGAATAGTTATGGAGAAGTATTCGATCCTGACAAACGGTACTTATATTTTCTTTCCGATCGCGACTATAACGAGGTGCTGGGCAACATTGATTTTGAGTTTGCAAATCCGAAAACCACTCGCGTTTACGTAGTTACTCTCACGGCCGATGAGCCATCGCCTTTTCCGGCTTTGAGCGACGAAGTAAAGGTGCAAACCGAACAGCCAGCGGAAGGTGGACCCGCGCCCGAGTCAGATCAGTCGAACAAAAAGAACTCGAAACAGCCTCCGAACAAAAAGGAGAAATCCGGAACCGACGAGAAGGCGTCGCAAACCGAGAGCAAAGAGGCGCCCAAAGTTTTCAAGATCGATCTGGACGGCATCCAGAACAGGATCGTCGCTTTGGCGGTTCCACCCGCGGTGATTCGCGGGTTGGATGCTTCGAAAGACGTGATCTACTATTCAACCTCGCCGGTCCAAGGGCTGTCTGGTCCGCTTGCGGGAGAGACCGCTGCGATTCATGCCTACGATTTGAAGGAGCGCAAAGACAAAGTCTTGCTGGAAGGAACGGAACACTTTTCGCTTTCCCGCGATGGATCGAAGCTGGTTTATCGAGTGGATGGTGATGGGCCTGTGGGGATCATAGACGCGAAACCGTCAGACAGTCCTCACAAGGTCGGTGACGGAGCGCTCAGCCTGGCGGGCATGCGGGTTGAAGTTGATCCTCAGCAGGAGTGGAAGGAAATCTTCGACGAGGTCTGGCGACAGGAGCGGGATTATTTCTTTGAGGCCTCGATGAACGGGGTGGACTGGCAGAAGACTAAGGATCAATATGCTCAGTTACTTCCTTATGTAGCGGATCGCTATTCTCTCACCTACGTCATGGGCGAGATGATTGGAGAGCTGTCGAACTCGCACACGTATGTGGGCGGAGGCGATTTTCCTGACTTACATCCCGTGCGGGTTGGATTGCTGGGCGCCGACTATGAGGCGGATGGGAGCGGGACGTATCGGATCAAGAAGATATACGCCGGCGAGAATTGGGATGCTCACACCCGGTCTCCTCTGACCGAGCCCGGGGTGAACGTGAAGGAAGGCGAGTATCTGATCGCGATCAACGGCCGAGCATTGCATGCTCCGCAAACGCCCGACGAATTGCTCACGAATACCGCCAATGAAGTTGTGACTCTAACGGTCAACTCTAAACCCACTGCCGACGGCGCTCGTAAAGTTGTTGTTAAGCCGATCGGAGACGAGTTCAGCTTGCGTGAGTTGAACATGATTGAGACGAACCGCAAGAAAGTTGACGCGGCCAGCGGAGGACGGATCGGCTATGTCTATCTTCCTAACATGGGCGACGAAGGACTCAATCAGTTCGTCAAACAATACTTCCCGCAGATTCGTAAGGAAGGGATCATCTTCGACGTTCGCTATAACGGAGGCGGTTTCGTCGACCAGCTCATTTTCGAACGGCTGCGCCGCGTGCTTGTCGCGATGAACCCGGCCCGCAACTGGGAATCGGGTACGACTCCACAAAATGTTTTCTACGGCTATATGGCTTGCGTAACTAACCAATATGCGGCGTCTGATGGAGACTTCTTCAGTTACTTCTTCAAGCAATACAAACTAGGCCCGCTCATCGGCGAACGAACGTGGGGCGGAGTGAGAGGTATTCGTGGCGAGATTCCGCTGATGGATGGCGGGTATATCACGCGTCCGGAATTTTCTCTGTCGTCGCTGGACAGCAAATGGCTGATCGAGAATCGCGGTGTGCAGCCGGACATCGTTGTAGACAATCCACCGGACCTGGTTTTGAAGGGACAAGATCCGCAACTGGAAAAGGCGGTTGAAATGTTGATGGAGCAGATCAAGGCCAATCCCAAAAAACTCCCGGCGCGGCCTCCGGATTTGCCGACATACCCGGACGGTCCGGGGCTGTAGCGGAATCCGGCCAAAATTTGACTTCCGTTCGAGACGGTCGGTCGAGGTGTGGACAGGCTCAGGTCTTCCACACCTTGATCGCTTAACCCCATCCCCGTCTCAATCCCAGGAAGAAGGTCATCCAACCGTGCTCTCAGGCGTTAGCCGGCGGTGTCCCTCCCCAGTAACGCCAATCCTTAGTTCCCACTTGCCAACCGACCGGTCGGACGGCTAATATCGTGAGAATCACCCGGCGTCGCCCGCGCTGGATTGGAACCTCCAACCGTATCCTGTCCGCTTCCCCGGAACGCAGGAGTGTCGGTTTCCATCGGTAGGCAAGGTGGTTTTGTCTCCGAAGGGCACCAGGGCTAGAGAGTTTTCGTAGGAGATCGCATGAAGGACGACAATACCCGGAATCAAAACACGACCAATGAGGGCGGTTCCGTTCACGAGCTCGCGCCACAACCGAAACTGAAAACGATGACCGGCGCCGGCATTCTTTGGGAGTGCCTGGAACGCGAAGGAGTGAGGGTCGTTTTTGGATATCCGGGTGGCGCAATTCTGCCGGCGTACGACGCGCTGAAGCACAGCAAAATCCATCACGTTCTGGTGCGCCACGAGCAGGGCGCGACTCACATGGCGGATGGCTATGCGCGGGCTAGCGGAGAAGTCGGGGTCGCTATCGCAACTTCAGGCCCGGGCGCGACGAACATGGTTACGGGTATCGCGACAGCCATGCTCGATTCGATTCCAATTGTCTGCATTACCGGGCAAGTGGGGAGCAAGCTGATCGGATCGGACGCATTTCAGGAAACCGATATTACCGGCGTGACCCTCCCGATTACCAAACACAATTACCTGGTTACGCATGCGAGTGAAGTGGCTCGCACGGTCCGCGAAGCGTTTTACGTGGCGCGTTCGGGCCGGCCGGGACCGGTGCTCATCGACATCACGAAAGATGCGCAACAGAGCACGTGCGAATTCGATTGGGAAGGCGCGCGTCCCCAGTTGCCCGGCTATCGTCCCGATCTTTCACCCGAGCCTGCTGAATATGCGCAGGCGCTGGAGCTAATCCACAATTCGAAGCGCCCCGTGATTCTCGCCGGCCATGGAATTATCGTTTCTGGGGCGATGCGCGAAGTTCGGGATTTCGCCGAGCGCGCCGGCATTCCGGTTGCGCTCACACTACTCGGCCTCGGGGCTTTCCCGGCATCCCATCCGCTGAATCTTGGCATGATGGGTATGCACGGAGAAGCGTGGGTGAATCACACTATTCAGGAAGCAGATCTGCTGCTCGCCTTTGGCATGCGCTTCGACGATCGTGTGACTGGCAACCTCAAGACCTACGCGCCCAATGCGAAGAAAATACATATCGAGATCGATCCTGCGGAGATTAACAAGAACGTCAAGGTTGACGTTCCGTTGGTCGGAGATTTGCGAGAAGTCTTGCTGGAGTTGATGCCGAAGGTGGAATCCATTGACCGGAGCGAGTGGCTGGATTCGATCGACACGCTGAAAGGTGATTCCGCCGTGCGGGACATTCAGAACTTGCCCGACAGTGGCCATCTTTATGCCGCCCACGTGATCAACGATCTGTGGCACGAGACGCGCGACGGCAAAACCATCGTTGTGACCGATGTGGGGCAGCACCAGATGTGGGAGGCGCAGTACTACAAGCATGAGCATCCTCGCACACTGATTACTTCAGGCGGACTGGGAACGATGGGATTTGCGTTGCCGGCAGCGATCGGCGCCAAGGTCGCTTGCCCGGATGCGGAAGTTTGGGTGATTGTCGGGGATGGCGGATTTCAGATGACGATGTGCGAACTGGCCACGCTGGTCCAGGAGAATCTGAAAATCCACATCGCGATCATCAACAATGGATTTCTCGGCATGGTGCGGCAGTGGCAGGAATTCTTCTACGACCGCAACTATGCGGCGACGCCTCTGCTAAATCCTGATTTCGCTAAGCTAGCCGAGGCTTATGGCATTCGGAGCATGACCATCTCGGAACGCTCGGAGGTTGTGCCCGCAGTGCAATCGGCGCGCAAGTACGACGGGCCGGTGCTGATCAATTTCAAAGTCGAACAAGAGGATACAGTCTATCCGATGGTCGCGGCGGGCGCGGCGTTGCACGATATGATTCGCCGCCCCAGCCCGATTGTCGAAACGGCTGAGGACGAATAAAGCCCTCAATTCTTTGATAGCTCGGGCAGTTTGGGATCGATGAAGGACGAATCAAAAAACTATGCTGAACACATTCATGGTGTATGTAGAAAATAAGCCCGGAGTCCTGACTCGAGTGGCCTCCCTGTTTCGTCGCCGCGCTTTCAACATCGATTCCTTGACGGTGGGGCGCACCGAAAAGCCGGAAGTGTCGCGCATGACCATCACTGTCGATGCCGATTTCGATCAGGCTCGGCGCATCGAAGCGAATCTCTACAAACTAGTGAACGTGCTACTGGTGGAAAACATCACGAACCAGCCCGCGATTGTGCGCGATCTTGCCATGATCCGCGTGGCGGCAAGCCATGACGCTCGGTCCCATGTCCTCGAACTCGCAAACGTATTTCGAGCGCGCGTGGTCGATGTCGCCCCCGAGTCGTTGACGCTGGAAATCACCGGCGCGGAAGAAAAGATTGACGGTCTCCTGGAACTGTTACGTCCCTACGGCGTACTCGAGATGGTTCGCACGGGCATTGTCGCCATGCGCCGGGGCAGCAAGACTTCCGGCGTTGCCTCTCCTAAGGAAACCACGATGCACAGCGACGCCAACGATAACGTCTCTTACTCGGTATAAGAAAACGCATGTGTGCCGCGCCACAGCAGAAATCCCTCTTTTGATTTCGCATAATCGGCGCCAATAAAAAACGCTCTGAGCGTTCGCTCAGAGCGTTCCTGGCAGCCCTCCCCCAGAACTGCCAAACTACCTGCTCATCCTATGTCCGTTTGGGCAGAGTGTAAATGTCACTTTCGTAATGATGGAGTTGGAAAGAAGTACCGCAGGACATGCCCGAAAGTAACTTAGCTTGGGTCGCCTATTGCGATATCCCGCCTAAGATGT
This sequence comes from Terriglobales bacterium, assembly GCA_049520915.1. Taxonomy (GTDB): domain Bacteria; phylum Acidobacteriota; class Terriglobia; order Terriglobales; family Acidobacteriaceae; genus Acidiflorens. Next base: position 109,709 of record JBEKPH010000011.1, read on the forward strand.
GAAAGAAACCTCGAGTTACTTTCTTGCCCAGCTCTTGCCGCCATCCAGGGTGGTCCACCGCTCGCTCGTACTGGTAGAAACCTCAATAACGCTGGCATCGGTCGCGGCGATCGAAGTGATGTCGGATGTAAGTGTCAGAGAGCCCATAGAAGGTTGCACTCGTGACCAAGTGAGCCCGCCGTCAGCCGAATGAAAAAGAGTGCCGCCCTGGCCGCCAGCCCATATATCGTTGCCGCGGTTCAGATAGCACGACAACGGAAGATCGGCACGCAAAGCCTCTTGCCAGTTCAGGCCGTTATCCAATGATCGTTGCAACGTTCCCGCTTTAATCACCCAGGTGGAATTGCCAGCGAAAGCGTGTCCGGTCGCCGCTGACAGCTTCGCGGCATAAAATGCCTTCGAGTTTTGTGTCTTGGCGAGCGGGGCCGCTCCCCCGGCTTCACTAGCACCTTGCTTCACGGCGAATGCATCTCGATCCTGCGAAGACGGCTCCTGCAAAGATGGCAGCTGCAGCGCGGGTTTTGCCTTCTCGATGGGTGGAGAATCATTTAGCGCGAGTAGATTGTTTGCATCCGTAGCTTGCTTTTCTGCCGCAACGCTGGCGCCCGAAACCTCCACCGCTTCGTTCGTTGTCGGCACGGCGACTGCGCCCTGGCGCGGCCTGGCATTCGACGCTAACGACATCGGCGAAGTTCCTGACTGATCCTTACGGTTACTCGCGAGCAGGGTTTCGGACGTTGCACGCTCTGTCGGCGCGGCGCGCTTCTTGAACATCGCCGAAGCAGCCCTTGAGCGATCATTGTTTAATTGATCGTCAGATGCAGACAGCCGAGAGGATTGCGATTCTGCCGGCGTTGCGACCGTCGAACTTGTACTTGGCAAGGTTGCAACTTGTGGATTGACAGCAACCGTGGTCGGGCCATTGAGTTTTCCCGGACGTATCAACATCACGGATGCGACCACCACAACCGCCGCAACCACAGCCGCCCAGCGCATTGCGGATCCGAAAAGGCCTACTTTGTGCGGCGAGAGCGCCCCGGAAAGGTTGACCCGGTTTGGATCCATATCTTTGCCGACTGTGTTCGAAGCAGAAGCAAGATCCTCCGCCGGAAGAGCCAATGCAACCACCTCGCGGCAGTTCTCACACAACGCCAAGTGCGCTAAGACTCCCTCGCGTTCGGGAGTCGAGAGCGCCTGCTCGGCAAAAGCTGTGAGCAGATCCGCCTCGGGATGTGCCTTCGCGGATTCGGCCTGCGCCGGAAGATCCGTCTGCAGACGGTCGTGCACGATTTTGGGGACTTCAATCATTCGTCACTGCTTTCGTCTTACATTCGCCTCGCGCCCTGCGTTAGTCGGAACTCTCGGATGCTTTGTCCTGTGTCGGGACTTTTCTACTATCAGGGAACGTTTTCAAACTCGAATCTTGCATCAATCGAGACCGCAAATTCAACTGCAGATCGCGCACGTCGGTCTCCAAAGCTTCCGTGGCTTGGGCATGGCTCAGGCCCTGCATACGCAAGCCCGCCAAAATCCGCTTTCGCAAGCTGGTGGAAAGACGATCCAGCCGGCGGCTCACGCTGGATTCATGCAAACCCAGCATTCTCGCGATCTCGGCAAGCGTCCGGCCATCCAAGTAATACGAGGCGAGGGTGAACCGATCTTCCGGCGAGAGCTCGGCCAGCGCCTCGTCGGTAGCCGCTTCGAGGCGTTCCTCGGCGGGCCGATTCGACGTCAGGGCCGGATCAGCTTCCGGCGCCGCAAACTGCACGCCTTCTTCTGTCTGCTCTTCCAGGCTGACCGTGCGCTTCTGCTTGCGATAGCGGTTGATGAACTCTTGCGACATGACCGTGCGCAACCAACCTTCGAGCGAACCGCGTCCGGTATAAAAGATGAGCTTCGAGTTGCGAACTCCGTCGCGAGAGTTCACGCCGTAGAGATCGGCAAAGAGCGAATCGGCGAGTTCCGCGGCGTGAGCGCCGTCGCGCGTAATGTGCAGAGCCATGCTGTGTAATTTCTGGCGGTAACGGCTAATGAAATCTTGCCAAGCTCGTTCGTTTCCGAGTGCACAGGCGCGCGCCAGCGCCAATTCCTCTAGCCGAAGTCCTGAACAAAAGTCTGTTCGCTGGCTGACAGAATCGGAGCGCAGGTACTTGTGAAGGATTTCGTCGAGTATCGCCGCAAATTGCGTGACGCTCATGCCATAGGCAGCACCTCCACTGCGTTCATAGAGAGAAGCGGCAATATCGGTTGCGTCCCCGGTCTGGTTTGTCTTTGGCATTGACGTGCGGCTTACCAACTGATGCTAGCAATTATTTGGACGCAAGGAATGAGAAATCGTACGTTCTTTTCCCAGCGAGCAAAGAAACACCTCCTGGAAGACTCGCGGTTGCGCAACCCCGGCACGCTCTATCTTGGCGTGCCGGGGGAGCGGCGGCGCAAGGATCATTGCGCCCGCGCGCGGGCATCAGTGTCTTCGCGGTGTTTGTACGATCGCAAGAGTCGGTTTAGGCATGTTCAGTTTTCCGGTTCTCTTTTCAAGGTCGCTTTTCAAGTTCACTACGGAGAGGCCCAGTTATGCGGCTGGTCGTCGTGGTTCTTGGGATTTCTTTATTAGTTATGGCGGCCACGGTTCCCGGGGTGCTGCATGCCGGTGAGGTAACTCCCACACCTGGTTACTCTCTTCTTAGCCCGATTCGCAGCGGAAACCTTACCGTCTTCCCAGTCGCGAGCAATCGATCTTACGATACGGTGGAATTTCTTACGCTGGATGAAGGCCTGCGCAGTGGCGACGTTGTTGTGACAGAGGCCGGCCAGGCCCGTGGTCTTATCCGACGACGACCAGGCGATCCAATCGTCATCCATCCTACGCAGGGCGCCGAAGTGAATCGACTGGTGCTGGTGAATAACTCAAAGCGACCCTTGTTACTGCTAGCTGGCGAAATCGTAACGGGAGGCAAGCAAGACCGCGTGATCGGCAAAGACCGCATCGTGCCGGCGGAGAGCGACCCGGTTGATTTGAGTGTCTTTTGTGTTGAGCCTGGGCGATGGGTGGCCGCAAACGGTCAATCCGATTTTCGCAACGTGACGGCTGGAGCAAGCGGCGGAGTTCTCGCATCTCCCGTGGTTCGCAGCAAAGCGATGGGCGCGAAAGATCAACAGCAAGTGTGGGACAGCGTTCGTAATTCACAACTGGCCATGGCGCAGAAGGTCCAGAGCGCTGTGCCGCTCCCGCAATCGAGGCGACCACGTCTTACGCGCGTGTTATGGACAATAAAGAAGTTCAAAAACAAGTGGATGCGGTCGCGGAGCCGGTGCAGCACAATTACGAAAGCGTCATTCGGCAGTTGCGCGACAAGAATGCGGTTGGAGTCGTCGTCGCCGTGAACGGAGAAGTTGTCTGGGCCGATATTTTCGCCAGCACACAATTGCTACAGAGGTACTGGCCGAAACTCGTGCGCTCGTATGCGGCGGAAGCGGTCGTCACAAGGGCAAAGGGCGCGGAGGTAAGCACGACAGATGCGCAGAAGTTTCTGGACCACTTGCAGGGGCGGCACGAAACCGCCGAAACCGAACCCGGACTTTATCGCCAGACCGAAATCACAGGCGATGGTTTTAAAGTGTTTGAACTGATGTCACTGTTGCCAAAGACGGGTTTTCCCTTGCATCTAGCCAAAATGAAGGATTAGTCGTTTCGCGCAGCGACTCTGATCGGATTTTGAGCAATAAGGGCAATTGTCAGGAGTGCCGAGCCAGCCCCTTATGCACCACGTCGTTCGCGTCATACGCCAAATTCAGCGCGGGTAATTCGTCGCGCGTAAACCAACGAACATCGGCAGCATCCGTTCCAGCCTGAAGATTGCCGCCCACCGAACGACACAGGAAGTCGATCAGCACGTAGTGATATCGTACTCGCCCCTCGTCGCCACGGATCACGCGCTCATATACGCCCAGCATATCGGACGTTTCGATTGTCAGTCCCGTTTCTTCGAAAGCTTCTCGAATCACGGCCTCGCGCAAGGTTTCGCCGCATTCGAGGACGCCGCCAGGCAGCGACCACTCCCCCAGCAAAGGCGCGGTACCTCGCCGAATCAATAGGACACGCGAATCCTTCACGATCACTGCGCCAACACCTACGAGGGGTGACTCGGGATATTCGCGCTTCATAAAGGTTTCTCGGTCGCTCCGAGAGCTGAATCTTTCTGAATCTTCCGCTCACAGACCGAAACAGTATACGGCTTCGCAATTTGGCTTTACCGCGCCGCCCAGACAACCGATAGTCAGTGCGACGCAATCTTAAGCCAAACCGCTTCGGTGCTCTGGTATTGGCGAACAAGCGACGCCGTTTTAGCGCCCATGGAGCCATCCGGACGTACAATAGCCAACATGTCGCTCGACGAATACAAACGAAAACGGCGCTTTGAAGAGACGCCGGAGCCTGCTCCGAAGCTCGAAAAAAAATCGCGGCACCGCTTTGTGGTGCAACGGCACGCCGCGAGTCGCCTCCATTACGATTTTCGCCTGGAAATGGAAGGCGTGCTGAAATCATGGGCCGTCCCCAAGGGGCCATCCTTGGATCCTGCTGACAAGCGCCTGGCGATGCAGGTCGAGGACCATCCTGTTTCGTACTACGATTTCGAAGGCACGATCCCCGAAGGCAATTACGGCGGCGGTACGGTGATGGTATGGGAGACCGGCACGTGGGAGCCGTTATCGCCCGAGCCGGTTGATGGCGTTTATATGCCTGGTACGGATAAAGAAGCGGTCACGATGCTGGCGAAAGGGGATCTTAAGTTTCGCCTTAAGGGCAAGCGGCTCAACGGCGACTTCGCGCTCATCCATATCAAAGCCCGCCGATCCGGTAGCAAAGGAAATGAATGGCTGCTCATTAAGAAAAAAGACGACTACGTCGTCCCAGGATTCGACATCGACACCTATGACACTTCTGTTCTGACCAATCGCACCATGGCACAGATCGCCGGCGACGCAGGGTCAGCGGAATGGAAGAGCAGCCGTCCCGAATCGGGAGGTAAGGTGAAGGCCTCGTGGCTGGCGGATGCCATCGCCCGTGCTGATTCGAAACGAAAGGCGTCTGCGGTGGAGACCACAAAGAGCGCAGCAAAAAAAAAAGCAAACAATCGGCCCATAGTGAAGAAGAGCCAGAAGAAAAAGTAGTCCCAGCAAATCGAGCGGCGGCCGCGCGCAATTCGTCGAAAGCTCCGAACACCATTGAGCGCAAGGCACGAAGCAAGGAATCCTTCGCGCTCTCTGCCTTGAAAGCCATTCCTGGCGCTGAGTCGAAGCCAATGCCGCTGACCATCCGTCCCATGTTGGCGACGTCAATTGCCGACGCTTTTGATAATCCGGACTGGCTGTTTGAAATCAAATGGGATGGCTACCGCGCCGTCGCTTTCATCGACGACGGTCGTGTTCGACTGGTATCCCGCAACCAGAATGACCTCACCGCGCAATTTTCCGAACTCGGCCGGATCGCGCAATTCGTGCAAGCAAAACGCGCGATCCTCGACGGCGAAATCGTCGCGCTTGATGAAGAGGGTCGCCCCTCCTTCAGCCTGATGCAGCAGCGAACCGGAATGCAACCGGGAAAGCGGCACTTGCCCAGGCGGGAAGGTGTGCCCGTCATTTATTACGCCTTCGATTTACTGTATCTCGACGGATTCGATCTGCGACGCGTTCCGCTGGAGCAGCGCAAACAATTGCTGCAAGATCATCTCAAGCCCAGCGAACTCATTCATTTTTCCGATCACTATCCTGAGAAAGGGCTCGACCTTTTCGCAGCGGCAAAACAGCGAGGGCTGGAGGGCATTCTCGCCAAAAGGCGCAACAGTAAGTATGAAGAAAAACGCTCGAGCGATTGGCTCAAAATCAAAATTACGCGGCGTCAGGAGTGCGTGATCGGAGGGTACACCGACCCCGAGGGCAGCCGAACGTATTTTGGCGCACTCGTCCTGGGCCTCTACGACAACCGGAAGCGGCTCGTTCACGTCGGTCAAGTGGGAACCGGTTTCGACCAGAAAACGCTCAAGGAGATGTTTGATCGGATGCAGCCACTCAAGACGAAGCAAAATCCGTTTCATGGCGAGATCGGCGGATTGCGAAAAGTGCAATTCGTGCGTCCAAAGCTGGTTGCCGAGATCAAATTTGCCGAGTGGACTCACGAGACCGCGGAAGGCGGCGTGAAGCTCCGAGCGCCCGTGTTTATGGGGCTTCGAATCGACAAACCGGCTGAGGAATGCAAACTCGACGAAGCTTTTCCGAGTCGAGTTCGTGTGCCTAAAGCGACGTAAACTGGTACTTCGCAGCGGATTGCAGATCTTCTTGACAAGCGCCATTTAAAACGCGCTGCCGCCACCCCCGCCGAACCCTCCGCCCGAGAAGCCTCCACCCGAAAATCCTCCGCCTCCGCTGAATCCCGAGCCGCCGGAACTGGCTCTGGGCGAGGAGGTAAAGACCTGGTGCATATCAGTTGCCATGCTGTGCATTGAACTCGAGAAGAAAAGCGGACTGAAGCCGACGTAGCCGTTCGGTGAAACATACCATGTCGGTGGATCTTTGATGATTCCATCGAACGCTTTCGCCCATTGGTGCTCAACACCGAGCGCCATAGCGAAGGCGAGATATTTCTCGAAGGTGTCGGGCGGCATCCGCTTGATGCGATCTGCATCGACTCGGTTCATGAACTCCTGGAAGCCGAGAACCTCAATCCTGGTACGCGCTCCGGCTACAGTCTTCGCCGTCATCTGCCGCGCAAAAAGCCACCAGATGACGGCGGACACGAGAACAGACACGATGACGAGCGGGACAGAATAGAACAGGTTCACCCAGCCGAGAACCTGCACTGCAATCACAAGAATCGCGATCGCGATTCCGGCTGCGATGCTGTAACCATTCGCCGATTCCGGATCGAGGGTATAGATGCCTTTGCTTTTCAGCGAAGACATGATGTCTTGCCGCACGATTGGAATCACGGTGTAGAAGCGATTCTTGAGATCGGAAAGGCGAGTCCCAGTGCCACTCAGGAAGATGTTGTCGAGCATCACACGCTCGTGCGGAGTCAGCTCTGGATCCCACTGCTCGCGCGGTTTCACCAGGGTAAATAGATAATCCTTGTGGTGGAAAACGAGAAATGTGTCGACCTTCTCTTCGATCTTGATATATCCGCGCACCGCAAGATCAACAATGGTGCAGGTAATGTCGCGCGGATGGATGGCGTCGTCGAGCAGCGTTCCGGCCTCCGCGGGGCACATCCCTTTTGGGGGCTCATACTGCGGAGCCACCGAAACGCCGGGATCGGGATCGCGTCCAACGGAATACCACAGGGTGAACATCACGGCCAAAGTGAAGAACGGTAAGAAGAGAATGGGATTGCTGCCCAGGAACCATCCAAGTTTGGTGAGCGCGGACGGAGCCTTCACCACTCCCGGCGGAATGTAGATGTCGATGGTCAAGCCGCCACGCATCGGGAGTGCTTGCGTGGTTTCTGAAACAACGTTCGCGCCTTGGACCTCAGCACTGGCATCACTCTGCTTCGAACCGTAGACGCCAGTGAACGCTTGCGCGCGCAAACCTCCTGCGGCTGTTTCGGGAAGAGTTACGAAGGCGGAAGCATGGTCGATCGGGACTCGCCAATCGTTGCCAGTTACATTCCAGTAGAACTCGTCGTAGCTTTCTTTGCTGCTATCTCCTGAATTGTCAAAAAATCGGACACCGTTCCGCACCGAATAATCTATGTTAACGACGCGAGTCGTATCGACTGCGTCGGGAATGTAAATCTTCAGGTCGCGGTACGATCCGGACTTGCTCGAATCGTACTTCAGCTTGCTACCGTTTTCGTCGGTCACGCTGATGACGTTTAAAAACAGCGTGTAGTTCGTGCCGTCAGGGCCAGGATATTCCACAGGAATGGTGCGGTGAATGCCGTGCCACGCTCCGGCGAAGACGAGTGTTATTTTTTCGTCGACTAACGCGGTTCCATCCGGGGCGATGGAGATAGTGTCTTTGAAATCGGCTACGTGCCAGTTGTGGTCCTGCGCGATAGAGGTGGTGGCGAATCCGAAAACAAGTGAGAGAAGTAGGATGGGAGTGGTCTGTCGGCGATTCGTATAGGCTCCGCTTGCGATCCTTGAACTATTGTAGGAATTTGTGCGGCAGCGGAGCTAGAACTTCACTGCGACTGGCTCGCGATCTGCCGCGCCCGCTTCGAAAAACTGCTTCTGCTGGAAGCCGTACATCCCGGCCAAAATATTGGTCGGAAATGATTGAATTTTGGTGTTCAGGTCGCGCACGACGGCGTTGTAGTAGCGGCGGGCGTTTTGAATCGAGTCTTCGATTTCGCTAAGCGAGTTCTGCAATTGCGTGAATTCTTGCGAGGCCTGCAACTGCGGATAATTCTCGGCGACCGCGAACAGGCTCTTCAGCGCGCCAGTCAGTTGATTTTCAGCGGCAGCTTTGTCCGCTGGGCCGGTCGCTTGCATGGCCATCGAGCGAAATTTGGCGATATCTTCGAAGGTGCCTTTTTCGTGGGTGGCGTAGCCTTTCACGGTTTCGACAAGATTTGGAACCAGATCGTGGCGGCGCTTGAGTTGCACGTCGATATCAGACCACGCCGATTCAGAGCGCACGCGCAGCTGCACCAGGCTGTTGTACATGACGACCAGAAAGATACCCAGCAGGACGACGACGGCGATGACGGCTAAAACCATAGGGACGCTCCGCGGCGCGAATTCAAGCCGACGTTAGCACGAAGCGAAGCCTTCAGCAATGCATCGCTTGATGCGGGACGCTGGACTGACCGAGAGTTAGAGTGATGAAGTGGATGCATCGCGATAAAAGAGGTTTTCGAGAACGTTATTGCTGGGGGGCGTAGTATCCGCGTCGGGCGCGAACTTGCAGATCTTTCTTGACCGCGGTGATCTCGATGGAGTGGTAGCGTCCGTCGGTGTCGAACTCAGAAGGTTTGTAGGAAACCGCATACTGGCTGCGCAATTCGTCTTCGATAGCAGCGAAAGAGTGGGTAATGTCTTTCATCTTGTAAGGGAAGAAAGCGCGGCCCCCGGTTGCCGCCGCGATGTCGTCGAGCACTTTATCGCCGCGCAAAATCAGGCCGCTATCGTCGGTGGAAATTGCGTAGACGAGAACTTCGGCCCGCTGCGCCATCTCGATGGCCTGAGCGCGCGTGTGCTCGCTCTGATTGTCTTCGCCGTCGCTGAGAATCACGACCGCCTTGCGGATGGGATGATCGGAAGAATCGTGCAGCAACTTTTCCTTGCAGGCGTTGTAGATCGCGTCGTACAGAGCCGTGCCCCCACCGTTACCCAGGCGCTGGACTCCGGCGGAAAGCAAGGGAACCTGGTCGGTAAAATCCTGCGTGAGATGACTATCTCTATTAAAGCCGACGACGAAGGCCCGATCAAATCCCGGCCGAATGAGGTGCTGGAGAAACCCGGTGGCTGCTTCTTTTTCAAATGCGAAACGGCCCTGCACGGAGCCACTGACGTCCATCAGCAAGCCAAGTTCGATGGGAAGATCGGTTTCGCGGCGGAAGTTGACAATCGACTCGACCGGCTTATGATCGTCAAAAATCGAGAAGTCGGTCTGGCTTAAGTTGCGCACGAACTTGCCATGGCGATCCGTGGCGATAAAGAGCACGTTGACTTCATTCACGCGCTTCTTGATGGTAAGAATCGGCTCGTCCGAATCATCTTCGCGATCGGCGGAGCCTGGCAGGGCTGAACTTGTGGAGTTGACCGAAACAGTTGAGGCGGCAACAACAAGAGGTCCGGTTTGAGCGCGTCCGGAAACGGAGCTACCAAACAAAATCGCGAGCGCGCACAAAGAGAATGAAAAGCCCGGAGCCCTCACGAATTTGCCCCCTTCTTCATTGCCAAATCGCTCGAACCTTCCCCGCGCCACTCGTGAGTTCGGCCGGAAGCCCAACCCACATCGGAACCTTCAACTCATTCGATGCACGCTGGGGGCCGAAGATTGAACGTATGGCGATTGCAATGACTGTAGGCCGAGTTTGGGTGCGAGTCCAAGTTACAAAAGGAGCACGCAGTCGGGGTGCCCCTTAACCATAGGCCAGTCAATAGGTTGGAGATTCGTTTCGCGAAACTTTTCCACCCGTTTTGGTCTACTTGGCTTGAGACTGCTTCCCGTGAGTCTCGTGTGAGCTCTCGGATTAACAATCTCTCAGGACATTTTTCCATTTGTAGCTCGTTCGCTATGCAAAAACTTCTGATCGGCAAACGTGCTCTGGAACTGTCTTTTCAAATGGGATAATCTGACGAACGCCGGGAGAATCCATCCGGTTCGGAGTTCACGAATGTATTTTGAGCAGTTTTATCTGACTTGCCTGGCGCATGCATCCTACATGATCGGATCGCGCGGTGAGGCGGCGGTGGTCGATCCGCAGCGCGACGTGGAAATCTATTTGAAGGCTGCCGCCGAGAATAATCTCAAAATACGGTACATATTCGAGACTCATCTGCACGCCGATTTTGTTTCGGGACACAAAGAACTGGCCGCCCGAACTGGGGCCCAAATTTATATCGGAGCACGAGCGAACGCCGGTTTCCCGCATGTGCCCTTGACCGACGCGTCGGAAGTGCGGATGGGAGCGGTGCGAATTCGGACGCTCGAGACACCCGGCCACACGCCCGAGAGTGTCTGTCTCGTGATCACGGACGAAGAAGAATCTGCGGAGCCTTGTGCAGTTTTAACGGGCGATACTCTATTTATCGGCGATGTCGGCCGCCCCGATCTCTCGCCCAGTCACACGCCGGCAGAGCTTGCCGGACTACTTTATGACAGCCTCCACGGGAAGTTGCTGAAGTTGCCGGATACGGTGCAGGTCTATCCCGCGCACGGGGCAGGTTCGCTCTGTGGCCGTTCCATGCGGGCCGAGCGCTCGTCGACCATTGGAACCGAGCGCCTCACCAACTATGCTCTACAGATCGCGAGCCGGGCGGAATTCATCGCTCAATTGACGTCGAACCTCCCGACGCGTCCAGAGTATTTTCTGGAGGATGCGGAAATCAATCGCTCGGGTGCGGTCGCATTGACGGACCTTCCGCCTCTGTCAGCGGTCTCTCCGGCCGAGTTGCAAGATCTGTTGCAGCACGGCGCGAACGTCTTGGATGTGCGTCCCGGAGAGGCGTTCGCTGCGGGACATGTGCCGGGGGCCATCGGAATCGCCCTATCCGGACAATTCGCGTCGTGGGCGGGCGGCATTCTCGGAATTCACTCGCAACCCGTGTTGATCGGCGACGACGATTCGCAGATTGAAGAAGCGAGGCTGCGGCTGGCTCGCGTCGGTATTGAAGATCTTCGCGGATATCTGAAGGGCGGCATCGCGGAATGGCAAAAAGCGGGTCTACCGGTCGTCAAGACGCGCCAGATCTCTCCGCAGGAACTGAGCCGGCAAATCAACGATGGCGAGCTGTCGTCGGAAGATGTCCTCGATGTGCGCCGCGAAGGCGAATGGCAGGCTGGACACATCGACGGCGTTCAATGCCATGCGCTCGATTCGTTTGCCCGAGGATTGCCGGAACTCGATCCGGATCGGCCAGTCGCCGTGCACTGCAAAAGCGGATACCGCAGCATGATTGCTTGCAGTCTGCTCGAGCGCGCGGGCTACGGCAAAGTAATGAACGTAGAGGGTGGATTTGATGCCTGGCAAGCGGCGAGCTTACCCGTGGTTGTCGAACAAGTTGCCAAGGTCTAACACCAGTTTGTCACTCGGCCGTAGCGGCCTGCGCCTTTCTACTATTGTCTTCGCGGCCGGCAGGAAACTTCGGCAGCGCGGCCATGAGTCGACGGGTGTAAGGGTGCGCTGGCGCGGTGAAAATCTGTTCCGTCGTGCCGCACTCGACGATCTCTCCCTGATGAAGGATCGCGATGCGCTGGCAGATTTCCGCAACCGAGGGGAGATCGTGCGAGATGTAGAGAATTGACATCCCCGTTTCGCGGTTCAAACGGGCGAACAATTCCAGGATTTCAGATTGTGTAATCACATCGAGCGCGCTGGTCGCTTCGTCCGCAATCAAGAGCGCGGGGTGATGCAATACGGCCATGGCGATCAGCACGCGTTGTGCCTGCCCGACGCTGAGTTGCGACGCGCGCTTGCGCAAGAAGTCTTTAGTGGCGTCATCGTTCCCACCGGGCAGACTCACGCTCCTCAATGCAGACTGGATCGTCCGGTCGCAGTCCTCGGCCGTAGCACGCCCGTCGCTGTGTGCGCGCCACGCCTCCCTGAGTTGCGTGCGGATCCGAAGTGCGGGATTGAGCGAGGCAAGCGGACTTTGCAACACGAGGCTCAGAGAGCGTCCGCGCAGGCTGCGCATTTCGCTTTCGCGCATCGTCAACAGTTCGGCGCCCTGGAAAAGAATGCTGCCGTCAACGATGGCGCGCTGGCGTCCGAGCAATCCCAGAATCGCCATGGCGAGTGTGCTCTTGCCCGAGCCGCTTTGCCCAACCAGTCCCACGATCTCGCCGCGGCCAATGTCGAGTGAAACTCCGCGTAGTACAGGCTCTTTGCCCGGGTAACGCACGGTCAACTGGGCCGAAAGCAGAACCTGCGAGGGATCGGGAGCGGCTGGCGTCATGGCAATTCCGCTATCGGCTCGCCCGCGTGCTGGGATTCACCGTCAGGCGCTCAGCGTTCCAGAAGGTCTGAGGAGAGAGAATTCCGGGATTGGCTCCGGCGACCGCAGTTGAGACGGCGGAGAGCGCGTTCACATTGACCAGATAGATGAATGGCGCTTGCTCGGCAACAATCTCCTGCACGCGATCGAAACTTTCTTTGCGTTTCTTTGGATCGGAAGCGGACGCTTGCGCGCGCATCAATTTGTCAATCTCGGCTTCCCACACGGTTTCGGGGTTCTTTTGCTCGGGATTCCAGGCATGTTGCTTGGCCGAACTCAGCCATATATTCATCTGCCCGTTGGGATCGAGATCGACATTGCGGAATCCCAGCATGGCCCCTTCATAATTGAATTTCTGAGAAATTCGTTCGAGCAAAGAAGGGAAGTCGAGCGTGACCACGTTAACTTTGATGCCGAGCTTCGTGAGATCTTCCTGCACCATTACGGCCATGCGCTCTCTCGGCTTGCTGCTGGCGTTCGTCACGATGGAAAATTCGACCGGATTCCCCGCCTTATCGAACAACGCGCCGTTCCGCAATTGAAATCCGTCGGCCTGCAGGCGTTTCAGCGCAGCATCCGGACGATATGGCTCCGCCTTGAGCTTGTTGTCGAACCAAAACTTGTTGGCGGGGGAAACTGGACCGACGGCAGGCTGCGCATGTCCGTTGAAGACGACGCGGCTGAGATCGTCGCGATTGATGCCCTCCGAAATGGCCAGTCGAAAGTTAGTGGAGCGAAACCACGCTCGCTTGTACTCCGGTATCGGAGCGCTCGCCACCTGGTTGAACCACAGAAAATCGGAATCAAGCGAAGCGCCGGCGTCGTGCGCGACGCCCGCGGAAGTTGCGGCCAAGCGATCAAAATAATCGCTGTCGATGACGTTGATGAGGTCGAGCTCGCCGCGCTTAAAGCGCAGCATCTCGACGTCACGGTTCGCCTGGATGTCGAGCCGTATGGAATCGAGATACGGTAGCTGCCGTCCTGAAGAATCTTTCTTCCAATAGTGAGGATTGCGCCGCAGCAGCAGTGTCGATCCAGCTTTATACTCCGCAACCATGAACGGGCCGAGCACGGCGGCCTCTTTCTTTGGCGAATGGGCGGACATGATCGCAACTTGGTCGAAGAGGCGATCCAGTCCGGCGATTGGCGCAGGGAACGTAATCAGGATCTGGTCGGGCGCAAGCACCTTGCTGCTAACGGTGCCACTGCCGGAGCGAAAAGAATCCCCCGTGGAAGAATGCAGAGACGGATCCATAAGCCGTTGCATGGTAAAGGCAACGTCTTCAGCGGAAAGCGGGGTGCCATCGGAAAAAGCCACGCCGTGCCGCAGCTTGAACGTGATCTGCTTGCCATCCTTCGAAACTTTCCACGACTCTGCGAGTTCGGGTTCGAGTTCTTGCGTGTGGCGATTCACGCGTGCCAGGACGCCACCCGTCAGGTAACGGACGGAAAGAGAGGAGTCATCGTCGACCAGTAGCGGATCAAACGTCTTCGGCTCAGAGCGCAGGCAGAAACGAAGTTCGCCGCCGTTTTGCGCTTGGGCGGTTCCGAAGAGAAACGAAAATGCGAAGCACCCAAGCGTGCAAGATAAAAGAAGACGTTGGAGCGTGAGACGAAGTGTCTGGCGGCCGTTCATGCGGTCACCTCCTCATTCGACAAGAGCATTTGGAACGATGTCATGACAACGATCAACAGCACGAGCGGTACCAGTCGCCAGGGTTCGTCGCGAAACGAAATCATGCCTTCCAACTCTCGCAGCAAACTTCCCCAAGAAGGCAACGGCTCGGCCACACCCAATCCAAGGATGCCAAGATTGGCTTCGCTCAAAATGAAAACTGGAATCGAGATCCAGAACTGCGCGTAGAGCACCGGTTTCAAGTTGGGCAAAACATGAATCAGGAACAGCCTCGGCCCATGCAGGCCTGAAGCACGAGCCTGCAGGACAAAGTCAGAGTTGCGCAGCGCATCGGCGCTGGTTGAAAGCACGCGCGCCGACGCGGCCCATCCCAGCAGACCGAGAATGAGAAATGTAATCAGGACGGAAACGAGCGGAGAAACGTTAAGCGGCATGAGCGCGCGAACCGTGATCAGAAGGAAAAGCCAAGGCAAAGAAAGAAAGAGATCCGTGAAACCTCGCGCGGCGCGCAGCCACGCTCCTCCAAGGTAGCCCGCGAGTCCACCGAAAAGCGCGGCCAATCCAGTCGAGACCAGGGCTGCGGCCGGCGCGAGCAGTAGAGAGATGCGTGTGCCATAGAGCAGGCGCGCGAAACGATCCCGACCGATGTCATCGGTACCTAGAAGATGCTGACGGGACGGCGGTGCGCTCGGGGCATCGCGGAATTGCTTCGCGTATCCTACCGGCGCTAGCCAGTTTGCCGCTAGCGACAACGCGCACACCGCGAGCACGACGATACACGCGAACGTACGAGCGGCATTCATGCAGCACTCGTGCCACGCTTAGGCATCGCGGAATCCCACCATGTAGATCATTACATCGGCTGCCGAGTTGGCCAGCAAGGTTACCAGCGTAACGATCACGGTGAGATTTACGAGCAAGGGAAGGTCGCGAGAGAGCGCGGCCTGCCAGGCGAGTTGCCCAATACCCGGCAGTCCGCACAAAGCCTCGATAGGAATCGTCGCCCCAATCGCGATGCTGACCGTGATGCCGGCAAGCGCGATCATCTGCGGACCCGCGACAGGAAGCACGTGCCAGGCCAGAATGCGAAGATCGCCGAGGCCGCGAGCCCGAGCCGCCGTGATGTGCGGCAAATCGTAGGCCTTGGCCAACAGGTTTCGCGAATAACGATAAACCTTGGGAAAGACGATCAGCCCGATCGCGAGATATCCCGGCGCGTTGAGGATGACCGAGAGCAGAGCCAGCGCCGCTGCAGGGATGCACAGGAAAGCTCCGCTCAGCGTGATTCCGAAAATGTCGTACGCGGGACGACGCCAAAGGCATGCGGTGAAAGCGAGCGTTGCGCCGAGTGCCCACGCCAGTAATAGGCCAATGCCGACGATGCGGGCGGTGACCGGCCAGCGCTCTCGGAGCAAGCTTTGCACCGGTTGTCCGAGGGCGTGGGAAATGCCCAAATCTCCGTGAATTGCTCCGCGCAAGTAGTCGTAATAAAAGCGGAGAATGTTGTGCTCGCCGGCCCGCGCCTGCTGCAACGCGTGCACGCTCTCGGCGTTCAGGCTGGGATCGAGTTCGTGTTCGTCGGTGTCGAACCCGGGAGCCATACGGACGAGCGTAGCGGAAAGCAATCCACCGAGCAGGACGAGCGCGGCGATAGTCGCGAGTTTTCGGGCAACATGCCGCGTCACTTTCGACTGCCATACTTCCAGCAACATATCTTCAATCTTCGTTGAACGAACTCGTGAAGCTGCTCCTAGTTAACCGTTGCGCCCCTGCTTCGTGTCGGCGGAAGGGCATCGCGCTCCGCGTGCGGTTCCGAGTGATGGACCTTCTTCATCGAATACATGCGGCGATCGGCCTCGGCCAGCAGACGCTCGACGTCGAAGCCGTCCTCGGGGCAAAAGGCCGTTCCTACACTCATTCCCACTAAATCGCGACCGGCAATTTTTTTCCCGGCTTCGATGGCGAGTTGATTCAGGCGGCTGGCCTTTTCGTTTGCAGCCTCAGCGCTGAGGCCTGGTGCCACGATGACGAACTCATCTCCGCCCATGCGGGCAACATAATCGTAGCCGCGGCAGCTTTCCTTCAGGTGTAGGGCGAAATCCCGCAGCAGATTATCTCCTTCGAGGTGTCCATAGAGATCGTTAATCTGCTTGAAATTGTCCAAGTCGCAAACCATCACCGCGAGTGACGTGCCCGTCCGCCGGCAGCGCGCGAGTTCCCGTGACAGATGAACGAACAACGACCGCGCGTTCGGGAGCCCGGTCAAGTAATCGGTGGTCGCCGAATCCTCGGCCTGCTGATACTTGAGAGCATTTTCGACCGACATCGCGATCTTCGAGCTGACGGCGAGCAGAATGCGCAGGTGATCGGCCGCGAACGCGTCAGGATCGGAGCGGTACATCGCCAGGACGCCGACCACGCCATTGAGTCCTTCCAGAGGAACGGCGAGAGTCGAACGCAAGGGAGTAAATTTCTTGGGGTCGGTTGTATATCCCGCTTCAACTTCGGGGTTGCCGTTCACGATCGGTTTTCGGTTCTCGGCGACCCATCCACAAAGGCCCTCGCCCAGACCGATGTTCAACGATGAGAGCAGCCTGAAATTATCGCCGCTCACCAGTTCCGGCAGCAGACGACCCTCTTTCAAAAGAAATACCACCATCGAATCGTAAGGAATCATCTTGCGGAGGCGCATGGAAAGAACCGAAAGTGTTTCTCCCATGCTTAACGA
The DNA here is from genome assembly GCA_049520915.1 of Terriglobales bacterium. Lineage (GTDB taxonomy): Bacteria > Acidobacteriota > Terriglobia > Terriglobales > Acidobacteriaceae > Acidiflorens. The sequence continues at coordinate 126,735 of JBEKPH010000011.1, forward strand.
GTTACCCAGATCCTGACTGATTTCGAACATCGTTTGTGCTTCCTGGCGAGCCGAAGCGATCGACGAGAGGAAATCCGAATCGTTCGCGGCGACAGGAACCGGCGAGGACTGCTCAAATCCACCTGCGGAATTTTCTCGTGCTGGAACCAGGGCTTCTTTCGGCGCCGATACGCTGCTTTCTTCCGTCGTCGGCGAATTGGTTTGAACCATGTGCTCGAGATCCCGGTAACGGCGTTTGAGGACGTCGACAACTCGCGGTTCGAATGCCGAACCGGACAACGACGCGACCTTTTCCATGGCGGCATCGAGCGACATCGCGCCGCGGTATTGACGATGCGATGCCAAGGCGTCGAGGCAATCCACCGCTGCCAGAACGCGCGCCCCCGCGGGAATCTGCTCCTCTTTCAAGCCGTCGGGATAGCCCGCTCCGTCCCAACGCTCGTGGTGCGAGCGGACGATCGGTGCGACGGGGTACGGGAACGCCACACGTTGCAGAATTTCGGCACCCACCTGCGTGTGGATCTTCATCTTCTCGAATTCTTCGGGACTCAGCCGCCCCGGTTTGTTGATGATGTGCTCTGGAATCGCCAGTTTGCCGATGTCATGGAGCAAGGCTGCGGCGCGTAACGCTTCGATTTCATTCTCCGAAAAGTGCAGCTCTTTGGCGATCTCGACGGCGAACACGCGCACGCGCTGCAGATGCTGATGCGACGTGTGGTCTTTCGCTTCGATGGCCAACGCCAGCGATTCGATGGTGCGCAGATGGAGCGCAGCGACTTCTTCCGCATTCCGCTTTTCGACTTCGACCTGCTCTTTTTCCTTCGCGAGTTTAGCGAGATAGAGGTGATACGAGCGATAGACCCAATAGACGAGTGGCAAAACGAGAAGCGAAGTCTGCCATCCCACATGCCTGCTAAGGAAGCCGACGGCAAATACTAGCGCCGCTCCGACCATGTAGAACGGGAACGACCAAAAATGACATTCACCCCAGACTTTGTAGGCCGGTTTGCCTTCAGTCACCGAGATGATGACAGCGACCGGAACTGTGTTGGCGACAAAGAAAATCAGGGCGGTAATGACGAGCAGCGGCAGCGTGCCTGCGCCCAGCACCCGCTGCAAATCGTGATAGGCCAGATACGACAGAACGATGGCATTGGCCATCATGCTGAAGACGTTGAAGATCACTTTGATCGGAACCGGCCTCTGTTGCGTACCGTAAAGGCATTGCGCCAGCGTCGCGGTGCAGCCGAGCAGCAGCGTCTCTGGCAGGCTCAGTTCCAGTACGCCTAACAGAATGAACAGAAAATTGACCGACATGGTGCCGTCGATGCCCGGCAAGCGAATCTTGAGGCTCGAAGCCAGAACGGCGACCAGAAGATAGCAGACGAATCGCGGGAGGTCGGTGCTTTGGTAGTGCCAAAGGGCGTGCGCTAGCGCCCACATGCCCAGGCCCGCCGTCACTCCGATAAATAATCTCGCCCGAATCGACATAAGTCACAAGAAACAGTCCGACCAGGAACTTCCTTAAGTCTGATTAGGTGCAAACTTACGGCCACGCTCCTGACAGCGGTTACCTTCGATAGCGCCTTGAATCTACGTTAGTTAACTCATTCTGGCTCTCGCGTTCTGTTTTCTTTCATCGTGGGGCCGGCTCAAAGGGTCGCGCACGAGCCAATTTTTGGCGCGACTCGCAGATCCTCATCGGGGTTGAGAATCTGAAGATTGCATTCTGTCGGATACTAGTGCAGTGCACGGAAAATCACATGCTTACTTAGGTAACAAAGAATCATGGTGGGCTGGGGGCGAAGATGAAGCTTGTCGCGTGGATTCGTAGTGTCTAAAAGTTACTTTGGTGTGAAGGGCTGAACCCAAGCAGCCGCTAGAATGACGATAGCTATGGCAAGATCTTAAGCTGGCATGCATTGTTAGAACGCCTGCAAGTGGCAAACAATCGTCGCCGCACCCGAATTCCCGACGCCAAGCGATACTCCCCCCGTATCACTAACGCCGAAAATACCAATGTTATCGAAGACTCCGCCAACGGTAAGAGCCTCGAAGTCCGCCAACGATAGCGGAGTGGGCGCCGCTGTCGCCCCACGACCTGAACTCCTTCTCTCTCCCGGTGTTTTGGATCAACTGCAGGACACGATCTTCACCGCCGATCTTGAGGGAACCTTCACCAGTTGCAACCAGGGCGTGAGCCGATATGGTTTCGCGCCGCAGGAAGTCGTGGGACGGAAGTTAGCGGACTTCTACAGTGGAGGACAGCAGACATCGGATGTGACGCAGGCCCTGGCAACGGCTCTCAATAAAGGACGATTTGAGGGCGAATTCCGTTGCCGCATGAAATCCGGTCCGGATGTGAATGTTCATCTGTGTTTGACGCTGCTGCGCGATTCCAATGCGGAGGCGGCCGGCATTTTGGGCAACTCGATAGCGGTTGCGGCAAAGAGTTCGGTGGAGAGCCAGTCTTCGCTCAGTCCATCCCTGCCCGCTAACAGCACAGCTTCCGCCACTCCGCTCGCGAGACGTGAAATCGACGGCACTCAATTTCTGATTGCGAGCCCGTTGATGCACAAGTTCATGGGCATGGTAGACCGCGTTGCCGGCCACACAGAGACCGTGCTCGTCACGGGTGAAACCGGCACGGGCAAGGAATTAGTGGCACGCACCATCCATAGCTCGTCGTATCGCTGTAAACACACGCTGGTGGATATCAACTGCGCGGCTTTGCCCGAGCACCTGGTCGAGAGCGAACTGTTCGGCTACGAGAAGGGAGCCTTCAGCGGCGCCGACTCCTCGAAACCGGGCTTGTTCGAGATGGCCGACAAGAGCACGATTTTTCTGGATGAAATCGGAGAGTTGCAACCGCAGATCCAAGTGAAATTGTTGCGCGTGTTGGACGGTGCTCCCTATTACCGCCTGGGTGGAAATCGGAAGATCACCGTCGATGTGCGCGTAGTAGCCGCCACCAATCAGGATCTTGAACTAGCGGTGAAAGAAGGCAGGTTCCGTAAGGATCTGTTCCACCGCTTAAGTCAGTTTCAGTTGCGAGTTCCGCCCTTACGCGAGCGTCCCGAGGACATTGCGACTTTGGCGCGACATTTTCTTACGCTCAAGTCGCCGACAAAAGCGTTTACCCCTGACGCCATTACCGCGCTCCAGGCACATTCCTGGCCCGGCAACATCCGCGAACTCAGGAACCTGGTCGCAAAACTGTCCATGGCGAATGAGGAGAAGCAAATATCCGGCGGCGATGTTCTCGCCCACTTGTACGGCGAGTCTTTGCAGAGCGAACAACGCGCCGCCATGCGCGGCAGCGGCGCGGTCCCGCTGGGCAATCTCGAGAACATGGAAGAGCAGATGATCATACGGGCGCTCAAGCAAACCGGTGGGCATCGTTCCCAGGCTGCCGAGCAACTCGGAATTTCCCGGCGCACATTGAGCCGGAAACTCCGCGAGTATGAGATCGATTGCGATGGCTCCTCGAGACTTGGCGTGATCAGCGAAGACCAGCAGAAGTTCTTCCGCGCCAAGGTGAACTGTTCGGTGACCTTGAAGAACGCGCAGGGCAAAGAATTGCAGGTGCAAGCGGTCAATTTGAGCACGGGCGGCATGGGACTGGATGTGGTGCGCGATCCCACCGGTTTTGCCGGACTTGTGGACGTAAGTTTCCTCTTGCCGGAAACCGAAACTGTCATTCTTGCCAAAGGCCGGTTGGTATGGTCCGACGGTGGCGGCCGAGCAGGCCTGCGCTTCGTGGTAGTTGAACCCGAGCTCTTCGAGAAACTGCAACACTGGACCAACCGGAAAATGAAGGACGAAGGTTGGGAGATTCCATCGTGATTTCCGTGTGCGAGACAGCGGTCAAGAGTCTCGAGCCAACGGACACACCCTTCAGTAATCTTTCGTAATACGTCCTTTCGTGCGATTCTCTGCTTGTCTTTCGAAGGATAATGACCGCTGCCGCCGGGCAACACCCGCGGTGCGGAACCCAAGTGAGGTCCATTCATGTTGCAGTCTCCGGAACCGAAGTTCTCTCCAAACGCAGCTCCATCCCCGAGCAGTTACACTCCGGTTAAGCCGGCCACCTCACCCATGGATCAGGCCCACATCGGACGTTCGCTCGTTATCAAAGGTGAAGTCACCGGCGCGGAATCGTTATTTGTTGATGGGCGCGTTGAAGGCACCATCAACTTTCCCGAAAATCGCGTTACCATCGGCCGCAATGGCAACGTTGCCGCCAACATCGTCGCCAAAGAAGTTGTGATCATGGGCAAGGTGCAAGGCAACGTCGATTGCGCGGACCGCTTGGACATCCGCAGCGAGGGTATGCTCTCGGGCGACGTGATCACGCACCGCATCAGCGTCGAAGAAGGCGCCATCCTCAAAGGCGGCGTGGAAGTTCGCAATCCTGAGAAGAAAGATCAGAAATCACAGAACAAGCAGGAAGCGCCCAAGGCTATGGCTGCAGTTGCGGGAAACGCTTAATTCTCGAGACAAATAAACGACGTTAGAATTCGAGGTCGGAATTCAAGAGTGACGATGGAGGGACAGGCGCCTCGCCTGTCCAGCTGGGATGCAATTCCCGGCTCTCCATCGTTCTTTTTTGCGTTCTTGGGGACTGATTACTTCTTCGGCTTGAAATCGAGCGACGCCGAGTTCATGCAGTAACGCAACCCGGCCGGCCCCGGCCCATCGGGAAAGACATGGCCGAGGTGAGCATCGCATTTGGCACAACGCGCCTCGGTGCGAGACATGCCGTGACTGGTATCGGTGATCTCGCTGATATTCTTCCGGTCGGCTGCGGCAAAGAAGCTGGGCCAGCCGGTTCCTGAATCGAATTTAGTGTCGGAGCCAAAAAGCAGCGTGCCGCAGCAGACGCAATGGTAGGTTCCGTCGTCGTGTTTATTCCAATACTGGCCGGTAAAGGCGCGCTCCGTGCCGGATCCGCGGGCCACCTGATACTGCTCGGCCGTGAGCTGTTGCCGCCACTCAGCGTCGGTCTTCTTAACTTTGTCTTGGATCGCTTCGTCTTGAGTCGCTTCCCGGGAAGCAGTTTTGTCAGTCATCTCGTGTTCTCCAGAATCTTAATTTCTCCAGAATTATCCAGAGAATAAGATGTGGGAAACACTCGAAAGTTGCAACGGTCGGGACGGAGTCGTCCGGGAAGGCATTCAGGCGCGAGCTGGTTTTTCAGGGAATTGGGCTGGAGCCTGGGGCAGCAGCGGGGCAGAGCCCCGCCACCACACGGGCTACTCCGCCAAGGGCTGATTGGAGCCGCGAACGGGGCCGATCCCGGCGCGTTTGCGAAGCTCTGAAAGCAATGCATTGGCGGCGTTCAAGTACGTCGTGTTGGGATCGGAGGTGTCGGCCCACACCGCTTCATACACGATCTTCGCTGCCTCTTTCGCGTCCATGTGAAGGGCAGCCTCGAGGCGATCGGCCTGTTGACGAACCTCGCCATAACAAGTGTGGCAAACGGCTGCCGGTTCGGTGGCTCCGCTGTGCTGGTGCTCGAGAACGCAGCGAAAGGTCGCCGCGGCATTGATTTGTGTATGCGAAGCGAAGGCCTGCGATTTCAACTCTTTCAACTGGCGCTCGCGATCCGCGTCGATCTGTGTGCCCGGCACGGTGGGCGCCGGGGACGAAACCATGGAATGAATTACAGGCGCGGTGGGCGAAACTCGCTCCGGAGACTTGCAGATGGGACAGACATGCATGTCGGCGGGGTAGTAGGCGTGACAGTGAGAGCAGGGAAGGCCATAGCCGATGGCTTTCTTCTCAACCCCTGCGGCCGCAGACCCATTTGTCCGGTGCGGTTCTGGTGCAGATAGAACGGCGGCGCTGACGGATTTTTCCCGAGCTTGCCGGGCGGCGGTGGCTTCCATCGATGGCTATCCTTAAACTTCGAGATCTCAGCTTCGACCGTTTCGCGCGACGATCAACAATCAACGATCAGTGCCGGGTTTCTTCCCATATTCTAGGGTGGTTGACCTCGGGAAGCGACGCACGACAGTGCATGGCAGGCGAATGCCCAAAGGTGCATCGCTCCGGAGATTACTTGGTCGCGGTGATCAGCCGAACGACCTCTTGCATGCGCGCGCGGTAGAGATTCTGGCTGGGGTCCATGCGGGAAGCGATTTCGAGTTCTCCCAAAGCCTCGTCGAATTGATTGAGCGCCATCAGGCAGGCGGCGAGGGAATAATGGTTTTCAGCGCTGGGCTCTAGGCGAAGCGCTTCGCGAAATTCCTTTGTCGCTTCGGAAACTTGCTGAGTGTTCACGAGCGCCGTCCCAAGGTAGTGGTGCCCGAGCGCAGACTCAGGATTGAGAGCAATCGCCTGGCGCAGCACGTCGACCGCTTCCTGATCTTTTCCCGAAAGCAGCAGGGCCTGGCCGAGCACGCGGTGTTCAGCGGCTCCGGCGGGGTTGGCAGCGATGGCGGCGCGTAACTCGCGGATCGCAGCGGGATAGTCGCTCTTGGACATGTAGGCGCGCGCCAGGCAGTTGTGCCCGCCCTCCCATTCCGGATTCTGGTGATAGAGACTGGTGAACTCAGCGATGGCGCCGTCAAAGTCTTCTTTATCGCAAAGGGTGTTTCCAAGATTGTTGCGAACGCTGGCTTCATCTGGCTTAAGGCGCTTGGCGGCTCGATACTCCACAATTGCGTCCTCGATCTTGCCCTGATCGTGCAGCACGACACCGAGGTTGCTATGCGCCTCCCAATAGTCGGGACGCAGGCTTAGGGCATGGCGGTAGGCGATGGCCGCACGGCGAAGATCTCCTTGATCACGGTGGGTGATTCCCATGTCGAAGTAAACGTCGGCGTTGGCGGGCGAGTTCGCCGGTTCGTGCGCAAGCGCTTCATCGAAAGCGTGCAACGCGGCGTCGTATTCGCCGTCGGAATAGAGCGCCAGACCGAGATAACGATAGGCCTCGGCATTCGCGGGGTCCATGCTGAGCGCGGTGCGGGCTTCTGCGAGCGCGTCCTCGGAGTCGTCGGTCCGGTAAAAGAGATACGAGAACTGGCTGTGCGTTTCAGGGAAACTCGGGTCGAGGCGAGAAGCTTCGGTGAATTCGTCCATAGCCTGGTCGAAGCGGTCGCGTCGCCGCATCAGCGTTCCAAGGACAAAATGCAACAGCGAGTTATCGGCATCGTCGCGAAGCAGCGCGCGGAGCTTGCTTTCGGCATCGTCAAAATTCTTTTGGTGAATCAATGCGGCGATTTGCGCGGGGCCGCTGGCGCAGGCGCATAAAGGCTGCGACGTTGATTTTCCGGCGGCAGTCCAGCCCAGATGCTGGATGAGACTTGAGTCAGCTCCCGCTTTCTGCAAAGCGCGAGAGCATTGCAGAGTAGCGTGGCAAGAACGAGCCTTTGAGGCCACAGACGGTTCGCCGCGCGAGGGCTTGTTTTCGGTCGCCAGACGCTGGATGCGAGCGCTCGAAAGTCCCCCGGCCAGCCACAAGAAGACGGCATCAGCCGTGGGACTGGGCGGGACCTGTTCAGCCTGTGCCGCACCGACCGCCAGCAGGAGCGATAAACATGTCAGAACACAGCGTTTCACGAAGCCTCCAGCATTTGGCGGTTTGACGCGCGAGAAACTGCCCTTAAGGCAAAATAGTCTGGCTGCGAAGTTGCCGATAGGTCACCGAAGTAATTGGGCGTGCCTGCACCGCCGAGCGTTGCGCTGGCATATCCAGAGCCGGCGGAAAACTACGATTCGCAATGATTTGGGAAGGGCCCGAGTTCCACTCGGGCCGGGAATCCGTGCAAACACGTGGCGCTTCCAGCGCCTGAGGGAGGCTCGCTCTACACGCCGGACTTTTTCGCAAACCTCAAAAGCCCGACTTTTTCAAGCGATTCAAACTTACGCGCACCCGAGGTCGGGTCTCCGAGACTGCCGGGGACGCCTTGGAGTACACTGAAAGCTGGGTGTGCCCGGCTTGTCCGTGGGTGCTCCCGATTCGGAGGCGGTATGTTTGAAGGTCTGTTTCAGCCCATGCACTTGCTCATCATCTTTGCTATTGCTCTGCTGGTATTTGGTCCCAAGAAACTGCCGGAGTTGGGCAAGGGTCTGGGCGAAGGCATTCGTGCGCTGAAAGATGGAATGAAAGATCACACGACTGACGCCAAGGTCGAGGCCAAACCGGACACCAAGCCCGTGATCACCAAGGACAACAATCCGGAAAATAAAGCCTGAACGGGCGGCGAGCCGGCGATCGAGGATTGCGCCGAAGCCCTGTTCCATCCGATATAAACCATGCATCTTAAAAAGCTGAATTGTGCAGCGGGAAAGTTCTGTGTCTGGCCTCCGCCTGCGCGGCTTAAGTTGTGTCTTTAGGAGTTGCAGTCGAAATCCCATTCTATTTGTGAATCCTTAGGAGGTTTTGTGCGAAGCAAATTGGTTATCAGTCTTCTTTTGTTAATGACAGTGCCGGTGTTCGCCGATCAGGTCGTCCTGAAGAATGGCGATCGCCTGACCGGTTCGATCACCAAGTCGGACGGCAAACAACTCGTAATCAAGACGGACTACGCCGGCGACGTAACCGTGAAGTTTGACGCCATCCAAAGCATCACTTCCGCGGGCGATCTGAACGTCACGCTGGGGGGCAAGACGGTTGTCGGACCGGTGACGACGGATGGTGACAATGTGGTGGTGGCGACGAAGAATGCTGGACCAGTCGAGGCGCCGAAGTCGTCCGTGACGCTGGTGCGCAGCCCAGCCGAGCAGGCGGCTTACGAGAAGACGCTGCACCCGTCACTTCTGGAAGGGTGGAATGGCGGCCTCAATCTGGGATTCGCTATTACGGCCGGGAACAGCGAGACCAAGAGCCTGAACATCGCGTTTAACGCCATACGCACAGGGCTCCACGACAAGCTGCTGCTTTATACCAACTCGATCTACGCGACAACGTCGAAGCCGACAGAGCTGACCACAGCCGACACGAATGGCGGGGGCGCTCGCTACGACCACGATTTTTCGCCCCGGTCGTTCGGATTCGTGAGTGGCGATTTCTTTTCGAACTCGCAACAGGATCTGAGCTTGCGTTCGATACTCGGTGGAGGAGCGGGCTGGCACGCCATCAAGAGTCCTGCTACAACGTTCGATCTGTTGGCCGGATTGAACTACACGCGTGAAAGCTTCTCCGATGTTCCGAACCCGAACCAACCGGTGCCGCCTCCGCCGACTCCTGCGGTTTATTCTCCTTCTTATAGCTCGGCGGCTTTGAGCCTGGGGGATAACTACACGCACAAACTGGGCAAGAGCACCCTTCTGACGCAGACCTTCTTGTTCTATCCAGGACTGACGAAGAGCACGATCGATATTCCTGGCGGACTTACGGAAAGCGTGCGGGAGTATCGCGGGTCGTTCAGTCTGGGGACGGTCACGAAGTTGAATAAGTGGCTGGGGTGGCAGAACTCGTTTGGTGACGTTTTTGTGACACATCCGCCAGTGGTGGCTCCGGGGACGCCTAGGATCGAGCGAAACGATATCCAGTTCGCTACCGGAATAAATGTGTCCTTCAGTCACTAATTCGAGTCCCTTAAGGGCGTTCGGCCTGCGGGGTCCGGAAGATTTTATTTTATCGGTCTTTTGGAATCATTGATTTACGGAGAATACTCCGCCCAAATCTTTGGATTTAAAGGAGTTGCAGGTAAAATATTCCGGAATAAGGACTTAGCGGAAACGTTCGTCCATTCCTCCGAGTAGAATTGCTCCAAATTTGAAAACCGATGAAGTTGCGCCAAATGAAAAAGGGTGAGGGATGGCGCCCGCACCCTTTTCCGGAAGATTTTATCTGTAACTTCTATTATATCAATTTCGACCTACCCCTCCCGACAGTTTTTCGGACTTTATTGTGTTCGATTCTGCAAAGACTTACGGGGAAAACTGCGGAGATGGGGGCTTGACAACAATTTCCGGCGCGCCGTGATCGGCCCGCGCTTCGATATCTGCTAATCTGCTCTGGATCTTTTTCGAGGGAACATCGAACCATGCGAATCCGCGAGATTTCCGCCAGCAAATTGGCACTCCTCTTCTGTTTCGTACTGCCGCTGTCGCTCTTTGCCGCTGAAAATAACGGCAATAACAACAAGGAAAAACCGGCGGCGTCCGAAAATGAGAAGCCATCCTATGACCTTCCTCAACCTGCAAAAGAGACTCTCGATTCCAATATGTATTTGCGAATTCGCGACGAAGGGCTGATCCACTCGCACGTCATGGAATTTGCATCCGCATTAGCCGATGGCATCGGCCCCCGCCTAACCGGTTCTCCCAACGTTCGCAAAGCCAACGAGTGGACGCGCGATCAATTGACGGCCATGGGATGCACCAACGCTCACCTCGAAGACTGGGGCGAGTTCGGGATGGGCTGGCAGCAACTTAACACGTGGGCTCGCATGGCATCTCCCGACACCGCTGTTTTCATCGCGCAAGCCGCGCCCTGGTCCCCCTCCACCAATGGACCGGTGACAGGCCAAGCGATCTGGGTTCACATCACCGAGGAAAAAGACTTCGAGAAATACAAAGGCAAACTTGCCGGCAAGATCGTTTTGCTGGGAGAAATGCGCGACGTGAACCCGGTGGATAAGCCGCTATTCACTCGCATGGACGACAAGGACCTGACGAAAACTGTCGACTTCCCGCTCGAGAAACCAAAATCGTTTTCCGAGCGCGTTCCCGACTATGTGAAGCGTCGTCTACTGCTCGAGAAAACGGGAAACTTTCTCGCCTCCGAGCACGCTCTGGCGGCAATTATGCCAAGCCGCGACGGACGCGACAACGGCGGCTCCGGCGGCACGATCTTCGACGACGGCAGTCTGGGATGGTTCACCTACAAACGCGAACACGTCGATGCCGTTCCCGTGGTCATCATGGCCATCGAAAACTATGGCCGCGTCTATCGCCTACTCCAGGCCAATGTTCCCGTCTCGATCGAGATGAATGTTGATGTGAAATATTTCGGCGACCACGAACACGGCTTCGATACGATTGCCGAGATTCCGGGCACCGATCCTAAATTAAAGGATGAGGTGGTCATGGTCGGCGGGCATCTCGACTCGTGGGCCTCAGCCACCGGAGCCACTGACAATGGCGCCGGCACCGTAGTTGCCATGGAAGTCATGCGGATCTTGAATACGCTCAAGGTCAAGCCGCGACGCACCATCCGCATCGGCCTTTGGACCGGCGAGGAGCAGGGACTTTTCGGCTCCGCCGGCTATGTCAAACAGCATTTCGGATACGTCCCGCTCGCGACCACTCCCGATGAACTGGCGAAGCCAGAATTTCTGCGCAAGACTGCCGGACCCGTTGTCCTGCAGCCCGAGCAGACGAAAATTTCCGGTTATTTCAACGTCGACAACGGCACCGGCAAAATCCTCGGAATTTATTTGCAGGAAAATTCTTCCGTCGCTCCTATTTTTTCGCAGTGGATCGAGCCGTTGAAGGATCTCGGCGTCACAACCATCACGGCGCGAAACACCGGCGGCACGGATCACGAGTCGTTTGATGCGGTCGGCATCCCTGGCTTCCAGTTCATTCAAGACCGCATGGACTACGGCTCGCGTACCCATCATTCCAACATGGACACCTATGAGCGCCTGCAACCCGCCGACCTCGCGCAAGCGGCTACGGTGGAGGCCATCTTTGTCTACAACACCGCGATGCGAGACCAGATGCTGCCTCGTAAACCGCTGCCGCATCCCGAACTCGACGAGCAGCTCTCTGCTCCGCTCAAGGTCATGCCGGGCGCGGTTGAACCGCCGAAAGAGAGCAGCGACAAGAAAGACAAGTAGCTGGTGCACCTTGAGGGCGTCCTGACAAAGTTCTTTTTGAAGTTCCTTTTAGAGATATTTGAGCCACCAGTCGGCTCTCGTGACTTTCAAGTGGGCGAACCATCGGCAGGGAAAATACAGCACCATGATGGCTATGCCCCAAACCAGGTACAGCAGGGGAAGGTTCCATACATAGCCTAGGGGAGGCTCGGGATTTCCCATGGGATGGTTTGTAAAAAGCCACGGGCTGACCGTCCCCAGCCGGATCTTCGACACGACTAACGCGAGGGCATGAATCAGCGGGATGTGAAGCATGTAGTAGAAGAAGGGGACTCGTCCAAAGATTGTGATTCGACGAGCGAGAGCTCCGTGCCGCCCCTCCAGCAGTGGAATCAACGCGATGATCGGGCCGAGTGTCATTAACAGGAAATCGAGGGATGCCGGATACTTCGTTGTGTTCAGAAAAGAAAGAAACGCCGGCATCGGCGCCCGCCCGTTCTGCGCTTGCGAAGCGGCGTGCCAGGGTCGCGGATCGCCATATAGATTGAAGCTGCGGAGAATTAAGAAAAGTGCGATCGCTGAAAGGCCGATCGCGAAACAGAGTCGTCTTCTGCGCGCGGGCTCCATTAGCAGGATGTTCCCGAATCCGTAACCTGCCGCCATTACCCCAATCCACGGCACGATCGAATACAGCACGATGAGATTTGGACCATCTGCCCCGCACTGAATCGGCCCCGCAAAAAAGCCGACATAAAATATCTTCCATAGTCCTGAAGAAAGACCCGACAGCCGGTTGCTGTCCATCGCGTCGAGCAGCGAGCCCATTCTTGAGTCCATCAGATTATGGGCTGCGATGATCAGGACGCCAATACTTCCAACCACCGCCGTCGGCAATTTCACCAACCCAGCCATCAAGATCATGCAACATCCGATGACCCAGATCACACCCGCCATTTCGTAATGCTTGAAATCGAGGTTGAAGGTCCAGGCTATGCGCAAGAAGGTCAACTCCAGAAAAATGAGCCACACGCCGCGCGTCACCAAAAATCGGCCGACATTTGTGCTCTTGCGGCTGTAGAAAAAGATGCTGGCGCCCGCCAGAAAAATAAAAGCAGGCGCGCAAAAGTGTGTGATCCAGCGCGTAAAGAAGACCGCCGGGTTCGGGCCGCCCGCCGGAATCCCCGAATAAACTCGAACGTGATCGATCGCCATCAGGATCATCACGGCACCGCGGATCAGATCGACCGAGTCGGCTCGTGATTTCGCAGGCGGTGTACCGGCACGCATGCCTGTTGGGACGGCAGTGCTCATAGTTTTGATCAACCTACGTTTCTAAGGCTGCGAGTAGAGTGCGCGCTTCAGAAATTCTCCCGCGCCTGCGCGTCCCAGGAATTTCTCGTTCTCTATGACCACGCGCCCCCGCGATAGCACCGCATCGGGCATTCCCGTCACTTCGATTCCCTCAAACATTGAATAGTCCACCCGCATGTGGTGCGTCTTTGCGCTTATCGTGTGCTTCCGATTCGGATCGAAAATCACAAGATCCGCATCACTCCCAATCGCGATCGTTCCCTTCCTCGGATAAAGCCCAAACAACTTCGCAGGCGTCGTCGCCACGAGTTCCACAAAGCGGTTGACGCTGAATCGTCCCCCCGCGACACCGCCTGAATAAATGAGGCTCATCCGGTGCTCGATCCCTGGACCACCGTTGGGAATCTTCGTGAAGTCGTCACGTCCTAATTCCTTCTGTTCTTTGAAACAGAATGGACAGTGGTCCGTCGAGACAACTTGCAGATGATCCGTTTTTAATCCATTCCACAATTTTTCCTGATTCCACTTCTCGCGCAGCGGCGGAGTGAAAACATATTTCGCGCCTTCAAATCCGGGCGCATCCATGTTTTCGAGCGAGAGGTAGAGATATTGCGGACACGTCTCGGCATACACAGGTAGCCCGCGATCGCGAGCTTCGCGTACTTTCTCCAGCGCATCGTTGCAACTCAGGTGGACGATGTAAACCGGCGCCCCCGCCATCTCGGCCAGCGCGATCGCCCGCGAAACCGCTTCCGCTTCCGCCGTTGTCGGCCGCGTCAACGCGTGATACTTCGGAGCCTTCTTCCCTTCCGCCAGCGCTTGCTGCACGATCACATCGATCGCGCCGCCGTTCTCCGCGTGCATGCAGACCAATCCGCCATTTTTCGAAGTCGCGCGCAGCGCCTTGAAGATGCTGGCGTCATCGAGCATGAAGACTCCCGGATACGCCATGAACAACTTGAAACTTGTCACGCCTTCCCGCACTAGCGCGTTCATCTCGCCGAGCTGTGCGTCCGCCAGATCGGTGATGATGCAATGAAATGCATAATCGCAAACGGCTTTGCCTGAAGCCTTCTGCATCCACGTATCGAATGCCGTGCGCAACGTCTGTCCTTTGTACTGGATCGCGAAATCGATCAGCGTCGTCGTACCGCCAAATGCCGCGGCCCGAGTGCCCGTTTCAAAATCATCCGCGCTGGTCGTCCCCCCAAACGGCATGTCGAGGTGGGTATGTACGTCGATTCCGCCAGGAAAAACGTACTTCCCAGCCGCGTCGATGATCTGCTTCGCGTTCTCGCGGGGCAGGCTTTGGCCGATGGCAGCGATCTTACCGTCGCTGATGGCAACGTCGCTCGTATAGGTATCCGTCGCGGTTGCTACTCGACCGTTGACGATGATCGTGTCAAAGCCCATTTGTGGATTCTCCTTCGGCGGCGAAGTAGAGATTTTATGCTAAACTCCCGAAACTAAGTAGCCGCGCCGGGCAAGAGCTTTCACCGCCGAGACGCAGAGGACGCCGAGAGAATCTTTGTCTCTATTGTGCGGGAATCAGAGCAGCGAGGAACGTCGCTATCGCGCCCTGTTTTGCATTCTGTTTTCGATTGAGCGTTTCTCGGCGGTCTCTGCGTCTGGGCGGTAGAGGTTTTCGTCGGCCGGCGTCAACTTGCTGGGCGATTGGGAGATCACATGCACTTCGGCATCACCATCAAGCCCGACATGACCGTGGAGCGCATCGTCGCATTGACTCGCCAGGCCGAGGCTTCCGGGTTTGAATACGGCTGGATCTTCGACTCCCACGTCCTCTGGCTCGAGTGTTATCCGATGCTCACGCTCATGGCGACGAACACCACGAACATGCGCCTCGGCACCTGCGTTACCAATCCTGCGACGCGCGACATCACCGTAACTTCCAGTTTGTTCGCGACCCTCAACCTCATTTCCGGCGGCCGCATGCAACTGGGCATCGGACGCGGCGACAGTTCGCGGCGCGTCCTCGGCAAGAAGCCTGTGACGGTTGCCCAACTGGAAGAGTCGATCAAAGATTTCCGCGACCTCACCGCCGGAAGCGAGATCGACTATGAGAGCGGAAAGGCGCGTCTCCCTTGGGCCACCGGCGGCATTCCGCCCGTGTGGGTTGCCGGATATGGTCCGAAAGTCCTCGAACTCGCGGGACGTGTCGGTGATGGCGTCATTCTGCAATTCGCCGATCCCGACCTGATCGAATGGTGCGTCAGCTTCGTTAAAAAAGGCGCTGAAGCGGCTGGCCGCGATCCCTCGAAAATCGAGATCATGGCCGCCGCCCCCGTCTGGATTTCCGACGACATCAAAATTGGTCGCGAGCGTGTGCGCTGGTTTCCCGCGCTGGTTTCGAACCATGTCGTCGACCTGGTTTCGCGCTACAAGCCCGAGGAGCTGCCTCCCGCCCTCACGTCCTACATCCGCAACCGCGGCGAGTACGATTATTTGCATCACTGCGAAGTCGATAGCAGCAACGCCAGCTTCGTCTCCGATGAAGTTACCGACCGCTTCTGTCTACTCGGTCCTGCCGAGGCGCACATCGAGAAGATTCACGCCCTCGCGCGCGCCGGAGTTACCCAATTCAATATTTACTTGATGTGCGGCGATGAAGAAGACACGCTGGAAAAATACAAGAATGAAGTGTTACCGTCTTTTCGGTAATGCGTCGAGGCAAGCCATATGGAAGTCGTGGTCCAGGGCGCGATCCCCGTCCTACCCGCTGCTGACATGAACGAGTCACTCAAGTGGTGGACCGAAATCTGCGGCTTCGAGGAAACCTTCCGCGACGCGACTCCGCCCAACTACGCCGGTATCAACCGCGGCAAGGCTTACCTGCACATTGCCGGCATGGACGACAAAACCTTTGCTCGCCAAGTCGGCGACCAGGTCATGGTGCGCATCGCGGTGCAGGGAATCGAGGCTCTCTACGCCGAGTTCCAGCAACGCGGAGGCAAGGTCCATCCCAATGGCCCGTTGCAAACTAAACCCTGGGGCACAAAAGAATTCGCAGCCATCGATCCCAACGGCGTCTGCGTCACCTTTCAGGAATAAACATTAAATAGCGACCGCCGCGATAATGGCCGCCGCGTTGCCTCTATCGCGACGGGCACTTATCCGCCACGCGCTTGACATCCGTAGCAACGTTGGCAATCCGCAGCGTTGCGGCCCCTTCGGATGCGTGCAGTGTGTCCGTCGGATTGCTGCCTTGCTTCTCCGATCGCACACCCGTCTTGGTATCGTCGATCAACGTTCCCTTCACGATTACCAGGTGTCCCACTTCACCTTTCAGTTTGTCGCCAACCCCTTCCAGTACGTATGCGAATCCCTTGCTGTCTACCACCGTGTAATTCTGCCTCGCGTGCTGCATGCAGCCACGCACGGTCGTGACGTCTTCTGAGTCTTTGTCTGTATTTTGTCCAAACGCGGTTCCGAACATCACGAAAAAAAACAGGCACGATATCGCTGCAGTCTTCATACCTCACCTCGTTGACTTAGGATGCCGGAGTAAGCCCCAGTGTTATTAAGAGAGACTGAATTACCTCGCGCGGACCAACGTCCCTTTCCGCATCGCCAAGTAGTAACACCCAAATGCCACCACAAATCCCACGAACCAAGAGTAGTCATAGAACACGCGCAGCGCGGGAACGACTAATCCTACCAGAGCCGCGCCCGCTCCTAAAGCCAAAGCCAGCACGGCGTACCAGTTGAAACCATGATTATACTCATAAACTCCATTTCGCAGATAGAGATCGTCAACTATCAAAATTCTCCGCCGAATCACAAAATAGTCACAGATCATGATTCCCGCCACGGGCCCCAGAAAGGCGGCATAGCCGCCAAGCCAGCCGAAGATAAACGTCCCGTAATCGGAGAGCAGTTTCCACGGCATCAGCGCGATTCCCATGAAGCAGGTAATCACGCCTCCTAGGCGGAAGTTGATCTTGCGCGGCCACAGGTTCGAAAAATCGTTGGCTGGCGAAACTACATTGGCGCCAATATTTACGTTCAACGTGGCCAGCAGAATCGCCAGCAGCGAGATTACCACCGCGACCGGTGAATGAAACTGGCTCAGCAACTGCACTGGATCCCAAATCGCTCTTCCATAAATCACCACCGTCGCCGACGTAACCAGAATCCCAATCAACGAATAAAGCGTCATCGTCGTTGGCAAGCCCAGCGCCTGCCCAAGGACCTGCTGCCGCTGGCTGCGTGCGAAGCGCGTGAAATCCGGAATGTTGAGCGACACCGTCGCCCAGAATCCTACCGTGCCATTCAGCGCCGGAATCAGAAATTTCAAGAAGTCCGGGAAGTTCACGAAGCGCGACGGCGCCGACAGCATCGGTCCAAAACCACCGGCGGTTTTATACGCCCACCCCAGCAACAACAGACCCACAGCCAACAGAACCGGCGCGCTGATTCCCTGAAGAAAGCGAATATATTCGATCCCCTTCAGCACGACCGCAAGATTGATGAGCCAGAACGCGAGAAAGCAAATCGCCGCTCCGTGCGCGAGGTGTCCCCACGCCGGAGCGAGAGTTACCACCAACGTGTTGATCGCCTCCCCGCCAATCCATGTCTGGATCCCGAACCATCCACAGGCAACCAGCGCTCGCAAAACCGCAGCGATATTTGCGCCCAACACACCGAACGACGCGCGCGCCAGCACTGGAAATGGAATCCCATAGCGCGCTCCCGGATGCGAATTCAACAGCATCGGAACCAACACGATCGTGTTGCCCAGGAATACCGTCGCGACCGCCTGTTTCCAGTTCATTCCTCCCTGGATCAGGCTGGCAGCCAGCATGTACGTCAGGATGTTGACCGACATCGACACCCAGAGCGCGGCAAAGTTGTAAGTTCCCCACGTCCGGCGCTCCGCGCTCGCAGGCGCGAGATCGGAGTTATAGAGCGGACTGGATTCGATCCGTGAAGTTGTAGGAGTGGAGATCATCGGCGCGGTAAAGCAGCTCTCGGTGTCCGTTGTCACCTAATTGTTTGCCAGAAATCGCGTTGCGGTTACGGTGAACTGAGAACTGTTACTCCGCTGTCTGCCCCGTCTGCGTCGTCAGCGCCCCATACGTCTCTGGCCTGCGGTCGCGATAGAACTGCCAAACCCTTCTCACTTCCTCAATCATGTCCAGATCGAGATCCGCGACCAGCACCTCATCTTTATTGCGGCTGGCCTGCGCGACAATCTTGCCCCGTGGATTGCAGAAGTAACTCTTGCCGTAGAACTCGCCGATGTTCCATGGCTTCTCCCGTCCAACGCGATTGATTGCCCCTACGAAATATCCATTGGCAGCCGCATGGGCCGGCTGTTCCAGTTCCCACAGATATTCCGAGAGTCCGGCAACCGTGGCCGAAGGATTAAACACAATCTCCGCGCCATTCAATCCGAGGACGCGCGCGCCTTCCGGAAAATGACGGTCATAACAGATGTACACGCCCACCTTGGCAAACTTTGTTTGAAATACCGGGTACCCCAGATCTCCCGGCGTAAAGTAAAACTTCTCCCAGAATCCGGGATGCACGTGCGGAATGTGGTGCTTGCGGTATTTCCCCAGATATTTGCCATCCGCGTCAATCACCGCAGCGGTATTGAAGTACAACCCTGGCATCTGCTCTTCATATACCGGAACCACGATCACCATCCCGTATTTGGCCGCGATCTGCTGCATCAGCTTCACCGTCGGTCCATCCGGAACGCGCTCGGTCAGGTCGTACCAGCGGATATCTTGTTCGGCGCAGAAATACGGGCCGTAGAAGAGCTCTTGCAGACAAAGAATCTGCACTTTTTTCTTGGCAGCCTGCTCGATCAGCTTGAGATGCTTATCGATCATCGCCTGCTTCACGTCGGGCAGCGACCGGTTGTTGCTGAGCGCGTTGCTCGCCTGAATCAATCCACAGCGCACGCTTCGAGACATAGAGGAACCTCCGGGGAAGCGCTCAATATATCAGACCCCGTCGAGACGCCGCTTGCGGCGTCTTCACTCTCCACAGAAACATACGAGCGCCCGCACGTCTCGGTTCCTCTCATCGTCCGCCACGTTCAGCCGATCGACTACAGTCAGCCTTCCACCGGCCTTCCGTTATGTGGTGGAGCGAAGCAGGAACTTCAAGAAAAAGTGTTAAAATTATTGAACTGTAGGTGCGTAGCTCAGTTGTCGAAGCGCTGCCTTGACACGGTGGCGATGTGAATGGTTTGCTGAATGCGGGCGCTGTTTGGTAGCAGTAGCCGCAACGCACGTATAGGCCCGTAGCTCAGTTGGTTAGAGCGCCTCCCTGACACGGAGGAGGTCGATGGTTCGAGTCCATTCGGGCCTACCAAGCACTTTTCTACCCGTGATTGCCTACCTGTGATCGTCATTGAATCAACCTTGACACGTACTTTTCCAGAGCGGCCCTCTTCGGTAATCAGAATAGTCGCCGTGCGCGCTCAATTCAGCGCGAAACTCACCGCGCGGCTTCATACGGCCGGCCGGCGCGGTGAGCCTGCTTTTTGCGTCACTCCTGTCGACCAGGTCAGCTTAAATCTGCGCCGTGCCGCCGTCGACGAACAGCTCCACGCCGTTCACGAAGCTCGAATCGCTCGAAGCCAAAAATAGAGCGACCGTCGCGATCTCTTCGGGACGACCGATCTCGCCGCGCGGAACCTGAGACTTGAAGAATTCCTTGGCGTCGGGACCGAGGGGATCCAGAATCGGCGTGTCGATGGTTCCGGGGCTCAAAATATTCACTCTGATCTTTCGTTCCTTGAGGTCCACGAGCCACGTTCGGGCAAACGATCGCACCGCGGCTTTACTTGCGGCATACACACCAAAAGCGGGAAAGCCCTTGATGCTCGCAATCGATCCGTTTAAGAAGATGGAACCGCCGTCGGTAAAGAGCGGCAGGGCTTTTTGCACGGTAAACAGAGTACCGCGCACGTTGAGATCGAAGGTCTGATCAAAATGTTCCTCGGTGACCTCGCCGATCTTCGCCAGTTCGCCCCGCCCGGCGCTGGCGAAGAGCACGTCGATTTTTCCTTTTTCTTTCTTGACCGTTGCATACAGGCGGTCGAGGTCGGCGAGGTTCGAAGCGTCTCCCTGTACGCCGGTGACATTGCGGCCAATCGCTTTCACCGCTTCATCCAGTTTGTCTTTTCGGCGGCCGGTAATGAACACGTATGCACCTTCAGCGACAAAGAGTTTTGCGGTCGCCAGCGCCATGCCCGACGTAGCCGCGGTAATGACTGCTACTTTTCCATCTAGCTTTCCCATTGCAATGCATCCTTTCGAGTTCTTGTTCGTGGGTAATCTTCTCAATCTGGATAAATCCAGTTGGCATCAAAGCCGGGCCGATTCGCGAGATTAGCGGAGTCCGCCGCCTGCGAGAAGTTGCTCGCCTGTCAGCCAGGCAGAATCGTCGGAGGCGAGAAAGACGGCGATGGAGGCGATGTCGCCGGGCTGGCCGATGCGTCCGAGCGGGGTCTGAGCGGTTATTCCCTTCTCGAAGTCAGAACCGATGAAGCCCGCAGCGTGTGAACCTTCCGTCTCGATCATGCCGGGATTTAAGGCGTTGACGCGAATCTTTTTCGGGCCAAGCTCTCTAGCGAGCACGCCGGTAATGGCGTCGACCGCTCCTTTCGTGCCGGTATAGACGGAACTGCCCGGCGGAGTAACGCGGCTGACGACCGAACCTATGTTAATGATGCTGCCGCCTTCGCCGATATGTTTCAGCGCGGCTTGCGTGGTGAGGAGCAGACCCAAGACGTTGATGTCGAATATCCGGTGAAACTGCTTTTCGGTGACGGCCTCGATGGGGGCAAATTCATAGACTCCGGAATTGTTAACCAAAATATCGAGACGGCCGTAGTTCTTGATGGCGGCGGCGATAATGCCTTGCGCTTCGGCCGCCTTGGAAACGTCACCACCCACGGCGACTGCTTTTCCGCCGGCAGTGGTGATGGCGGCGACGACTTTGTCCGCGCCTGCCTTGCTGGAAGCGTAATTTACGACTACGGATGCGCCTTCGGCGGCGAGTGCCTTGGCGATGGCAGCTCCGATGCCTTTGGATGCGCCGGTGACGACTGCAACTTTACCTTTGAGTTTGCTCATGATGTCTCTCCTGATTGGACGCCCTAGGCGTAAATGAATAGCTGCAACATAGGATGGGCGGGGATCCGCATAGGATTCATTAGTTCTGAACATATGAACCATTGAACTATTTGCCGGCGGCAGGTATGCTGAGACAGTGAGGCCTCTCTTTCATCCCTCGATCGAAGATGTGACGGTTGAGGCCATCCTGCACGCGCTCTCCGATCCGGTGCGGGTGGCGATCTTTGCCGATATCGTCGGTTCGGGGTGTTCGCAAAACTGCTCAAACTTTCTGAAGGTCAGCGAGCAGGCGATACCGAAGTCCACACTTTCGCAACATTTTAAAGCACTGAGAGAAGCGGGATTGATCAGGGGCGAGCGGCGCGGCGTCGAGATGCAGAATACCTCGCGCTGCGTGGAAATCGAAAAGCGCTTTCCCGGGCTGATCATGGCGATTGTGAAGGCTCACAATATCCAGTTGGAAGAAAGACTGCGCTCGGGCCATACGCAAAAACGCAGAGCCGGCAGGCGAAGTGCGAAGGGTAAATGAGGGTCTGGAGGCTTGCTGAGTGGCGATTCCTGCCCGGAAGTTTTGCGATAAAAGTAGTAAACTATTGATTCAGATAAAGTGCTGAGTTGGGGGGTGATGAGATTGGCAGAAATTCGACTGCAAGAGGGCGAGTCATTGGAAAACGCCCTGCGTCGGTTCAAGCGCAAGGTTCAGACAGAAGACATTATTAAGGAGGTCAAGCGTCACTCCTATTACCTGAAACCGGGCGAGCGACGCCGAGTGAAGCAGGCTTTGGCGCAAAAACGCGCAAGGAAGAAGATCCGCAAAGAAAGCGATTAAAGTTGGAGAGTGAAGGCCGCTACTTTCAGGTAGCGGCCTTTTTGTGTGCCGAGAAATGGCATCGTCGCTTTAGAACGTCTCCTGTGGTTCGGTTCTCACGCCGCGGTGCTGCGACGTTGCAAACCTTCGTCGGGCGGCCCGGCGATTCTGCTTGCTGCTTTTTCGATAATCGGCGCCAGTCGGTCGGGCAGTTCGCTCTTCATTATGTATTCATCCACCAACCAGAGCACTCTTCCGGGCACTTCGGAATAGGCTGAAAGCAGGATGATCGGAAGGTTGGGGAAGCGTTGCTTGATGTGGACGGCGACGGCCTCGGCGTCAATCCCCTCCTGTTTGTACTCCAGTAAGACCGCGGCGACGCGGGTTTCTTCCAGAGTAGTAATTGCAGTGTGACTGTTTGACGCGGTCTTCACGCTGTAGCCGAGCGATTCCAGGGTGGTTTTGCGGAGTTCCAACATCTGCGGCAGATCGTCAATGTACAACAAAGTGGGAGAATTCATGGGCGCCTTCTCCTATGGGTAACTTCAAACGGAAGTGGAAAGTCGCAGTTGGCTTGCCGTCACATCACAAACGCCGCGACTTGAGGGCGCATGCGAGTTGAAGAATGGCCGCGCGTCAGGGGGCGGCCACAGTTTGAAAACAATAGACCACAATAAGCGGCTCGTCTGTGCAAAATTGCTCACTTCCTAAGTAAATGGCGCCGGTTGCCCGGCTGTCGAGCTAGGTTGAGCTGGCGGTTCCGAGCGCATCCTACTTCTTTCCTATTATTGACCTGCCAAATCGCCTCCCTATAATCACGGAACTTCGATTCGGGGTGAAATCTGTTCGCGCGTTTTTGACGCCGCGAGAAAAGGTGTGGGAAGCGGTATGGTCAGTCGCATAGCCACAGTGTGTGTGCTACTCATTGCGTTGGTTGGTGTGCAGGCGGCGGCGCAGCAAATCACCGGCAGCATTCGCGGTACCGTTATTGATCCAAGCGGCGCTGTCGTGCAGGGCGCGGTCGTAAGCGCCCAACAGACGGAAACGGGACTGACGCGTACGGCTCTGACCAATCGCGACGGTGGGTACGTCCTGGTCGAATTGCCGATCGGGCATTATCAAGTCAGGGTCGAGGCCAAGGGGTATCAGAAATATCTGCAAGAAGGCATCACGCTGGATGTCAACCAGAACGCGACGGTGAGTATTCACTTGAAGCTCGGCGCGGAGACGCAGTTGGTTCAAGTGCAGGCCGACGCCGAGTTGGTGCAAAGTACGGTGAGCAGTCTCGGAGAAACCGTGATGCAGCGCGAGATTCTCGACCTGCCTCTCGACGGGCGCAATTTCTCACAACTGGGACTACTTCAGCCCGGTGTCGTTCCTTTGACCCCAGGACTCGCAGAAGCCGGAGGTCCGGCGCGGCAGAATCAGGCTTACGCAGTCGATGGACAACGGCCGGAGTCGAATAATTTTCTGATCGATGGAGCGGACAATGTCAGTGCTGTGGATGCCGGCTTTGTTCTGAAACCGCCGATCGATGCTATCGCCGAATTCAAGATCCTGACGCACAACGCAAATGCCGAGTTCGGACGCAACACTGGATCGACCACCAATATCGTGACCCGCGGCGGCACGAATTCGTTTCACGGAGCAGCGTGGGAATTTCTGCGCAATGATGCGATGGATGCGCACGACTATTTTTCCCACACCGTTCGACCTTTAAAGCAGAACCAGTTCGGCGTCTCGTTCGGAGGCCCGATTTTTAAGGACAAGACTTTCTTCTTTGGATATTACGAGGGCTTTCGCAACCGGCAGGGCGAACCCGTGAACGCGACCGTGCCGTCCGCAGACGAACGGCAGGGCAACTTCGGGCAATTATGTACGGGCAGCGGAGCCACCTTTGATCCGGGCGGCCAGTGCAGCGATCCGAACGGGCAACTTACCCTTTTCGGAGGACCGGTACCGTTCAACCAGTTGACGATTATCCAGCCTATTGACCCGGTTGCAACGAATTTATTACCATTTTTCCCGCTGCCGAACAATGGAACGAATGGATATATCACCACGCAAACTCTGATCGAAAACAATGACCAGTTTGGATTGCGGCTGGATCATTATCTTTCGCACTCCGACACGCTGAATTTCCGCTACATGTATGCCAGCGGCCCGACGACCGACCCGCTGTCACCGGTGGGCGCGAATGTGCCGGGCTTTCCCGTCGGCGAATATGACCGGGCACAGAATTTTGTGGCGCAAGAAACGCACATCTTTTCACCAACCCTCATCGGCGTGGCGCGCTTTTCGTTTCTGCGCAACAAGTTTCTGCTCGACGAGCACCTGAACCACGAGTCGCCCGCGAGCTTAGGATTTCAGTACGATCCGACGCTGGCTTCGGCGTCTGGACCGCCGTTTATCCAAGTCGGCGGCTATGCGTCGGTTGGCGATCCCATCACGGGGCCGCGCAACACGTTTCAAAATACGTTTGACCTTTCAGGTTCTCTAGGCTGGATTCACGGCCGTCACGAATTGAAATTTGGCGGTGGCTATCGCCGCGACCAGATCAATGCCTTGCAGGGCATCGCCACCAACGGATTCTTCGTGTTCGCAGGCATCCCCTCACAGGCGGACTTTCTCTACAACGACGGGTTTGCCAATTTCCTGACGGGTAACCCGGTGGTCTTTTTGCAGGGCGGCGGCGATTTCAGCCGCGAGATCCGCGACCGGGCCATTAACTTGTATGGCCAGGATACGTATAAAGTCACCTCGAATTTCACGCTGAACTTTGGACTGCGCTACGAACTGCCCTTCCCCTCTACTGAAAATAAGAACCGCGTGAACCTGTTTGTTCCGGGAGCACAGTCGACAGTGATTCCCAATGCTCCACCGGGTCTGCTCTATCCGGGGGACCCCGGAGTGCCCGCGGGATTAATCCCAACGCAGAAAACGGCGTTTGCTCCGCGCGTAGGTTTTGCGTGGGGTCCTCGAGGCGATGCGAAAACCGTGGTGAGCGCGGCATATGGGATTTTCTACGAGCCGTACTATACGGGAGAAGGCGGCCCGCTGCAGGACCCAGTCAGCGCGCCTCCTTACCTGAAGACTCTTCAATTGGGCTTTCCCATCAACTCGTTTGCCGACCCATTTTACAGTCCAGATCCGTTCGGAGTGCCGTTTCCCCAGCCGATGACGTTGCTGGTGGTCAACCGCAACCTGCATCTGCCGTACGCGCAGGATTGGAACCTGAATGTGCAGCGTTCGATTGGCGCGGACTGGCTCTTCCAGATCGGGTATGTTGGGACGACCGGCGTCAGGTTGCCGCGATTCATTGAAGGGAATCCGGCGATCTATGTGCCCGGTTTTGACACAACGAGCCCAGGCTGTGCGCCGCCAGCACAGCCATGTCCGCTCTCCACGTCTAGCAATGCGAACCAGCGTCGACTGTACTCGGGATGCACGCTGGCGGACCCCCCGAGCAGTTGTATTTATGGATCGGTTGGCGAGATTGCGAGCATCTCGAACTCCAGCTATAACGCGCTGGAGGCCAGTCTACGGAAGCGGTTCAGCCACGGGTTATCCTTCCTGGCGTCGTACACGTGGTCGCACTCCATCGATGACGTATCGTCTTTCAACATTACCGGCTCAGCCTCGCAAGACACGGCAGGAGAAAATGACCTGGCGCAGAATCCATTTGATCTCGCGGCGGAGCGCGGCCGGTCCATGTTCGACGCACGACAACGCTTCGTGTTGAGCTATCAATGGAGCTTGCCTTTCCTGCAGCATTCGACTGCCTGGTATGGCAAGGTTCTGGGAGATTGGCAGCTGAACGGAATTTTCACGGCCATGAGCGGCACGCCATTTACTGTGTTTGACTCCAGTGACGTGTCCGTGCAAGGGCAGGCGCCGGAGATCTCCGGGTTCTCGAGTAACCGGCCGAATGTCGTCGGCGATCCGAATGCGGGACCGCATACCGCGGCGCAGTGGTTTAATGTGAACGCGTTCCAACAAATTACTCAGGACCCGAATTCCCCGGTGCAACAGTTCGGGAATGAAGGGCGGAATGCCGTGCAGGGGCCGGGGTACGTGAATTGGGACTTATCCGCGTTCAAGAACATTCGCCTGACCGAGTCGAAAGAACTTCAGTTCCGCGGCGAGTTGTTCAATGTGCTGAACCACACAAATTTCCGTCTGCCGGTCAGCGACATCGAAACCAGGTCATCTGGGACGTTCGGAACGATTCAATCCGACGTAAGCCCGCGCGTGATTCAGGTGGCACTGAAGTTTCTGTTCTAGCGGAAATGGACTCGCAATTCGTGAACACAAAGCGTGCAAGGCTAAAGCGGGTACTGGTCAGAGTCTTGGTGGGCATCGCCGTCGTATGGCTCATGTGTTGCGTCGCGCTCTACCACATCATGCGGCAGCCTCCGGAGATATTCGGCCACTTTATGGCCAAATTGCCGGGGCCTGTTCCGTTTCTCGTGTTTCCCTTTGAAACTCTGTGGATGCAGGCGCGTGCCGGCTCGCTCCACGTTGGTGATCCCGCTCC